>CAZFLR010000001.1:0-117356 GCA_964519385.1 uncultured Kineothrix sp.
CGGACAAACGGTTTTCAAGACCGCCTCGTTATGACCACTTCGATACCTCTCCATTCGCTTACCTCTCGGTCAGCGCAAGGATTATTCTAGCAAATGAATTTCATTGTGTCAACAACTTTTTTCAAAGTTTTTCATTTTTTTATTTTTTTCAAAAAAGCCTCGCAAATTACAAGGTCCTCCGGGGTGGTAATTTTAATATTCGTATAGTCTCCTTCCACCAAAAAAACCTTACTGTCCGTCATATGCTCCACCACCATGGCATCATCCGTTACCAGAACTCCTTGTCTGAGAAGTTCCTCCTCTCTTTGCAGAAGTTCTTCATATGCTTCGGCGACAAGTGTATATTTAAACGCCTGCGGGGTCTGCACTGCCCAGACTTTATTTCTTGGTGGGGTCTGCGCACAGCAGCCCTCATCATCCACTATTTTGATTGTATCCTTCACCGGTGTTCCGATGACACACGCCTCTTTCTCACCGGTTTCCTCAATCAGTTTGTGAATGATGTCCGGTGTGACAAACGGCCGGGCACCATCATGAATAAGCACAATTTCTGTCCCGTCTTCCATCTCTTTGAGTGCACGCAGCCCGCCGGCAACCGAATGATATCTTTCTTTTCCGCCCGAGACAACGGCTTTAACTTTTTTAAAACCGTAAAATTCTACGATTTCCTTTTTGCAATATTCGATTTCATCTTTTCCCGTCACAAGGACAACAGTATCTATTCCGCTTTGTTCAAAAGCACGAAGCGCGTAGTACAAAACCGGTTTTTTATCCAGCAGCATGTACTGCTTTGCCGTTCCGCTCCCCATTCTTTTACCCTGTCCGGCAGCCAGGACGACCGCCGCCGTCTTCTTATTATTCATAAGCAATTATCTTTCTCCCAGTTTTAAATTAGGAATCGCATTTAAAGTAAGGTCGCTGCGCGTTCCGCTGATATACTCATAATAGCCGGCCACTGCTATCATCGCTGCATTGTCCGTACAGTAAACGGGTGATGGTCTGTAAAACTCTATATTCCTGTCCGCACAGGCAGTTTCAAATGCCTGTCTCAATGCAGAGTTGGAAGCTACTCCGCCTGCGATTGCAAACTTTTTAAATCCATATTCTTCCATCGCCTGCATGGCATGGTCTACAAGCACATCCGTGACAGCCTTCTGAAAAGAAGCAGCCACATCTGCCCGATTGATCTCCTCCCCCTTCATCTCACACGAGTTGAGATAATTGAGTACCGCAGACTTCAGCCCGCTAAAGCTAAAATCATATACATTATCCCCAACCTTAGCCCTCGGAAAATGTATAGCCTCTGCATTTCCCTCTTTTGCCAGCTTGTCAATCTTAGGACCTCCCGGATAGCCGAGTCCTATGGCTCTTGCCACTTTATCGAATGCTTCTCCCGCAGCATCATCACAGGTTCTGCCGACAATTTCATATGTTCCGTAATCCTTTACCACAACCAGATGCGTATGTCCGCCCGACACGACCAGACAAGCAAACGGGGGTTCCAGATTCTTATGCTCTATGTAATTCGCACTGATATGTCCTTCGATGTGATGCACGCCGACAAGCGGTTTTTTAAGTGCGAAAGCAAGCGCCTTTGCATGCGCCACTCCGACAAGAAGAGCCCCGACAAGTCCCGGTCCGTATGTCACCGCAATCGCGGTAATATCGTCAAAAGTTACCCCTGCATCCGCAAGAGCCTGATCTATCACCTGATTGATTCTCTCCACGTGCTTTCTCGAAGCAATTTCCGGTACAACACCTCCGTACAGAGTGTGCAGGTCTATCTGTGACGAAATCACATTAGACAAAACCTCTCTGCCGTTTTTCACAACAGAGGCCGCTGTCTCATCGCAAGAACTCTCTATACCTAATATCAAAACATCCTTCTGCTCTGTCATCTTTCTTTTTACACTTCCTTATGACTATTTCCCCTCTGCAAGCTTCCAGCCGTATATTTTGTAATGTTCATTTTCATCTTTCCTCAAAATGAATACCATATTCGAGTTATACAAAATGTCCCCTTGCTTGACTCCGTAGTTACAATACAGCCTCGCCCATTCATATCCATTCTCAGAAAACGTCTCCACGTCAAGACTCGAAGACGGCTCATAGCTGACAACGGTTCTGTTTTTGTTTTTAAAATCCTGTATGTCGTACTTGAGAGCTGCCATATAATCCGCCTCGGTCTGATTTGCCACCAGCTCCGCATCATACAGGTCTCTCGCCTTCATGCCGAGTGCGTAGATATCCTCCGCGGAAAGCTCCTCATTATAAAAACATTGCGTAATTTCACTAAAATATTTTACAACCTCTCTCGGAGTCGGCGGATAACTGATTTCAAGGTCACGGGCCAGCACCTGCTGTGTAGCCGTCATCACTTCTATTTCCGTCTCCGTTTCTTCAGGCTGCGATACATTTCTCCGTGAAAAAGAATAGAAATACCCTATAACCAAAAGAATCAGCACAACAGTAATCAGTAATCCTTTATTTTTACTGCAAAAAAATCTTTTCATCCTTTCGTACCGCCTCCCTTCTTTTATTTATGGTTCTTATTCATCCTCTTCAAAATCCAGTTCTAATGTCTGTCCGTCCTTTGCCGTAAGCGACGCTCCAAATATCCTGCGCACCTGCGGAAGATACTGATCCGGCCACGGAAGAGACGGGCTGTAATGCGTCAGCCACATCTGTTTTACCTTCGCATCTCTGGCAATTTTTGCCGCCTCATAAAATGTCATGTGCTTATGCTCTCTTGCCTTCTGCTGCTTATCCTCCTCACCGTACATTCCTTCACAGATAAACAAATCTGCTTCCGACGCATTTTCTTCAATTGACCTGGTCGGCCTTGTATCGGTGCAATAGGTCACTTTTAATCCTTTTCGCGGAGCCCCCATTACCATATCAGGAGTGTAAGTTTTTCCTTCATACTCCACTATGTTTCCCTTTTGCAAAGGATTCCAGCAGCGAACCGGAATTCCGAGCTTTTTTGCCTTTTCAACCTGGAATTTTCCGGCGCGCTCCACAATCATATTATATCCGTAACAGATGACATTGTGGTTTACACGAAACGCCTCCAGTCTGTAATCACCCATGTCAATTCGCTCAAACGGTTCTGTCAGCTCGTGAAATTTGATTTCAAACGGCAGCTCCGGTGCTATGACACGAAGTGCACCCACCACTCTTTCAAGTCCCTTAGGTCCAACCAAAAGCAATGGCTCCGTGCGCTCGGCATTGCCCATGGTGAGCAGCATTCCCGGCAATCCGCTGATATGATCCGCATGATAATGCGTAAAGCAGATGACATCTATCGGCTTCGGACTCCAGCCCTTTTCCTTCATTGCTATCTGCGTTCCTTCACCGCAATCAATCAATATGCTTTTTCCATTGTATCTGGCCATCATGGATGTCAGATACCGATACGGAAGCGGCATCATTCCGCCGGTTCCGAGCAGACATACATCTATCATTCTTTTTCCTCAACTTCTTATATCTAAAAACTTCCGGGGCAGACTCATCAGATCATCTCCGGATTTTCCGTCTCCGACACAGGGATGCGGAACATACGAATCCACTCGTTATAACATTCTTCGCACAAATCAAACCGATGTGTCACACCATCTCTTTCCGAAAAATAGCCAAAGGTCTGTCTTCCCTCATAAGCCGAATCCTTCAGCATTCCGTTTTCCACAACCAGTTTCTTTTCGCAGCGATTGCAGATTACCTTCTGCAACACCTGATGTTCATCATATATTTTCATTTGTTTTCCTCCTGTTCCTGACAAAACAATTCAAATATAGCGTACACCAGCACACCTTTATATGATAGTGGTAATTGTTGTTAGCACTGGCTAACGTTTCCACATAATGTATGCATCCTCTTTCGGAAAGTCATAAAAGCCCTTTCGCACACTTTCCGTCTCAAATCCGCACATCTCATACAATCGGATTGCACCCGGATTTGATACACGCACTTCTAAAGTATACGCGGACACACCGAGCTTTTTACCTTTTTGCATGAAATCCTGCAAAAGCCGTCCGCCGATGCCTTCTCTCCGCCTGTCCGGTCGCACGGCAACCTGCGTGATATTCCCCTCATCCAGCACCCGGTACATTCCGCAGTAAGCCAGCACATCCGTCCCCTCTGCAGCAACCATATACAAATATTCTTCCTTATCCAGAGCATCCGTGAACGCCTGTGCACTCCACGGTTCGGAGAAGCATTCGCTCTCCATCCGCGCCACCTGTTCCACATCACTCTTTTTCATCGGACGAATTTCAAGCATTATGTTTTCCCTCTTTTTCAAGACGTTCCCTCTCCGCCTGTGACAATCTTAAATAATCAGGTCTGTGCTCCGCTGCGGAAACGACATTGTCCTTTTCAAATTCTAATGCTGCCAGAGCTGCCAGAGCTGCTGCATCCTGACGATTACAGTTTGCAGGGGCAAACTCAAAATCAACGGCAGTTCTCTCCTTCAGCACAGAGGCATAAACCGGAACCCCGTCTCCAAGATATATTACCGGGCATCCCAGCTCATTTATCCTGTCTATCATCTCTTCAACCGCTACTGCACATTGTGGCTCCAGAACACGGAACTTCGTCTCCCCGTCCCTGCGTTCAAAGCGATACAAACCGGTATAAACCTGTCCGCGCCTTGCATCCATCAGCGGACATATCACCCTCTCCACCGCATACATCTGATACGCCATTGCATCCAGCGTAGGAATCTCAATAATCGGTTTTGCCAGTGCCTGCCCAAGGCCCTTTGCCGTAGCCGAGCCGATGCGCAGCCCTGTAAAAGAACCCGGTCCCTTTGCAACTGCAATCGCATCCAGACTGTCTAATTCAAACTCTGTCATCTTCGTAATTTCTGCCAGCATCGGCAACAAAGTCTGTGAATGCGTTTTCTTATAATTCACACTGTACTTTGCCAATATCGTGTCGCCGTCAAGAATAGCAACAGCGGCCACAAGCCCCGAGCTGTCTATCGCTGCAATCTTCATATTATCTGCCTTCTTTAATCGTAATTTTTCTGAATTCAAAACCTTTTTCTAAATTCTTCTCAATGCGAATCCATGTTGTCTGCTCCGGCATAAGTTCCTCAATCAGATTCGCCCACTCCACCAGACAAACCCCGTCTCCAAAAAAGTAGTCCTCGTAACCGATTTCTTCCATTTCCTCCGGATCGCCGATTCTGTATACATCAAAATGATAGAGCGGAAGTCTCCCCTCATCATAAACCTGCAAAATGGTAAACGTCGGGCTGCTGACATGCTCACTGATTCCGAGCCCCTTGGCAAACCCTTTTGTAAACACCGTTTTCCCAACGCCCAAATCTCCGAGCAGCGCGTAAACACTACCCGGCACAGCTTCTTTTCCTATTTTTTCACCGAGAACAAAGGTCTCCTGCTCGCTGCTGCTTTCATATTCCATATATTCCATACACATCACCTGTATTTTATCATAAAGCGAAAAAAGTGTACACTATTGTTTAAACTTCACTTTCTTCGGATCCATATATCTGCAAAGGATTTCAAGGAGAGCCACCGAATCCCCACCAAGATCTTTTCTCGGAAAAATAGAAGCATTTACTTTAGAAGTATATACAATCACACTCTTTCCCGTAGAAACTGCCTTATACATATTCTCCCATCTCTGCATTTCCATTCTGCCATCCTGGGAAACATAAATTCCTTCCTCGGTAAATGAATAGTGAAGCGGCTTTTTGAATGCCTCATTCGTTAACACCTGTCTTTTGGCATTCAGAAATAAATTCCACGGAAGATATGCAATAATCACAATACCTGCCAGCAAATAAATAAAACTTGCACCATTCATAAAAAACATGATGCACATAATTCCAAGCACCGTTGCCAGCGGTCCCGTCAGGCTCATATAAGTATGACGGAGCATATAGTCATATAGAATTGACGCTGTCATATGGACATCCACCTCATATAACACCTCATCCTGATTCAGAACAAGTTCTTCACTTACATTTTCTTCCCGCATCTCCGGTACCATTTCCCGTTTCATAGAAGTTCCTCCGTTTCATCCTGCAATATTTCCTTCACATTGAATTATCATATTATATGAAAAGAAAAAGTGCAAGCCATAACGCCTGCACTTTATTATGAAATCTTTATTAATCGTGTCTGAGTGCTTCAATCGGACTCAGCTTTGCCGCCTTTCTCGCCGGGTAGATTCCGAAGAAAAGACCCACTCCCGTCGAAAACAGTGTCGTAACCAGCACAGTTACAGCCGTAACCTTCGCCGGAAATCCCATGATTCCGCACACCAGATTTGCTCCGCAGACTCCCAGAATAATTCCGATCACACCACCAAGCAGCGTAATAATTGCCGACTCAGCCAAAAACTGCAGCATAATCGAACGAGTTCTTGCACCGAGCGACTTTCGTATACCGATTTCACGGGTGCGCTCCGTCACAGATACCAGCATGATATTCATTACCCCGATACCGCCTACCAGAAGCGAAATCGCTGCGACAAACACGACAAACACCGTAATCATGTCAATTACCTGAGTGATACTCTTCATCGAATCGTTAAAATCCTGCATCTGAATTGCTTTTGAATCCACCGGAAGCTGATATCTGCTGCGCAGCAGACGCAGAATTGCAGAAGCTGCGTCCGTTGCATACTTCGGTCCGTCCGTAAATACATAAAAGCTGGAAAAATCGTCAACATAATATCCAAGTGCCGTTCCCATCGTTGTAATCGGAAGCTCCATTTCAACCTCATCATAATATATCAACATTCCACTGAGACCACTCGCCGCATTATCCTGTCTGATACCGATGATTGTGCATTCCATTGACATTCCGTCTACCATTGTTTCAAAGCTCTCTCCGACAACATCGGTCGTACCAAACAGTGCAATCGCACTACTCTCACGGATTACACACACCCGGCTGGCCGTCTCATAATCCGATTGGTTAAAATATCTTCCTTTAATAATGGGCTCCGTGTAAATATACTGTTGTGCCACCGTACCACCGTACAAAAAGGCAGAAAATTCACCTTTTTTACTACGCGCCGTACCATAGGTCTGATAGCTCGGACTGACTCCCTTTACATGCTCGATTTTTTCTTCTATCGCTTCAAAATCCTCCGTCGTAAACCGGATGTTCTCCTCCGTCGCTTCTCCCATCATACTGCCGGAATAAAAATATAATTGTCCGCCGGCCAGATTATCAAGCTCCTCATTAATCTGGTCCGAAACCCCGTTACCTATGGAAATAACCATGATAACGGAGGAAATACCGATGATGATACCCAGCATAGTCAGAAGAGAACGTCCTTTATTGCTCTTAATGTTCATGAGAGCCATTTTTACATACTCTAAAAACTGTGTCATAATCTCCCCCGTACTATTCTTCTGTTACTTCCTCACTATTCAGAGCGGAAGCATTGATTTCTGTCGCCTTCATTCCTTCTTCAATAACGCCCGTCACATTTGTGACAACCTTATCCCCTTCGGAAAGGCCGGAAAGTACCTGGACATACTCATCATCACTGAGTCCGATCTCAATCTCTCTCTTTTCAATCACGCCATCCGCGAGGATGTAGCAAAAGATTCCGTCACTGGAATAGTTTACGCCTGCAGCCGGAATGATGAGCACATCGCTTTCCTCTGCCGTCTGTACCGACACCTTTGCCTCCATGCCTAAAATAATGGACGCATCCGGATTATCAATATGAACATCCGCCTCAACAACCGCAGCTCCGGAATCGTTTGCTGTCGCAATACGGCTGACCCTGCTCACGCTTCCCGTATAGACCTTTCCATTGATTGTAATCTCCGCTTTCTGTCCCTCAGCAAGCTTTTGTACATCATACTTGGTCACCGTGAGCGTTACCTTGAGCTTACCTGTATTGTGAACCGTAAACAGTTCCATGCCCTCTGTCACCGTCTGTCCCTGAACAGCCATTACATTGCTCACTACTCCGTCGAACTCTGCCTTCACGCCCTCGCCCGCAGCATCAAATCTGTCTTTTGCACTTTTCTCGGAAAAGCGGGCAGACTCTTTCACAGCCGCCTGCTGCGCTTTGCTTAAGGAAGCTGCCGGATCGGTCTCTTTCGTCATTTCATACTCCTTCAGCAGAGCTTTATACTCCGCCAAATCACCGCTGCAGCTTGCAAGCGAATCCTCAAGAGCTTTTATATTGTAGCTTTCCAGCTTCTTTGTCACTCTTTCATATTCTTTTTGTGCTTCTTTTAAAGCCTTTGCAGCTTTTTTATTCCCAGGCTCTGCATTGAGCGTTTCTGTATAAGCTGTCACCTGCTTTTCCAGCTCTGCCTGTTTTC
Source organism: uncultured Kineothrix sp. (assembly GCA_964519385.1). Taxonomy (GTDB): domain Bacteria; phylum Bacillota; class Clostridia; order Lachnospirales; family Lachnospiraceae; genus SVFI01. The sequence goes on from CAZFLR010000001.1 coordinate 8,324, forward strand.
CCGCAAGTTCTGAAGCCTCATTGAGCTGACTGCTTATCTTACCGACACATTCCGTATAATGTGCTATATATTTCTTGGCATCCTCGTAATTCGCAGAGGCATCTGCTGCCTTTTTCTGCGCATCATCAATTCCTGCTATTACCGCATCTGCACCGTATGTACTGATTTTCGCTTCAAGCTCTGCCTGTTTCATCTGTTCCTCGAGGTTTTTCGTATTGTAGGCCAGCAGAACCTCCCCCTTTTTCACATATTCTCCTGATGCGGTCGAAAGACTTTCAATCTCGGCAGACACATCCGCAAAATATACTTTTGTCTCCTCAGAAGAAACGGTGCCCGAACCGTCCACCGTCTGTGCAATGCTTCCTTTCCATGCTTCTGTTACCTCTACCGGTGTCCCGATTCCAGTCATTGCCTCGGACATCTTTACTACCATCACAACTCCAAGCACCACAAACAAAACAACTGCTGCCGCCGTGAAAATCATCCATGGTTTGATTTTTTTCTTTTTTGAATCCGCTACTGTTTTATTCTCTTCCATTTTCATAGTCCCTTTCTATTTTTCCGTCCATGATGCGAATCACACGCTTTGCCTGCGCTGCAATGTCATTGTCATGTGTAATCAAAATAACAGTTCTTCCTTCTTCATGCAGTGCTTTCAGCACACTGATAATTTCTTTGCTTGACGCGGAATCCAGGTTACCTGTCGGCTCATCCGCCAGTATCACGGGCGGAGCCTGTGCAATCGCCCGCGCAATCGCAACTCTCTGTTGCTGTCCTCCTGACATCTGCGAAGGTCTGTGTGTCATGCGATGTCCCAATCCCACGGTTGTCAGTGCTTTCTCCGACAGCTCGTGCCTTTCCTTCTGTGCAACGCCCCTGTATATGAGCGGAAGTTCAACATTTTCCCGTGCGGTCAGATTCGGAATCAGATTAAAGCCCTGAAAAATAAATCCGATTTCCCTGTTTCGGATATCCGAAAGCTCATCATCCTTTAGCCTTGATACATCCTGACCATTTAATATGTAGGTTCCCTCCGTCGGAACGTCCAGACAGCCAATCATGTTCATAAGTGTTGATTTGCCGGAACCCGACTGACCGATAATGGCAACAAATTCCCCTCTTTGTATTGTCAGATTCACATGGTCAAGAGCCCTCACTTCATTTTCCCCGGGATTATATACCTTGCTCATATCCCGAATTTCTACCAAAGCACTCATAATATCCCCTTTCATCTTCAATAAAAAAGTTTGTTGTACTACTTGTTTAATACAATAACACAATAATACAACAAACTTATTTTGTCAACGCAAAAAACCAAAAATTTTTTTTAAGATTTATTTAAAAAGTTTCCTTTAATCACCGGAGATATCCTCTTATATATAAGAAATGTAATGACAACACTAATCATAGCCTTGCAGAAGGTGAAAGGAAAATTAAAGTAAATCAGTGCTTCAAGTATACTGTCAATCTTTGGATTGATTGCCTGATACATTCCGAGAATAACCTGCTCCGGCATTCCCATAACATTCATATAAAACGGATACACCAGAAAATAGTTGGAGGCAATGCAAAACAGTGCCATGGCGACCGCGCCCGCAAAGGCTCCCAGAAGTGCAGCCTTCTTTCCTTTTTTTATCTTATAAAAAATACCGGCCGTTCCGACAAACACCGCCCCCAGCAGAAAGTTACTCAACTCCCCGACACCGCCTGTGGTTGTGTGAAGCAGGTTAAACAGATTTTTAATCAGACAAATCAGTATCCCCGACAGCGGTCCCATCGCAAAGGAGCCGATCAGTGCCGGCAGCTCCGAAAAGTCCAGCTTGATAAACGAGGGCATAACCGGTATCGAGAAATTCAGTGCCTCCAGCACAAACGCTATGGCGGACAACATACCGATCATTGCAATTTTGTAGGTTTTGTTTCTGTTTGTTTTCATAGTTTTCTCTCCTTTATCTTTTACTCTGTTCTAACGAAAAGATGCAAAAAGCCCCGAACCATAAGGTTCGGGGCGCAGCATGTCATGATGGTTTCCGTCGGGTACCCTGATATCTGTTTCACACCACAGGAAAACCGTCGGTCTTTTCTGTCTTCTTTCATCCAGACTTTACTGTCGGTTCCGGAATCACACCGGATCAGCCGGCCGTCAAGCAGCCGGGTCGTGGACTTGTCATATCAGGCTTCTCCTTCATGCATTACCACCGGTAGGGAATCGCACCCAACCCCGAAGAACATAACATTATATTTACATTTTGTGATTATACTACTGTTCATAACAGAAAGCAACAGCCAATCAGGCATCTGATTATTTTCCTATTTTCATCGTAAGCTGGATACGCTTCTTCGGAATATCCACTGACATAACCTGAACCTCCACAATATCTCCCACGCTGACTGCTTCCAGCGGATGCTTGATAAAGCGGTCCGTCATCTGTGAAATATGCACAAGTCCGTCCTGATGAACGCCGATATCCACAAAAGCACCAAAGTCAATAACATTGCGGACTGTTCCCTTCAGCACCATTCCCGGCTTGAGATCCTTCAAATCAAGCACATCACTGCGGAGAATCGGTGTCGGCATATCATCGCGGGGATCACGTGCCGGTTTTTCAAGTTCTTTCAGAATATCTGTCAGTGTCATCTCACCAATGCCGAGACTTTCTGCCATCTTTTTCTTGTCTTTAATTTTTCTTTCGAGGCTTGAAACCCCTTCTGAGACTGTTCCTTTCGCTGACGGATTGCCGGAAGGAGCCGCAGATGCTTCCCCGGCTGTAAGACTTACACCTCCCATAGCCTGCGCAAGTGCTTTTCCCATCGCCGTACCTGTATTCCGTACAATTACCTGTTTTTCTTTTTTGACCGGCTTCTTTCCTGAAGCTGCCGGAGTTTTCTTTGCTTTCAGTCTTTCTTCGGCCTCCTTTTTCTGTGCAAGGCGTACATCCTCCATAGTAAGCCCTGTCATATCCAAAAGCTTTTCTACCGCATCATAGGATTCCGGGTGAACACTTGTCGCGTCAAGCGGATTGTCACCATCCGTAATGCGCATAAAGCCTGCACACTGTTCATATGCCTTCGGTCCAAGCTTTGCCACCTTCAAAAGCTGGCGGCGGTTTGTGAAACGGCCGTTCGTCTCCCGATAATCAACAATATTCTTTGCAATGACCTTTGAGATTCCGGAAATATGCTCAAGAAGGGATGCAGATGCCGTATTTAAATCTACACCGACCTTATTTACACAGTCTTCCACAACGCCCTCTAAGGCCTCTCCGAGCTTTTTCTGATTCATATCATGCTGATACTGTCCTACACCGATGGATTGCGGATCAATCTTGACAAGCTCAGCAAGCGGATCCTGCAGGCGGCGGGCAATCGAAGCCGCGCTGCGCTGTCCCACATCAAACTCCGGAAACTCTTCTGTTGCAAGCTTGGATGCCGAATACACAGAAGCACCTGCCTCATTTACAATCACATATTCCACCTTGGTATCCAATTCTTTTAATAATTCCACAATCACCTGCTCCGATTCGCGGGACGCAGTTCCGTTTCCGACTGAAATCAATGTCACATTATACTTTTTGATAAGCCTTTTAAGGATTTCCTTTGACTCTTTTACTCTGTTCTGTGGCTCCGTCGGGAAAATGACGGTTGTGTCAAGGACTTTTCCCGTCGGATCAACGACTGCCAGCTTACAGCCTGTTCTGAAAGCCGGATCCCAGCCAAGCACGACACGTCCGGCGATTGGCGGCTGCAGAAGAAGCTGTTCTAAATTTTTGCCGAATACCGTAATCGCCCCATCCTCTGCCTTCTCTGTAAGTTCATTTCTGATTTCACGTTCAATAGCAGGTGCAATCAGGCGGGCATAGCTGTCTGCGATTGTCTCCCTGAGAACAGGAGTCGTTTCTTTATTTTCCTTCTTAATAATCTGTTTCTCAAGATAGCCGAGAATACGTTCTACAGGTGCTTCAACCTTAACCACAAGCATCTTCTCTTTTTCACCGCGGTTCAAAGCGAGCGTTCTGTGACCGACTACTTTTTTCACCGGTTCTTCATACTCATAATACATTTCGTACACGCTCTGTTCTCCGGCATCTTTTGCCGTACTGGTTATTTTTCCCTCTTCAAAGGTAAGCTTTCGTATATAAATTCGATAATCCGCTTCATCGGAAATTTTCTCCGCAATAATATCCTTTGCACCGTCCAATGCCTCTTTCGCAGATGCTATTCCCTTCTCTTCATCGATATATTTCTCAGCCTCGTCTGCCAGCGGTGTCTCAATTTCCTGTGCAAGAATCAGTTCTGCCAGTGGTTCAAGTCCCTTTTCCCTTGCAACCGAAGCGCGCGTTTTTCTCTTCTGTTTATACGGGCGGTAAAGGTCCTCTACCACCACAAGTGTCTCCGCAGCCAGGATTTTTTCTCTCAATTCCTCCGTCAGCTTTCCCTGTTCTTCAATCGAAGAAAGCACGCTTTCCTTTTTATCCTCCAGATTACGGAGATAATTCAGGCGTTCATAGAGATTTCGGAGAATCTCATCGTTAAGTGCCCCCGTTACCTCTTTACGATAACGGGCAATAAACGGAATGGTATTCCCTTCGTCAATCAGCTTAACCGTTGCTTCCACCTGTTCTTTTCTTATATTTAATTCCTTAGCCAGTTTTTCATTGATGTCCATGTACAACTCTCCTTATTTTTCCTGCTGACAATCAGCATATCTTCCTCAAGTATAATCAAAAAAAAGGGTTTATTCAATCATTATTTCGTGCTATGATGAAATAACACAGACAAAGGAGTTATTATATGGAACAGAATTCAGAGCAGCAGGATTTCCGGGAGTACACGGATATAACTGCTTCTTCAAACAACATAGAACGTCCGATAAAAAACAATGCTTTTATGATGCTTTCGCTTGTAATGGGAATACTGGCTTTTACCTCGTGTACGTTCATTTTTGTCGCATGCATCGCCGGCGGACTCAGTATCCTGTTTGCCATCCTTTCCAAAGGAAATCATCCGAAGATGCACTTTTTAGCAAAATCAGGGATTACAGCCTCCGTTGCTGCAATGGTTCTCTCCGTCATCATTACATCCTCCATGGTATACCTCGTGTTCCACAACACGCAGTACCGTGAAATGCTCAACACAACCTATGAATCCATGTACGGAATAACCTTTGATGAAGCAATGGAAAATGTTTATCCGTCCACTAAAGAAGGTGAATCACACAATGCAGGGAATTAGCAGTTACACCGCTTCCTATGGTTTGAATAAGTACTATCCTGTTTCAACCGCATACCGGGCAGATACGAATGGGCAGTCAGCGCAAAGCATCGGCCGCACCTCCTCTCCGGAGGAGTGTCAGACCTGCAAGGAGAGGAAGTACCAGGACGGCTCTGATGAGATGGTATCCTTCAAGGCCGCCTCACACATTTCTCCAAACGCCGTCCCCGCTGCTGTGCGTGCACACGAACAGGAGCATGTTTCCAACGCTTTCAAAAAAGCGGAACAGGGAGACGGAAAAGTTCTTCAGGCAAGTGTACGTCTGAAAACCGCCATATGTCCTGAGTGTGGCAGGTCCTATGTTGCCGGCGGAGAAACACTGACCAGAATCAGCTATTTCAACGAAGAAAATCCATACCGGAAGTCACTCAAAAAGGCAGAGGAGTCCCTCGTTGCCGGAATGAACTTTGATGCTGCCATATAAAAAATATATCGGAGTTACCAGAATGAAACTATTAAAATCATCCTCTGCCCTCAAGGCAGATGCACGTGAAATTCTTTTAGGAAAATATAAGACAGCCATTTATGCCTATGTCCTTACGGAACTTATAATAACCAGCATCCCGACACTTCTTAAGCTTCAGGTGAATACCCAGACTACCACGGGACTACTTTTATATTATCTGGCGTATTTTATTGTCAGTCTGCTGGCCTCGGTAATTATCACCGGACATGATTATATGTATCTTAATATGTGTCGCGGGCATGAATTCGGATTGAATAACCTTTGGGTTGCCTTCCGCTCCTGCGCAGACAAAGCGATTCTCTCCTCTCTTATCATATATGTGAAATCGCTGCTCTACGCAGTTCCGTGCGCCATTGCGTTTCTTATTATGCTGGCGACCGGCAATTATTACTTTGCACTGCTCGTCGGCGCAGGTGCTGTCTTCATGATAGTCGGTATCACACTTGTCCGGATTGATTATTCACAGGTTTTCTATCTTCTCACAGACCGCCCGGAGCTTTCTGCACGGGAGCTGTTGTCCGAGAGCAAATCCATGATGCACGGTCACAGGGGAAGTTACTTTTATCTGATGGTAAGCTTTATCGGCATTTATCTTTTATCCGTCCTTACCTTTGGCATCGGAATGCTTTGGATTTATCCTTACATCACGGCAACGAAGACAGGCTATTATTTAGAACTTATCCGTAATTAAAAAGGAAGCAGCACACGCTGCTTCCCATTTTTTACTATTTTTCACTTACGCTTTTTGCGCTTTGATTCTTTCCTTCAGAGCATCTCTGACATCCCTTGCCCTGTTTTTTACACGCTCGTTAGAATCCTTCGAGGTAATCACATTTCCGAGAATTTTGAGCGAAAGCTCATACTGTCCGCATTCCATGGCAAGAGTGGCAATCAGATAATCCACCGTAATCTCATCCATTCCGCACATAGGAAACCCTTCCGTCTCGCGTGCACTCAGAAAACCTTCCAGTGCATTCTGCAGATATTCCGTTTCCATTTTGAAATACGCATTCTTTTTCACCTTATAATCCGGAGCATCCATATCCAATGCTTCTGCCATTCCGCGCATCAGCCAGCCTGTCTTCAGGCAGATATATGCTTTTTCACTCGCTTTTGCCTTCTTTACAATTGCATTGGCAAGGGTAAGCTTATATCTCTCCAGAGCCTCTTCATATGTGTAGATATCACCTTCAAAAGGATGCGGATGATAATTGGCACAGATGCCCTCGCGAATCAGCTTAAGCTGCATGGAAGTCATATATTTGAAATACCGGCTAAGAGCTGCATATCCGCAATACGGACAAACAATCGTCTCATATTTCATCATATCGATGTTTTCATATTTCGGCCTTAAATCCATATCGGTCCCGAGCATACGGATTTTTCCTGCACGAATCGTCCTAGCCTTAAACTCCCGGTCACACACCGGACAAAGATAGGTCTTATCAAAAAGCATATCCGCTTCGCTCGGCGGCTGAATCTTTGTCGTTTCTTTATCGCTATCCTTCTTTTCCCCGTTTTCGTATAAAACTGCATTCTCAAGATTGCCGAGACCTAAGGCACTGAGTCCGGACAATAAACCCATATCGAAAACCTCCTGTTACTGTTACTTTTTTTCTATTTCGGAAGTTTAAAAGAGCTCTTCAGAGAAACAATGCGGTTAAACACAAGCGCATCCTCTTTTGAGTCCTTATAATCCACCGCAAAAAATCCGTTTCTGACAAACTGGAAGCTGTCAAATGCTTCCGCTCCGGCAATCGCCGGTTCTATATAACAATTCTCCAGCACCTGCAGAGAATTCGGATTTAAATTCAGACTTCCGTCCTCATTGTAAACTCCTTTTTCCTCATCAATCAGATTCTCATACAGACGAACCGTCGCCTTCACAGCCTGTGAAACCGGTACCCAGTGAATGGTTCCTTTTACCTTGCGCTCTGAGAAGCCGGAGCCTGCTTTTGTTGCAGGGTCATAGGTACAGTGAACCACTGTGACATTTCCGTTTTCATCTTTTTCAAATCCTGTACACTTCACAAAATATGCATGCATGAGGCGCACCTCATTTCCCGGGAACAGACGGAAATATTTCTTCGGCGGCTCCTCCATGAAATCCTCACGCTCAATATATAATTCTCTTTCAAACGGAACCTGATGCGTGCCAAGCTCCGGATTTTCCATATTATTGGCTGCTTCAAGCATCTCCGTCCGGTCTTCCGGATAGTTATCAATCACTAATTTAATCGGGTCAAGAACCGCCATCATACGGGACTTTTTCAGCTTAAGGTCCTCCCGTACACAATACTCAAGCATTGCATACTCTGCAGAGGAATTAGCCTTTGAAACACCACAAAGCTCCACAAAACGCTTGATAGACTCCGGTGTAAAGCCTCTTCTGCGGAGTGCAGCGATGGAAACCAGACGCGGATCATCCCATCCATCTACAATCTTATCCTCAACAAGCTTTTTGATATATCTCTTACCTGTCACCACATTGGTCAGATACATCTTGGCAAACTCAATCTGTCTCGGCGGATTCGGATATTCCAGTTCTCTGACAACCCAGTCATACAGAGGTCTGTGATCCTCAAACTCCAACGTACAGATGGAATGCGTAATGCCCTCGATTGCATCCTCAATCGGATGTGCAAAATCGTACATCGGATAAATGCACCATTTGTCTCCCGTATTGTGATGTGTCATATGAGCTACACGGTAGATAATCGGATCTCTCATATTGATATTCGGTGAAGACATATCAATCTTTGCACGAAGCACCTTACTTCCGTCCTCATACATACCGTTTTTCATATTTTCAAACAATTCCAAATTTTCTTCAATGCTGCGGTCGCTGTACGGATCCTTCTTTCCCGGCTCCTTGAGTGTACCTCTGTACTCGCGAATCTGCTCCGGTGAGAGATCGGACACATAGGCCTTTCCTTTTTTAATCAGTTTTACCGCACCTTCGTACATCTGATCAAAATAATCGGATGCAAAAAACAGACGGTCTTCCCAGTCTGCACCGAGCCACTGAATATCTGCCTTGATGGATTCCACGAATTCAATCTTTTCCTTGGTCGGATTCGTATCGTCAAAACGCATATTAAACTTACCGCCGTACTGCTGTGCAAGACCGTAATTCAAAAGAATACTCTTTGCATGTCCGATATGAAGATATCCGTTCGGTTCCGGCGGAAATCTTGTGTGTACTGTATCATAAACACCTTCGGCAAGATCCTTGTCGATTTCCTGTTCAATAAAATTTCTGGAAACAACTTCCTTCTGTTCTGCATTTTCCAGTATCTCTTTGTTTTCCATAACTTAAAACCTCTTTATATTCTTTAAATTTCCATCCTTAATCATAACACAACCTGCACAGAAGTTAAAGATTTTCTTTTTCTGTCAGACTTCTTTCGATTCTCATGTACAAATAAGAAATTGCCAGAGCGATAACTCCCACCACAAAGAAGGAAATTACCCGGTCAGCCGACTGCGCATCTGCAAAATCCACAAGCAGAAGCTTTCCGCATACAAACAGTGACAGACAAAGACCATAGATGCGCAGGCTCTTAATCTTTAATACAAAACCCGCACCGACACAGGCAACTGCAATCACCATCAGCAAAATACTGACTGCTATCGGAAGTTCAATATGGTACGCAAAAACCATATAGGTAAAGAAGAATGCAAGCGCGTGGGCTCGTCCTCTCACAACCTTTTCCTCCCCTGTTCCGCATGCCTTTGAAATCAGCAGCACAAGCAGGAGCGATTCCGCCACCAGAAAAACCGTCATGGATATCCGTCCGGGGCTGCTTATCTCAAACAGACTTGCAAAAAGACTAATCGCATTATATGTCCACGCAAAGCCCGTTAATATTTGTACCTTGGTACTTTTATATCCTTCAACTCTTGTAAAAAGAATCACGCACGCAAGCAAAAAGATGACCGAAAGCGGAAGGGCTATTTCCAGTGTATCAAATCCGAAAAGCCCAAAAAACCAAAGCACAGTCATCAGACAAATCTCATGAAAGACTTTGTCATGTTTAATTGCTGCAACCGAAAGAACCATCACCGCCAGAAGCACATATTGCATGTTGGAAGATGAGCCCATATTGGCAAGAAATACACATGCCGAAAAAACTGAAATAATAAATCCCGCTGTCCTTAACTGTTCATTCCAAACATATGAAAGCACTCTGTAAAGTGCATAGAGCACAGCCACGCCAACCAGATACTCCCTCATAGGCAGAGAAGTACACACAATCACATAATAAACGGCAAAGCAATGCAGTCCAGCCCAGCGGATACTCTTATCACGGCACAGGCGGATACCCAATCCTTCAATCAGCGCAAGGACAAGTGTCACAGGAATATAAAATTTCTCGTCACACATCACAAAAGCAGCCATGGCATGAAGAAGAATCTGCCCGGTTATGTAAAAAATACTCCGGCTTTTTTGCATCCCTGTTCCGTAATATATAAAATACTGAATCAGAATCATCGCTGCCGGTAATGCAAACATCCAGACCGCCGGGAGCCCTGACATCCATGCTGTTACTGTCAGATACCCTGCTGCCACAACATTTGCCGCCGAATGTACATTGCGTACAGCTGCATTTTTTTCGCTGACAGGCAATAACAGATAAATCACATTGACGATGCACAGAATTACACACGGAATGACAAATTCCATTCTGCTCTCAAATTCATCCAGAGGCATCAGTGAAATATAACATCCAAGAATACCGATGATACGCAGAGATGCCGACTCTCGTTTTCTGCTGAGCAGCAGTGCGAATACCGAAACTGCAATCGTAGCCGCCAAAGCCACCGGCGAATTCATCGTGTGCAGATACAGATAATTTAAAATCGTCGCCGTGTACAGGACACATACGCCGATTCCGGTCACCGCCTGTGAAAAACGCTCCAAATGCTTTCTGAGTCTAAGCTCCGAAAAAGCAATCACAACACCTGCCAGCACATAGTAAAAAATCCCCTGCTGAAGGTTGTCCATAAAATTAAGCGCGAAAATAACCAGTGCAGCAATAATAAAAAGTGCTCCAACCACACTCAGAACCGCAGCTCCGATTCCAAATTCCACGTCCGTCTTTTTCGTCTCTTTCGGGGCAATGACAGGAATTACTTCCACGGCCGGTTCCGGTTCCGGCTGCACTGCCTTCTCCGGCTGCTCTTTAACGTTCTGCCTCTCCAGATATACGTCATAATTTTTCATAAGGTTCGCGGCCAGGTCATCAATCCTGACCTGTTCCCGGCAAAGCACTTCTTCCATCTTTTTCAAATATGCCAGAAAAGCTTCTTCTTTGACTTCCTTTTTCTTTTCCTCAATGAAGGTCAAAAGCTCGCCAATTCTGTCCGTCTTCACCTTTACCGGTTCCGGCTGTTTTTCCTCTTTTTCCGGAATAACCTCTTTCTTCGCCAAAGCATCCCTCTCATACGGATCCAGTCCGAGACAGCTTTCAATCCTGCTAAGACGTTCTCTTAACTCTCTATCCTCCATAACTTTCCCCTTCGCCTCCTAATCCTGTCGCGATGCTCCGTGCAGATATTTTTCTTCAAAGCGGTCTCTCGGCATAGGTCTGTCAAAATAATAGCCCTGTACCAGGCGTACCTGCATTCCCTCAAGCACCTTGTACTGCTCACGTGTTTCAATTCCTTCGATGCAGATGCTCACACCGATGGCTCCGGCAAGCTCTGCAACCATCTTTATAAAGGACTGCGAATAAGAATCCTCCGCAAGCTCCGCGACAAAGCTCTGATCCACCTTGATTACATCCAGCGGAATCTCCCTGATATGATTCAGTGATGAATAGCCGGTTCCAAAATCATCCAGGGCAATCCTTACACCGAGCCCTCGAATGCTGTTAAGAATTTCTTTCATACGCTCCATATCGTTAATCGCCAGACTCTCCGTTACCTCAAGCGTGAGATTTCGCGGATTAATTCCGGTTTCTTCCAATGTGCGTTTCACAATATCCACAATATCTGTCTGCAAAAGCTGCACGACAGAGAGATTCACATTTACCTTATATTCCGGATGACCGTTGTCATTCCAGTATCTGCAAGCCTTACATGCCTCGCGCATCACATGATTTCCTATCGGATTAATCAATCCGAGATACTCAGCAAGCGGAATAAAATCAGATGGCGGGATAAAACCAAAGGACGAGGAATTCCAACGTACCAGTGCCTCTGCTCCCGTACATGGCGTGCCCGGCTTTTGTATGTCAATAATCGGCTGGTAATATACCTCAAACTCCTTGTAACCGTTAGATGTCGCATCTCTCATGTTTTTCTCCATGTCAAGACGCTTTCCGGACGTAGAGCTTATGCTGTCCGAATACTTTGCCACACGGTTCTTTCCGGTCTTTTTTGCTTCGTACATGGCAATATCAGCCTTCTTTATAAGGTTCTGCACATCCTCGCCGTTTTCCGGAAAATGACAGATTCCCATACTCATCGTACAGTAATAATCCGCATCCTTCAAAAACCAAGGCTTTGCAAAAATCTCTTTGATTTCTTCGATAATCTCATCAAACCGGTCAAAGCTTTCCGGCGGAACAATGATAACAAATTCATCTCCGCCCATACGATAGCATGTATTCTGAATCCCCTCTATTCTACGCAGACTGCCCGAAATAGATTTCAGCAGCACATCTCCGTACTGATGTCCGAGTCCGTCATTGATGTGTTTAAAATCATCAAGATCCAGATACAGAAGTCCGCCGGAGCGATTTTCCTGTCTTGCGTGCTCAATCTGCATTGCGAGATCTCTCTCGCAGCACATCCGGTTATAAAGTCCTGTCAAGAAATCCGTATATGCCTGCTGTTCAATTTTTCTCTGATACAGCTTCTTGTCCGTAATGTCATAAAGTGCGCAGAAAGCCACTTTTCTTCCGTCCACCCAGTCAATATATCTGTAATGCATATCATACCAGCGTTTGCGCGCCATATGCTGTAATTCATAAAATCCCTCCCGAACTCCGAGAGGTCTTGCTTCATCGAGCAGATTGTTGAGCGTTCCATTTTTCAGCTCCTGCTCAAAATTCTGTTTTAAAAGTTCATTGACAAAAAGTACTTCATTTGTCTCTATATCTCTCACATATACACAGCTTCCCACCATGTTCAGGATTTCTGTCAGTGTTTTATATGAGCTTGCCATGGAATTACGTGCAATTCTGCTCTCCAGAATACTCTGCAAAATTTTCGCCACGTCACTCACAAAGCGTACTTCTTCCGTTTTCCACGTCCTGTCTCCGGATCTGTCTCCAAGGAAGAGATACATTCCTATTTCCCCGCGAATAAAAATCGGGATAGAAATAAATGAACGGATACCTTTTTCCTTCATGTATACTTCAAGCCGGGAGCTGACCGTCATTCCCGGAGAAACCACCATGTTTTTTTCATTTTCTATCACCGGCGGACGGGGTTCCTGATGCCCGGACAGCAGCTCCGTTCCTTCTCCCGCTGTACATCCTGCAATGGCATCCGCCATCTTTTCATCCCTTGAGAGACGAAGAAGCTGTATCGTCTCAACCTCCAGATAATCCTGCGCCGCTTCCAGTGCATTTTGTGCCAGTTCCTCAAACGGAGCATTCCCGACAAGAAGCCGGACGATATTTGTCATAGCTTCCGCGCGTTTCACGCTCTGTCCCATTTCCGTCTCGGCGTAGCTGCTGCGAAGACTTCTCTCTTCTGCCTTCTTGCGCTCACAAACTGCTTCCGTCATCTCGGACATCCACATACGCATAAGATCCAGTGCTTCATAAAACGCCTTCTCAGTCGTCACATTTATGAATCCTGTTGCAATGTTGCCGCTCTTATCCCGATGCTCTGTATCTAAAACACAACAAGCAAGCCAACATAACATTGGCTTGCTCTCTGCTCTTACCGCAACCGCTGCAATCTTCACGTTAGAATACTTCGTATCCTCAACAATCTGATCTTCCATCTCGGAGGCGCATATGCGGTCATACATTCTGATTAATTGTTGTCTGCCGATAAGCTGCGTCATCTTTTCTGCATCGGAAGCGTTTCCTGACACATGTGTCAATCTTTTATCTTCGCAATCCACACAGTAAATCAAGATATTAGCCAGCCCGGCAAATCCATCCTGCATTTTCCGGATGTTTTCGTTGTCCATCATTTCACATATCAATGTTGACTACCGCCTTACATCTGTTTTATGACTCCACGCTATAGTTCGGTGCTTCTTTTGTAATGTGAATATCATGCGGATGACTTTCCTTCAGGGATGCAGCCGAAATCTTGACAAATCTGCCTGTTTCCTGCAAATCCGGAATCGTCGATGTTCCGCAATATCCCATACCGGAACGGATACCGCCCACAAGCTGGAATACTGTATCTTCCACCGTACCCTTGTATGCAACACGGCCTTCCACGCCTTCCGGAACAAGCTTCTTGGCATCTGACTGGAAGTAACGGTCCTTGCTTCCGTTTTCCATTGCAGCTATAGAGCCCATACCTCTGTACACTTTGTATTTACGTCCCTGGAATAATTCAAATGTACCCGGAGCTTCATCACATCCTGCAAAAATACTTCCCATCATGCAGACACTTCCGCCGGCTGCAATTGCCTTCGTCATATCACCGGAGAACTTAATACCGCCGTCTGCAATAATCGGAACTCCGTATTCTTTTGCTACGGAATAAGCATCCATGATTGCTGAAATCTGCGGAACACCGATACCTGCAACGATACGTGTTGTACAGATAGAACCAGGTCCGATACCTACCTTAACCGCATCTGCTCCTGCCTCAATCAATGCCTTCGTACCCTCTGCCGTTGCAACATTACCTGCAATTATCTGAAGATCCGGATATGCTTCTTTAATCATGCGCACACAGCGGAGCACATTTTCAGAATGTCCGTGCGCAGAGTCAAGAACAATCACATCCACCTTAGCCTCAACCAAAGCCTTTACGCGGTCAAGTACATTTGCCGTAATGCCGACAGCCGCGCCGCAAAGGAGTCTGCCCTGCTCATCCTTGGCAGAAAGCGGATATTTAATCTGTTTTTCAATATCTTTAATTGTGATAAGTCCTTTTAAATTGAAATCTTCATCTACAATCGGAAGCTTTTCTTTTCTGGCCTTTGCAAGAATCTTCTTTGCATCCTCTAAGGTGATGCCTTCCCTTGCTGTCACAAGCCCTTCCGAGGTCATACACTCCTTAATCGGTCTTGAAAAATCCGTCTCAAACTTCAGGTCGCGGTTCGTGATAATTCCGACAAGCTTGCGTCCTTCTGTAATCGGAACTCCGGAAATACGGAATTTTGCCATCAGGTCATCCGCATCCTTCAGTGTGTGATCCGGTGTGAGTGAAAATGGATCTGTAATAACTCCGTTTTCAGAACGTTTCACCTTATCTACCTCTTCTGCCTGTGCTTCAATCGACATATTCTTGTGAATAATACCGATACCACCCTGTCTTGCCATAGCGATTGCCATTCTGTGCTCTGTTACTGTGTCCATGCCGGCACTCATCATAGGGATGTTTAATTTGATCTTTTTTGTCAAATTCGTGCGTAAATCCACCTGATTCGGGATAACCTGCGAATAAGCTGGAACCAACAGCACGTCATCAAATGTAATGCCTTCACCAATAATCTGACCCATCTTCTTTTCCTCCGTCTCATCTACATTTTTGTCTGCTTTTTCTATCTTAACTTATCGGGAAGTTTATCAGACTTCTCCGATTCCGTCAATTCTTATATCAATTCTTGTACACCTTTCGCGGAGCTGTCATATAGAGCTGTTCCCACAGTTCATCCGTCATTTCAATTTTGATAAGCCAAAGCTCCTTTCCTTCATGCACCACCATCTCATATGTACATGCATCCGCTTTTCCCGAGGTATAATTCTTAACGCAGCTCACCTTGCCCTTCACATCCTGCAGATAACAGGATCCTGTCGGTGCCAGAACCTCAAGCTGTGTCTGTAAATCGTATTCTGCTGCTTTTTTCCTCTTCTTACGGTTGTATATTTTGTCTATGCTAAACTGTTTGTCGAGGTACAGGTACTCATATTCTATATTTCCCACATAAGCAATCAGATAAGCCAGTCCAATAAAAAAAGCTCCCGAGAAAACAAAAAACCAGGCATGCGACAATACCATAAGCAGCAACTGGAAAACTCCCATGAGAATACCCGAAAAATGCAGGGCCTTTACCATCGGAGATGTCTTTCTTTTTATCAGAAGTTCCACATAATTGTCTGTCATCTAAAGCTCTCCCTTTCTAAAAAACAATACATTTTAATGATATTACATTTTTTTTCGTTTTTCAAGGAAAACAGCCAAGACATTTCGCACGATTTTCGGTGAAAAAAATCAAAAAATTTGGGCACTATTTTCACACGCAAAAAGTCCCTGCACGCAGATGTTTTTTTCTGCATACAGGGACCTGTCTTTTATGGAACTGCCGTCGCTGCAAGTACACGATAATAAATACCGTCTTCCATACTCTGCAGCAGCAGGGTATATGATTTTCCCGTTTCGAGTTGAATGTCGCTTCCCGCCGGGACAAGCAGTGAAACCGTTGCCGAGGATGCACTTCCGGAAACTGCTGCCGAAAACAGCACTCCGTCTTCCTGCACAATTCCATCTTCGAGGATGGTCACCTGCATTTCCTCCTCCGGGCCGGACTCCTCAAGGCCAATGCCTTCTTCACCTTCCGATGCCACTCCCGGAGCCTCGGCGACCGTGCCTGCATCCGGAAAATCTCCCGTTGTTTTCCCCTCATCTGTATAAGAAGTCGTCTCCTGTACCGGCACCAATTCGGTAACCATCTCTGAAGGCTGCTCCTCCGACACCGGAATCTCAGCCGGCCGGGACGCGCTGTCTTCCGTTACCTGTGCCAATTCCGGAGGCATAGCTGTCTCATTTTGCTCAACCTCTATATTTTGAATCTCAATATCCGTAAGAGCCGGTGAATTTGCACTGTCCTCACTCTGCATGCTTTTTCCCGCCGGTTTCGTGAGCATATATACCGGCACTATGATAAGGAGTGCAAGCAGGGCTGCTGCCACAGAAACCAGTACCCGGTACCTCTGATAGCGGACCGAACGTTTTCTTTTTGCCTTTTTTTTGCGACCGGCTTTTACTTCCTGTGCATCTATACCGTCTTCAATACGTTTCCAGAGGTCGGGAGCCTGGGCATCTAAATATTCTTTATACTCTTCCTCAAAATTCTTACTCATATCCACATCTCCTAAGTTTTTTGATCGCATTCTGATATCTCCATGTGATTGTCCCCATCGGGGTGTTTAAAAGTTCGGCAATCTCTTTAAATGTCATATCTGCAACAATTTTTAAATTAATTACCTCCCTCTCTTTCTCATTGAGCATATCAAGTGCCTCCTTAAGCGACACATCTGAAATCACTTCCTCTTCCACGCAGCTTACGGCATCTGCCCCGTAAATGCTGCGTCCATAGTTATCTCCCTCCGGCGTTTCTCCTGCATCCTCCATCTTATCCGTCAGCTCCATTCGTCTGTGCCTGCGCAGAAAGTCTATGGACATGTTTCTGGCAATTCTCACCATCCAAGCGCGATGCCCGTTTCCCGGTTTATAGGAAGCTGCCACAGACCAGAGTTTGATAAAAAAGTCCGCACTGATGTCCTCTGCATTTTCCTTATTTTTAAGAACATCCAGAACGACAGCATAAATATATCCGATATATTCTTCGTAAATCATCCGCAGGCCTTCCTTATCCCCCTGTGCCATACGGCCGATACATTCTTCAAACTGTACGTCAGTCACCGGTAACTACTCCTTTCTGACATAAAACATACGCTTCACGTTTCGTATTTTATGGTCTTTCTGACACAAACTACTCTTCCCAGAAATATTCACCCTCGTAAACAGTCTCTGCAGGTCCGGTCATATAAATGATATTGGACTCCCTGTCCCACTCAATCTCAATTTCTCCGCCCGGAACTCTGACAAACACATGATTTCCCGTCCGTCCGCTGAGCACACATGCAACTGCTGTCGCACAGCATCCGGTTCCGCAGGCAAGCGTTTCTCCGGTTCCCCTCTCCCATACACGCATCTGCACATGGGAGTCATCAATCACTTTTACAAATTCCGTATTGGTCCGGTTCGGGAATCTCTCATGATTCTCAAAAAACGGTCCTATTTCCTCTATCTTCATATCTGTCACTTCATCCACAAAGACGACTGCATGCGGATTCCCCATAGAGACACAGGTCATATGATAGCTGTTACCATTGACCATGATTTCCTCATCAATTGCCTTGTCCTTTTCACAGAGCACCGGAATCTTCTCTGCCTCCAGCTCCGGCTGTCCCATATTTACCCTGACTTTGGAAACCTTTCCGTTCTCCACTGTCATGTCCAGATACTTCACCTTTCCGAAGCTCTCCACGGCCACTTTATTTTTATCCGTCAGACCATGGTCGTAAACAAATTTTCCGACACAGCGGATACCATTTCCGCACATCTCCGAACGGCTTCCGTCCGCATTGTACATTTCCATCTCAAAATCTGCCGTCTCCGACGGATTGATAAATATCACACCATCGGAACCGATTCCGAAATGGCGGTCACTTGCTGCTATGACAAGCTTCTCTTTATCGCGAATGTGCTCCTTTGCACCATCCACATATACATAATCATTTCCGCATCCATGCATTTTTGTAAATTTCATCTGCACTTCCTCCTCTTTTCTCTGCCCGTAATACAGGTTCATTATATCACTTCCTATGTTTTTCGCCACTAAAAAACACGCAATTTAATTCGTCATATTCCTTTTCTGTTTTTCATATACTGTACAAATGTTTCTATAAGGAGCCGGTTATGCACTCCAAAACAAAGATCATTGTACTTCACATGAAAGAGCTGGTCTACACAGGAATCTTCCTTTTTCTCGGGATTTTATTTCTGGTTCTGATCGTTCTTATGTTTTTCTCCGACAATAAAACAGCCTCCTCCGGCGAAAATGCCTATGCAGCGACTTACACCCCCGGAGTATACACGACCACTCTCTTGCTTGGTCAAAGCAGTGCCACCTTGGAGATTGTTCTTGACGAAAACAACATCAACTCCATACGGCTCGTGCAGCTTGACGAGGCCGTAACCACAATGTATCCGCTGATTGAGCCGTCGCTCTCCTCCATCACGGAGCAGATTTACGAGTCCCAGTCCCTCGATAACATCACCTTTTCCGATGACAACCGTTACACCAGCAGCGTTCTTTTGGAAGCCATCCGGACGACCATAGAAAAAGCCGCCCCTGCAACCGATGTCGCAGAGACGACCATTATCAATTAATACAAACCGCTCTACATATCCTCCAGAGCTTCGAGCCAGATTCTTGCGGATGCATCCGAAGGCATTCGCAAATCTCCTCGCGGCGAAACACCGACGCTTCCCACCTTCGGACCGTCCGGAAGACAGGAACGCTTAAACTGTTGCGCGAAAAATCTTCTATAGCAGGTTTTCAGCCACTTCAGTATTACTTCTTCCTTATATACTCCCTCGAAGGCATTCACTGCCAGACGATATATTTTATCCGGCGCGAAACCGTAGCGCAGCATATAGTACAGGAAGAAATCATGAAGCTCGTAAGGTCCGACCAAATCCTCTGTCTTCTGTGCAATTTTTCCCTCCATAGGCGGAAGAAGCTCCGGACTGACCGGTGTATCCAGCACGTCATAAAGCACTCGGGAAAGCACCTCATCCCCGCAAGTATCGGCGCAATAACGGACAACATGACGGACAAGCGTCTTTGGAACATCACCGTTCACCCCGTACATGGACATGTGGTCTCCGTTGTAAGTAGCCCAGCCGAGTACAAGCTCCGAAAGATCGCCTGTTCCAATCACAATGCCTCCCTGCTGATTGGCGATATCCATCAACACCTGGGTTCTCTCACGCGCCTGCGCATTTTCATACGTTACATCATGTGTGTTTTCGTCCTGACCGATATCTTCAAAATGCTGTCTGACCGCCTTTTTAATGTCCACCTCCAGGAGAGTGGCACCCAGCGTTTTTGAAAGTGTGCACGCATTATCGTAAGTTCGGTCTGTGGTTCCGAAACACGGCATTGTCACTGCCACAATTTTCTTTCTGTCAATCGACAGCAGGTCAAATGCCTTTGCTACAACGAGAATCGCAAGCGTAGAATCCAGTCCGCCCGAGATACCGACTACCACCTTATTGCTGCCGATATGCTTCAGTCTTTTTTTAAGTCCGCATGCCTGCATCATGAAAATTTCACTGCATCTGTTCTGTCTCTTCGTCTCATCCTCCGGCACAAACGGAGATTTTGCAATCGTCTTTTCCAGCTTTGTCTCCTGAAGTATCAGAGCGATTGGAATCGTCATATAGCCATCGTCATCCGTCGGAAGATTTGTCGTATTTCTTCGTCTTTCGGCGTTGATTTTATGGATATCTATATCCGCCAGCAGTATTCCGTTTTCAAAACGCGAAGACTGCGCCAGAATTTTTCCGTTTTCGGCAATCAGGTTGTGACCTGCAAATACCAAATCCTGCGTGGACTCCCCTTCTCCCGCATCTGCAAGCACATATCCGCAAAGCTGCTTCGCACTCGCCGCTTTCACAAGCAGACTTCGATACTCTGCCTTTCCGACTGCCTCCGTGGAGGCTGCAAGATTTACAATCACCCTCGCTCCGTGCAATGCATGAGAAACCGACGGCGACTGTGCCACCCAGAGGTCTTCACAGATTTCCGCCGCAATTTTAAGTCCCGTAATTGCATCCGACTCAAATAAAATATTCGTTCCGAAAGGCACCTCTAAACCGTCAAATTCAATAATTTCCGGTACATCATTTCCAGCTGTAAACCATCGTCCTTCTCCAAACTCACCATGTGAAGGAATATTACGTTTCGGCACCAGTCCAACCAGTTCCCCGCCGTTAATAACCGCAGCCACATTATAAAGATTATTTCCTTTTGCAAACGGAAGTCCGACGAAAATAACTGCATCTATCCCATCGCTGTACTCCACAATATACCGGAGTCCGGCAAGGGCTGCATTTAACAGCTCCTCCTGCAAAAACAAATCCTGACAGGTATATCCGGTCAGACAAAGCTCCGGAAATACAATAATCTTCGCTCCTTTTTGCTCAGCCTCATCTATTCCCCGGCAAATCTGTTCCGCATTGTAATACGGATTTCCCACCTGAATTTCCGGCGTGACGGCTGCCACTTTTATGAATCCGTGCTGCATGGCTCATCCTCCTATCTCTTACACTGTGCAAGCAGTTCTTTTAATTCCTCCACTGAAAATTTATAATTGGTATTACAGAAATGACAATTCACTTCTATCTCTTTTCCTTCTTCTATCATTTCCCGGATATCCTTCGAGCCGATAGATATAATTGCCTTTTCGATGCGATGCTTGTTACAGTTACATGAAAATTTCGCCGGCATCGTATCCACAATTTCTATGTCAAGTCCTTCAAGCAGTCTTCCAAGAATCTCCTCCGGAGTCATTCCTTCATCCAACATGGAGGTCACGCTGCTGATTCCCGAAAGATTTTCCTCAAGCTTTGCAATCACCTTTTCCTCCGCAAATGGCATAAGCTGAACGATGAAACCTCCCGCCTGCTTTACGGTATTATCTTTTTCCATCAGCACGCCAAGTCCGACTCCTGACGGTATCTGCTCGGAGGTCGCAAAATAATACGTCAAATCCTCTGCAATCTCGCCTGTCTGAAGTACAGTTTGTCCGCAATACGGCTCCTTTAATCCCAAATCCTTAATTACATTCAATATTCCGAGTCCAAGTGCTCCGCCGACATCCAGCTTGCCCTCTTTGTTCGGTGGCAGCATCACGTCGGGAACAACTGCATATCCCTTGACGTTCGCATTGGCATCTGCCGTCACGGTGAGTCCCTGAATCGGTCCGCCTGCATTAATCTGTAATGTGAGAAGATCGCTCTCTGACTTTAACATACTTCCCATCATCGCGCCTGCACTGAGCAGTCTTCCGAGTGCAGCCGTGACGACCGGCGATGTGTCATGTGCCTTTCTCGCCGTCTCCACAATTTCCTTTGAATTTATCGCAAAAGCGCGAATCTGCGCGTTTGCAGCCATCGCCCTTACAATATAATCTGACATAACCATTTCCTCTTTCTGTTTTTATTTCCCGTTTTCCCGTGCAACCACACAAATCCGCTGCGCCGTGTCACCCGGCTGCTCCTGCGTATCCATATCGATAGCACTGACAAACTCAAGTCCCGCTTTTTCAAGCATTTCCTTCATCCCTGCTAGCGTATACCCCCGTTGGAAATGCGTCTCAGTGTATTTTTCGTATCTGTCATCCTCCTGACGCACAAAAATCGTCAGGTCATATTCGTTTATCTGCTCTTCTTCATCATAAAAATTTTCCCATATGAAGCTGCAATCCTCACGGTTCTCCGCAATGACCGCATCGCCGATAACCTGTTCATATTTGTAGGTGGTATTAAAATCAAAGATAAATACCCCCTTCGGATCCAGATAATTATTGACAAGCCGGAAAACCTCGATAAGCTCCTCCCCCGTCAGTATATAATTGACCGAGTCACACACACTGACACAGGCCCGCACCGTCCCGTACAACTCAAACTCCTGCATGTCCTGAAGCAGGTACAAAATCTTCGACGCATCCTGAATGTCTTCACTCCCGTGAAGCTTCTCACGCGCAATCAGCAGCATTTCCTCGGAATTATCAATTCCTATCATGTCATATCCTGCCTCCGAAAGACGCATCGTCATATTTCCGGTTCCGCAGCCCAGCTCGCACACCAGACCGCTGTCTACAGCATTTTTCTTTAGTTGGCTGATATAAAACCGTGCCCATTCATCATACGGAACATTGTCCATCAGTTCATCATATACCCGGGCAAAATTTACATAGCTTTCATACTCTTGTGTCATAACATCACCGACTCATCCTAGAAAATTGCGCCAATTGCACCAAATACACCTGCGGATGCCACTCCCATGATAACTCCTGCCAGAAGCACTCCGAGCATAACTGCCAGAATACTTGACTTAAAATCCATATCAAGAATGCTCGCAGCCAGTGTACCTGTCCATGCTCCCGTACCCGGAAGAGGAATACCCACAAAAATCATCAAAGCCCAAAACAAGCCTCTCCCGGCTGTTTCCTGCAGCTTCTCACCGCCCTTCTTTCCCTTTTCAAGACAGAAAGAAAAAAACTTACCGATGACCGGCTTATCTGCTCCCCACTCAAGCACCTTTCGCGCAAACAGATAAATAATCGGTACCGGAATCATATTCCCGAGAACCGCCACGATATAAGACTGTAAAAGCGGAAGTCCAAGCCCCTGTGAAATCGGAATTGCACCTCTAAGCTCAATAAGCGGAACCATTGACACAAAAAAGACCCATAAATATTTCTGTAACATACATTAAACTCCTTTTTCTTTTAAATATTCTTTCACGCAGGCAAGAAAAACATCCATTTCCTCATCCGTTCCGATTGTAATTCTATTATATTCCTCTATCAACGGATTATTAAAATGACGGACAAAAATATTCTTCTCCCGCAGCATCTCATATAGCTGTGTGCCGGAAACCGCCGGATGCTTAGCAAATATAAAATTGCTCATGGAATCCGGAAATTCAAATCCGAGCGCAGTAAGTTCTTTTTTTACACGTTCACGCGTCGCCATAATTTTGGCTGTTATCTCTTTAAAATAAACATCATCCTTTACCGACTCTGCGCCGAGCACGAGGGACGGATGGTTCATAGTATAGGAGTTGGTTGAAAATTTAACATCGTTTAAATACTTGATAAGCCTAGGATTTCCCATGGCAAAGCCGATACGCATACCCGCCATCGCCCTGGATTTGGAAAACGTCTGAACCACAAGCAGATTCTCGTATTTCGGAATCAGTGCAAGCGCGCTTTTACCGCCAAAATCAATATATGCCTCGTCCACAATCACAACTACATCCGGATTCGCCTTTACGATTTCCTCCACGGTCTCAAGGGTTTCCAAAAGTCCTGTCGGCGCATTCGGATTCGGGAAAATAATTCCGCCGTTTTCTGCCTGATAATCCGACGGATTCATATGAAAATCCTCTTTTAACGGAACCGCTTTATACGGAATCCTGTATAAATCCGCCCAGACATCATAGAAGGAATATGTAATCTGCGGAAAAAGAATCGGCTTTTGTGAATTAAAAAATGTCTGAAAGGCAATTGCCAGCACATCATCCGAGCCGACCCCGACAAACACCTGTTCATCCGAAAGCCCGTAATATTCAGCAATCACATGGACCAGACTTCCCGCCTCCGGATCCGGATATAATCTGAAATCCTCAAGGTGTAATTTTTCCATGGCCTTGCGTACCCCGTCTGCCGGCGGATAAGGACACTCATTCGTATTTAATTTTATCATATTCGTTTTGTTCGGCTGTTCTCCCGGTACATACGGGACAACACGTCTGACATTGCTTTCCCAGCTCATGATTTTTCCTCTCATTCTTCTGTCATTTCTTTTTTATCATACAAAGAGATTCCGTCTCTTCCATCCTCTCCACATCATACATCTGCGCAACCCAAATGCCAAGCGGATTTTCGGCAAAGAACTTTTCTCTGTCATCAACGGTATTTTTCGCCAGCGCAATCACATCCGGTGCATGCTCCGGATATTTTTCAAAATAGGTTACCCATTGCTCATTAAACGCCGGCGTACTGATTGTGGAAGGTGTCACAAACCGGCACTGCGCATATAGGTTAGAAATTCCTTCCGTTCCAAGATACAAAAACCTGTCCGCATCTTCCGTTGCCCTCTGAATCGTCTCATAATCTGCCGTAATGCGTGAGTAGTCCTCCTCGCTTACAAAAATTCCAGCCACGGCTCCGGTTTCCACCTGCCTGCGAGGCTCCAGAAGATTGGACGGGCCATACTCCGTGATACGGACATAATACCCCTTGCAGAAAACCAGACTCAGTACAAAAAAGCTCAGCACCAGATAAAGTGTCCGGTTCCACTTCTCTCCCAGCTCCTGCGTCACATACTTTAAAATCAATACTCCGGCAACCAGACCTGCACTCAGATAAGAACTGCTCGCATCCGGTCCGACATTGGAAAAAATAAGAATCGCGGCAAAAGCAACCAGCATCTGAAACATCGGTCCCCAGAACCAGAAGGTGATTTTTTCATTTCCTTCCCTGCGAAGCAGCACAAGACACCACACAAGCATGACAAGGAAAAACAGCAGATACCTCACCTGAAAATGGAAAGGCCCCATCTGTACGCCAATGACATTTGCCAAAAGTACCAGCAGCGATGTCACCGTGACAAAGCAAAACAAAAACATCGTCACTGCTTTCTTTTTCCGGTGCTTTTGATTTTTTCCAAAAAACGCATAAAATAAAGCAGTTATGAGAATGCCCGGCAGAGACAGAATGATGAGCTGCCGAAGAACATTCAGCCACTGTCTGCCATATGCCATGAGCTTCGTCTCCATTGTAAACTGATGTGTTCCATCCATGAACACCATCGGAATGCTTTCTAAAAATTCAGAAAAGCTCATTCCTGACAGCACGTATATAAGAAACGCAAGTGCCATCACCGCACAGCCGCCGGTCAGCAGCAGACATCCTGTCACCGTTTCTTTCACCGTTTCTTCTTTGTGAAGCATGACGAGACTCAGCAGCAGTGCCGGATAGGCCAGCACCATTCCCGGATAAGCAAGCACCGTCATGGCAAGCACAATTCCGATAACAAAGTCATACGATTTCTTTCCGGTCTCAGCCTCTTTTTCAAGCAAAAGCAGAAGAATCGTAATCCCCCACACCTGCTGAAGTGAAAAATCCAGACTAATCAGCCATTTAGGCAGAAGATTAAAATACAAAAGAGCAGTCATCGTCGCCCACATCAGCTCATTTTTTCTTCTTAAATTTACAAAAAGGATTCCCGAAACACCTGCGTGAATCAGTGTTGCAACGATTCTCAGGAAAAGCACCGAGCCATCCGCCGAACCCGTTATTTTCTGAAAAGCTGCCAGAAACAAAGCCGGCAGAAACGCTGAGGTCTGATGCACCTCCCACATGTCCAGAAACAGCCGGTCTCCCTGCAGCAGACGATACGGCATTGAGACTGCATATCCCTCGTCAATATCAAATCCAACAAAAATCTTGATAACTGCTGCTGCCAAAGAAAGCACAAGCATCGTCACCCATATGAAGTTATAAGCTTTGTTCCGTCCTGATGACATCACGCACTCCCTCTCTGTTTCAAAACATAAACTACCTTGCATTATAGCATACGCAATTAAAGTTTTCCATAACGAATGAGCAATCGGCAGATAATCCTTGCAACACCCGCCGCCATACAGATTCCGCCCGCAATCAGCAAACAAACAGTGGTCTTCCTCTTTTCATTCCCTTCCGGAACAGCCGGCTCCTCCGTCTCCTCATATACCTCCTCTTCATATTCGTATTCTTCACTCATCTTTTTTTTGATTGTTTTTTCTGTCGGCCTGTTTAACTTTGCCCTTTTTTCTTCCGGTACCTTAAATACCCGTGGAACCTCATTTTTACTGACCGAATTTCCCGAAAGTCCCTGCTTTTCTTCTTCCTCCTTCGACACTTCCTGCTTTTCTTCCGGCTTTTCCCGCAAAGAAGCCTCCTTATCCGTACCGGACTCCGGCTTTTCCTGCACGGAAACATCCTCCCCCGGCAGAGCCTGTGGCTGTGGCTGCTCCGGCTCTGCGGTCTCATTTTCCTCTCCGCCGATGACTGCCTCCTCCTCTGAAACAAACGTCTCCTCCGCTATAACCCTGCAGCAAAACAAAGCCTGCAGAGACATGGCGAACGCCAGCAAACATACGCATACCTTCCCTATTCTGTTTTTTCTCATAAAACTCCTTTCTGCACTTCGCTTAAACATGTGAAAATTGCGGTCGAACGACCACGACCCGGCAAATGCCGGAAGAATCATAATTTGATGAATTGAATTCTAGCACACTTCTCTTTATTTGTCACGCTTTTTCATGTACAATCAACAGCCTTCCCTCGCCGACCGAAATTGTCACCTCTTTCCCGATAAAGGAATTGCTCACGCCAAGCGGAAATGCATCTGTTAAAACTGCGTCATCAAGCTCATACTCAGCTCCGCGGATAGATACCTTTTCTGCCCTCTCGCCATAGGAAAAAACCGACAAAATTCCTTTCGTGTCACGGGAAAAAGCCAGTCTCCCCGGTACCTCTTTCACACCGCCCGGTGCACACGCTCCGATAAAATAGATATCCCTCTCCTCACTCTTCAGCATCCCCTTTGCTCCCCTTCCGTGAAGATAAGCCAGTGTCTGCACATTCGCCACTGTATGGTCAAATCGTCCGCCGATTCCGCCAAGCAGCACGAACTCATGATATCCCTTTTCCAGACCGAGTCTGACCGCAAGCATCATATCCGTGTCATCCTTTTCCTTCGGAAATACCTGCACATTCTCTGCATCCGGCACAAAGCCGAGCGAATCAAAATCGCCGATGACTGCGTCCGGTCTGCATCCGCACGACTGCGCATATCCGCCGTCCGCCGCGATTACAAAGTCCTCCGCTTTTTTATCAATCTGATATTCTGTTTTCATCGATGCAATCACATAACATATTCCCATAGACTTCTCCTGACAGCTCTTCCTCATTCCAGCATTATATCAGAAATCTCTCCCTCTGACAGCATAATTTTCATTTATCCCTCATACATTTAACAAACAAATTGCGAGGCTTCCCATGAATCTGAAAAAAATATACATAGAACAAAAGAATGTAATTCTCTCTTTTTCCCTGCTGGCTCTCTGCATTGCCGCCTTTTTTGCAATCGCTCCGCAGAGCATTGCTACAAACAGCAATGTTTCAGGCAGAAATCTCCCTATCTACTGCGTCGAGACCACGGAACCGAAGGTTGCCCTCTCGTTTGACGCAGCCTGGGGAAACGAAGATACACAGGAAATCCTTGCCATCCTTAAAAAACATGATGTACATGTCACTTTTTTCATGACAGGCGGATGGGTGAAGAATTATCCCGAAGATGTAAAAAGTATTCTGGCCGCCGGCCACGATCTCGGCAATCACAGTGAAAACCACAAAAACATGAGTCAGCTTTCCGCTTCCGAATGTCGTGAAGAAATCATGAATGTCCACGAGAGAGTCAAAGAACTGACCGGCTACGAAATGTTTCTGTTCCGTCCTCCTTACGGAGATTATGACAATGATGTCATAACGACTGTGGAGGGCTGCGGATACTATCCGATACAGTGGGATGTGGATTCTCTCGACTGGAAAGATTACGGCGTTGACTCCATTATAAAAACCGTCTGCCAGCACAAGCAT
Organism: uncultured Kineothrix sp.; assembly: GCA_964519385.1. Taxonomy (GTDB): domain Bacteria; phylum Bacillota; class Clostridia; order Lachnospirales; family Lachnospiraceae; genus SVFI01. The sequence continues at coordinate 36,437 of CAZFLR010000001.1, forward strand.
CTGGGCAACGGCTCCATTATTCTCTGTCATAACGGTGCGACCTATACTGCCGATGCTCTTGAAGAGCTGATTTGCGGACTAAAGGAACAGGGCTATGAGATTGTCCCTGTCTCAGAACTGATTCTTCGCGATAATTATCACATGAACACAGAAGGCCGCCAGATTGCAGATTAACTGCAACCGGCGGCCTTTCTCTCCAAGCTGTCAGGTTCCAAAATAAGAAAAATGCATATAATCACAGCGCTTCCCCCAGATTCCCTGGCTAAATCCGTATTTTTTCATAATCCTGGCGACCTCCCCGTCCGTCGGTATGGAATAAGGATTGACTCCCGGCTCATAGAGCTTTCCGCTGATTATGACACCGTTGTCAATCAGATAGTTTTCCTCCCAGTTGATATCAATTGCAAGACCGCAGCAGTGCTCCGACCTTGAAGTATCTCCCCGCCAACTGTAGCCTCCGACATTCTTAATCGGGAATTTTTCTTCGCCCTCATATATTTCTTTAAAAATCTGTTTCACCGTCTCGGCAATATTCTTATGAACCTGCAACGTCTTCTGTTTCGTCACCTTCGTTACTCCGTCCGATGCAAAATCCCAGACATTTACCGTTATGCTTACCATATTCCGCTCTGCCTCTTCCTTAGAAGCATACTTCTTATAATAATTAAGTCCGAAAATTCTCTGTGCCTTACCCTGATATGTCTCATCGCCCGAAGCCAGTTGGTTGAACATCGCTCCGAGAATCACGGAATAGGCGGAATACTTTTTCTTTTTATCCACTGTACGATACGCGCGCACCTTGTAATAATATGTCTTTCCGTTTTCCTGACCGCCGACATATGCCTGAACCGTCTTTCCGCCCTTCGCCCATGCAACACGCCTGTATTTGCCGTCCTTGGTCTCACTGCGGTAAATTGCATACCCTGAAGCTCCCGAAACTCTCCGCCATGTCAGAAGTGCCGTGTCCGGAGACACAACCGTTATCCCCTTCATTTTCGGCGTATTAAGTTTGGTCTTTGCAGTAATCACACCGGAATACGCGCTGTACTTCTTTTTGCCGTCAATTGTCCGGTAGGCTCTTATCCTGTAATAATATTTCGTTCCGGTTTTACAGGTCTTGTCCGTATACTCTACAATTTTTCCCTTCTTTACTGTCGCAATCCGACGAAAACCGCTATCCTTCTTTTCGGAGCGGTAAATAACGTATCCGTTTGCTCCCTTAACTCTCCCGTATGTCAGCTTCACCGACTTATAGTTCACAGTCTTCGTCATAATAAGCACCGGATCATCCAGCACGGGCTTTGCGGACACAACTGCCGAAAATCCGCCGTAAATCTTTTGCTTTTTATCATCCAGACGATATGCGCGCACCTTGTAATAATATCTTTTGTTGGTCTGAAGATATTTTTTGTCGTCACCCTTATCTGTATACGAGGTGCGCAGTGGTGACAAATCCGCAATCAGCTTCATATTTTTCGCAGATGTTCCTCTGTAAACCTCATATCCTTCCGCCCCGTAAACCGCCTTGTAGCTCACCTTGATTGTACGGTAAGATGCAGACACGGCAATAAGCTCAGACACTGCTGAAAGCGTCTCCGGCTGCACCGAATTCGCTGAAATTTCCTGTTTTGCAGCCTCCGGCTCCGGTGCCGGTTCTCCCGTTTCCAATACTTTTGTTTCCGGCACGTTCGCTTCCGGTATTTTCGCTTCCGGCATTTTCGTTTCCGGTCCGTTTTCAGATACCGACAGATGAATCTGCGTGCAATTTTCGGAAACTGCCGGCTGCGCCGGTAACGTGACCGGAACTGCAAGAGCCGTCGTGATACTTATGCAAATCAACAGAAGCACGGAAATGCCCTGTTTTTTTCTTTCGTTTTTCATGTACTTACCTCCACATTTTACATGATTTTACAACACATTCCCCTATACGTCAAATATGTGATTTGACGTATTCTTGCAAATAGGATATTATTAAATAAGTATGGAAATTTTGAACCATAAAAAGGAACAGACTATGAAAAAAGCGATTATTATCGGAGCAGGACCTGCCGGACTGACGGCGGCCTATCAGCTCTTAAAAGAAACCGATATCAAGCCAATCATCTTAGAAGAGACAGCATACATCGGCGGTATTTCCCGCACGGCGGAATACAACGGAAACCGTATGGACCTGGGCGGTCACCGTTTTTTCTCAAAAGTACCACAGGTAAATGACATCTGGACAACCCTCATGCCCCTTCAGGGCGCACCGGCCATCGACGATTTACTCCTCGGCCGGGAGGCAACACTCCACGAGGGCGGACCGGATCCTGAAAAAACCGATCTTGTTTCCCTGATGCGTACACGTGTCAGCCGGATTTTTTTCCTGCGCAGATTTTTTGATTATCCGATTTCCATGAAACCGGAAACCTTTATCAATATGGGGCTGTGGCGGACTCTGAAGGCAGGCTTCGGTTATCTGTATTCCTGCGTGTTTAAACGCAAGGAAAATTCTCTTGAGGATTTTTATATCAATCGTTTCGGAAAACCACTCTACAGCATGTTTTTTGAAGATTACACGGAAAAGCTCTGGGGTGTACATCCGAGCAACATTGCACCGGACTGGGGTTCCCAGCGCGTCAAGGAGCTCTCTATCGGGAAAATGATTTCGGAGTTTTTCAAAAAACTGTTTAATCCGAAATATAAAACGGACTCCACCTCTTTGATTGAACAGTTTATGTATCCGAAAAAGGGACCCGGACAGTTATGGGAAATCATGGCGGACGAAATCCGTAACATGGGCGGTGAGATTGTTTTAAATCAGAAAGCCACCCGTATCCTTCAGGAAAACGGCAAAATCACGGGAATCGAATTCACGAAAACTCTTCCTGCTGCCGAAGCCGCAATGGAACAGCTTACGGACGAAAAAACCATTCTCACGGGGGATTACTACTTTTCCTCCATGCCTGTAAAGGACCTGGTTATTGCCATGGGTAAAGACGCGCCATCCGAGGTTTGCGACATTGCAAAAGAGCTTCCGTACCGTGACTTTATTACGGTCGGCTTATCCGTAAAAAAATTATTGCTCAAGAACAAAACCCACATGAAAACGATTGGTGACATTGTACCTGACTGCTGGATTTATATTCAGGAGCGCGATGTCAAAATCGGCCGTCTCCAGATTTTTAACAACTGGTCTCCTTACCTGCCTGCCAAAAACGAAGACACGGTATGGATTGGTCTGGAATATTTCTGTACTGAGGGCGATGACATGTGGAACATGCCAAAAGAAGACTTTATCAAATTCGCAATCAGCGAACTTGTCAAAATCGATATCATCTCCGAAGAGGATGTGCTTGATGCCACACATATCCGTGTAAAGAAAGCATACCCTGCCTACTTCGGCACATACAAGCACTTTGACAAGGTACAAAGCTACCTGTCTTCCATTGAAAATCTCTTCTGTATCGGTCGTAACGGACAGCACCGCTACAACAACATGGACCATTCGATGCTCACAGCCATTGAAGCTGTCAACGTCATTAAATCAGGCAGCACGGACAAAAGCATCATCTGGAATGTAAATACCGAAAAGGAATATCACGAAACCAAAGAAAATGCATGAAAAAACAGGCTTTGACACAATCGGTCAGAGCCTGTTTTTATATATGTTTTTGCCGTCAGGGTTCATATCCTTCCGAGAATATATACATGCCCTGCTGCCCCTCATAGACAGCATAATACTCATCCTGATATACACACTCCGCATCTTCCATCACCGTAAAATCTCCGGAAAGCATACCTGCCTCCTCCGTTCTTGCAAGAAGCAAAAATGTCTTTCCTTCATGGAACCCGGAGCGGTAATAGGATTTCGGGGTCAGCCACTCATAAGGAGCCGCCTTGCCGTCGCTTCCTCCGAGATTTCCCACTTTAATTTTTCCGTCAGAAAGATACTCCGTCACTGACGCATTCCAAAAGGTTGCATATCCGAAATCGTAATCATTTTCTTCAAGAAATTCCATGTAGCCGTAACGTTTTTCACAGTCATTATACTTCACATCCTGCCACAGCTCACCATAGAGTGAGGCAACCACGACAACCCCAAGGAAACCAGACAGCAGCATTTTCAGATGTTTCATATCCGGCTGCCATTTCTGCAGGAAAACACCGATAAGAAGCACCCCTGTCACATAGACCGGAAGCCAGTAACGGTATTGCATAAGCACATTAGTAAAAATCAGCATATACCAGTTAATCAGAAACAAAAAGATAAAGAAGTAAAGAAAAATCCGTTCCGTGCGGTTAAGCAACTCCATACGGTTCTTCCACAGCCATACAATTATCCCGATAAAAGCCAGGAAGAAGATACACTTTACCGGATTCACAAGCCCAAGCGGTGTCACAACCGTTACCTCACGATAACCCATGAACTCAATCATCAGTCTTATAGAAGTCATAAATCTCTCCGGCACCTCAGAAATTGAGACAAAGGCAACCTCTGATGTGGTATCAAAACTATAATGAACCGCAAGATAGAATTTATTAATCAGAAAACCAACGCCTGCCGATGCTGTCATTCCGAGTGAAAGCAGAACCGGAGGTATATTTTCCTTTTTCCACTCTCCCGACTGCGTCAACACAAAAAACAAATAAGCCAGAAGCAGCGGAAGAAACAGCCCTGCCAGATAGCGCAGGCCGGAAAGTCCCAGAATCAGGGATGCGGTGCAGAGCACTGCCGTGTGAAGGGCAAAGACCTTCCCCGTCTTCTTTTCCTTAAAAAACAGAGACAGCACAAGGTAAGTACAGATAACCTGCGAAGTATAGAAACACCCGATAAACATCATATCCAGATATTCATTGGAAAGCGGTGCAAACAAAAGCGCGAGACAGAGGAAATGCCACTTTTTCTCCAAAGCAAATCTCTTTCCCAGCGCAGCATACGCCCACACAAGCAGCGCGTAAAAAATAAACGAAGAAATTATTTTTATCAGTGTATAATCCGAAAACAGCCAAAAGAGCGGAATCATAATCAAATGCGAATACACGATGCGGATTTCCGTGGAATAAAACCAGTTGCCTGAGATAAGACTCCCCTCATCCGCCAGAAGACCGGATAACACAACCTCTGCCGTCGTATCCGAATGCATCAGATTGTCCGGGCAAAAAATCCAGAACAATATAAGTGCCAGAATACAGGCACCAAACAGGGCAAAACAAAACACTTCGCCGCTTCTGTTTCCTTTCTCTGTTTTTTTCAACAGCTTCATCGGACTGAATTTTCCCTTACGCTCTTCCATCATTGTCACCATTCCATTTTCAATTATTTGCCATAGGCTTTCTCTAGTTTACCCTTATTCCCTATCCCGTGTCAAATATTTGCCCTGTATTGAAAGAATCTATCATTTATATTAAAATAGCATTTATACAGATACTATATTTTGAAACGGAGTTTTTTTATGACAGTCGTATTATTTTTTCTTTCTATTTTTATACCGCTTGCACTTATGTTTTCATTTTTTTATAAGGTATTTCCGGCAATTTCAACAGGCACACAGATATTTGAGGATTTTATCATTGACCATGTAGCAGCCTACGGACTGAATAAATCAGGCGAGCTTTCCCTGTTTCGCAGCACAGCCTTTGTATGTATCCTTCTGACAGCGGTTCTGGTCTTTCTTTTTTTTAGGAAAAAAACCGATATTCTGCAAACTTCCCGGACCGAAGGTCTTGCTATTGCTGCAGTGACAGCCGCATTTCCGTTTGTCGGACATCTCGTTGTATTCGGTCAGGCAGACACAGCATGCCTCCTTGCATTTCCGGTACTTCTTGGCTCTTATATTTATAAAAAATACACAAAGGAATCACCTCTGCCTTTCCTTGCAGTCATGATTCTTTCCTATTATGCGGTTCTTGCCGTGCTGACTGTCGGCGTACATTTTTGCCCGGCGTTTGCTTTATCACAGATCCGGATTTATTTCATTTCCGGTGCGTGCGCGGTTTTGGCAATCGTATACAGTTTTTACAAAAATTTTTCCGTCAAACAGGTTCTTCTTGCATTGCAGCCTGTTATTTCCTTTCTTCCGGTCGTATTTTTTGTGGACAGCTATGTCTATCAGGGCACTGTCATCCGGGTTCCATACAGCCTGTTTTACTATATTTTCTTTGCGGTGCTGATTATCTTTTTCGCAGTACGGACCTTTCTTCATGCCCGGAAATTCTGGAAAACAGCATCCGCAATCCCGCTTGGCAGACTGTTCCATCCATTTACTGCAATCACTGTTTTTATTTATAATTCCTATTCTGCCTGTCCGATGTATGCCCAGCCGGACCAGCATCATCACGGCGAGCAGATGATTCCGTGGCAGCAGATTGTCTCCTTCGGACAGACGGCCTATGAAGATTATACTCCCGTATCCGGACTTTTTCCGCTTCTGAACGGCTTCATTCAGAATGTTCTGCTCGGCGGAACTGTTTCCGATTACTCTCCGGCAATCAGTATCACCATGGTTTTATTCTGTATTCTTACCATGTATCTGATTTATAAGCATGTCGGCGGTGCTTATGCACTTTTGTTTGCCGTCTTCTTTGCACTTCCGTCCTACAACAGACAGTACATGGTGCTTCCGCTTCTTCTTTTGCTGTTTTTAAAACAGCTTCTGGACCGCCCGGGACGCTGGCTGAAATTCTGGATACTCGGTTGCTTCCTTGCCGGTCTCTACTATCCGCTTTACGGAGCGGCAGTCCTTGTGGGCACTCTTCCGCTCGGAATTTATGTCTTTCTCCGTTACAGAAAAGAAACCGACTGGAAAGCCGAATTTAAAAAACCGATGTTTTATGTGTCATGGTTTTTATGTCTTTTACCGATACTTCTGTGTCTTCCTCTGCTTCTTCGCATGGCAGAGCACACCCTTGTATATTCCGGACAAACCATATTATCGGATGGAATTTCCCTCTATGAACAGTCTCCGCCGGATGTATTTTTACCGTATCTTGCCGGCACCCATGAATACGTCCGTCTCTGGCTGTATTACGGACTGCGTTTTTTCCTCCCGATCATTCCTCTCATGCTTGCAATTGCTCTTGGCACCCTTGCGTTCCTCAAAAAACGCAAGGACAGACAGCAGCCGCAGAGTGTAATTTTTGTGCTTGGTACGATTTCTGTGATAATCACCCTTGCCATCTCATATACCTATACACTTGTACGTGCTGACATTGGTGTCATTTTGTCAAGAACGGCTCCGATTCTGATTGCTGTTGCCGGAATGTTTCTTCCCGTACTTTTAATGCACTACGGGACAAAGCTTCTTCCTGCACGCATCCGTATTGCAGTTATCGGCATCTGTTTTTCATTTCCGATGCTGATTTATACACAGGTATCCTCGATGAAATTTCCGGATATGTGGGGTTATCCAAATGGCAACGCCTCCCTTGTCATGGACGATGCCGACAAGCTTTTTACCTTCTACGAAGTTCCTGATGGATTTATCTCAATGAACGAAATCTCTCTCCCTGACACCTCAAGACTCGGAAACGGCTTTATGGTTGCCGATCAGGTACATTACCTCACCGAGTATTCCGCCGTCATGGAAAAAGCCGAAGCTGTCGCCGGAGACCTTACCTATCTTGGTCTGGACGGTCAGGGCTTTTACTACTATCTGAACAAAAAAGCCTGCGCAACCGGCTATATTCAGGTGGCAAAAAGCTATGAGGCACAGCAACGTATTCTTGATGTGGTAAAGGCACAGCGTCCGGTCGTGTTCTTACTTGAGCCGAGACAGTCCTACTATATTTATCACTGGATTCTGACAGAGGGCGACTATATGTACAGCGAAAAAGACGGTGCATTTTTCCCTCGTGAGATTTTTGAAGAGCTTTACCCTGAAAATACCGCAGGCGATGATTATCGTTCCGTCATTGCGGCGACCAGGATGAATTACTATGCTGATTCTTTTGGAAAATCCGTCAATACTCTCCTTCCGAGGCTGGAAGAGTCCGCCGTGCTTTTGGAGGTTTCCGCAGAGCCTCTCCATATAAACGGACCGGAAAATGATGTGTTATATCTTTCTCTTCCTGATTCCTGCACTGATGAGTGCACAACGGTGGAAATCACCTTTTTAAGCGACAACACGGTATATGAAGGTGCATGCGTCATCTGCAATACAGGCAGCGGGCAGCTCCTTATTCCAATGGGCATGAATGCCTGCTGGCTGCTCAGTGACAACTCCGGCATAACACTCACATTTAAGGACGAGACCGAAAATACCATTGCCGTCATACCATTAGAGCAGGCAGAAACAGTCGGCATTACCTACCAATTTTACCATATGAAAAAATAATATATCAGAGAGCCGGAAAACGTCAGATTTCTTCAATAAGTCTGCGAAACACCGTTTCGACATTCATTTTGCCATATCCCCACAGGGCATTCGGATATTCCATATTTTCCTCTCTCTGTGCACCACGGATAAAATAGTTACGGATTTCAACAGAGGATAACAAAGCATCTCCTCTTTGAATAATTGCCCATTCCATAAACAGTGCAGCCGCCCCTGCCATCAGTGCGGCTGAGGCACTCGAGCCCGAAAGAAAGCCGGCTGCGGAGGCAATGTTCACGCCAGCCACGGAAAGCGCGGGCAGGATTCCGGACCGCTCCTCTGCGCCCCTGCCACTGTCCACGGCAAAACTGCCGTTTGCGGAATTAAAAAATGTATGTCCTATACCGGTCAGCGTATAAGCCGGCTCTGTCATGGTCAGATATGGATCCGGTCTTAAGAAATACACAGGCTTTGGCAAAAATCGTTCCATCGGCAGCCAGATATGGTATGCTGCTCCCCGGTAGTTACCTCCGGCAAACACTCTCAAAGTCCATATACCTGGCGAGGGATTCAAGAATCTGACAAACACAAGCTCTGCACCGCTGCCCCGCTCTACAAGAACATAACTGACGGAAACCTCCGTTCCGCTGTATATAAAGCTAATCTTTCTTTCGAGCCCGTAACGTATAGGGATTCTGTCCGCAAACTCACCATCCGGCGCGCGCAGTGCGATGGTAAATGTAGCCGGCACTGCTCCCCACAGTTCCAATGAGAATCCCGGCACATTTTCATCCACCCGGAGTTCCACATCTTCAAACACAGCTTCTCCACCCGGCATGCTCCGTGCAAAAAACTCTCCCCTGTAATGATGCGCCTGATTTCCCTCATTTCCTCCCCCAATGACCACACATCTCCCCTTCCTGTTTCCAAACTCTTCCATATACCGATTTAAAAGCGAATTTCCCATATGGTCTCCCATATTGGTTCCCATCGAAATACATAAAACAAGTGGCCGGCTCTCTCTGTCTGCGACCTGTTCTAAATAACGGATTCCGGCCATAATATCACTCTCTGCATAACAGGAAACGCTCTCTGGGATTCCGTAAAACTGTTTGAGATTCTGTTTTGCCTGCCTGCACTTTACCATGACCGCCTGTGCCTGCGGAGCCGCGCGCAGTGCAATGGATACAAGCCCCGTTCCGTGTCCGTCTTCATCCCTGTGCGCCAGCGTATCCTCCTCTCCATTTCTTTGCCGTCTCAAAGCATCATTTAACTGCTCCTGTGTATATTCCGTCCCGTAAATCAAGCCCTCCGGCGGTTCTCCGCCCTGCTCTGTCTGGTCCCATATGGAAAAAATCTTACTGCTGCCATCCTCATCAATAAATTCCTCCAGCCGGTATCGAACCCCCGTATCAATAAAGCCTATCAGAATATTTTCTCCGCCAAGGGACAGGGGCGGTCTTTGTACTGCCGTAATTCCGCTCTGTTCATAAGCACCTCCGAGAGGTTCCAGCAAGCCATAGCATTTCGGAATGTAGGCATATCTGTATTGTGTCACGGAAAGCGGAAGAGCCTCCCGGCTGTCCACATATAAGATGCGATAGTCTCCTCCGAGCTCTAAAAAACAATGTGGTATCCCGGAAAGGCCCGGCTCAGCCAGTGTTGCCGGATAATCGAGTAAAATATCATAAAATTCGTCTGATAAAATCATCTCTCTGCAGTCCAAATTTCCTCCTGCTTTATACATAATAAAAAAGGATGACATATCTCATGTCACCCCAAAGTGACATAAGATACAGCAACCTTTTTCTTTTTACTTCATTCTATGCTGTTTTTTCCGGCATCATTCCTGTATGCCTGAATCTGTAAGAAGAGGAGCCTGACTTCCTCTGATTTCAATGAGCGGTCCTCCGCAGCCTTCCAGATAATCCTTTGTAATCGTTACCCTTCCTATATTTTCATCTTTCGGAATCTCATACATAATATCAAGCATAAATTCCTCAATAATCGCGCGGAGTGCCCTTGCTCCGGTATCCTTTTCCATAGCCTTCTCGGCAATCGCCTCCAGCGCACCGTCATCAAACTGCAAATCCACCTCATCCAGCGCAAGAAGCTTTTGATACTGCTTTAAAATAGCGTTCTTCGGCTCCTTGAGGATTTTAATGTACATATCCTTATCCAGCGGATCCAGTGTATAAATAATCGGCAATCTCCCCAGAAACTCCGGAATCATACCAAATTTCTTAAGATCGTCTATCGTCAACTGTTTGACAATATCCTTGTCATTGTCAAAGCGGTCCTTAAGCTCTGCCTCATAACCGATAGAAGTCTTTTTGCGGAGTCTCTCCTTAATAATATCATCAAGATCCGGGAAAGCACCTCCACAGATAAAGAGAATATTCCGGGTATTGATTGTCGTCAGAGGTACCATCGCATTCTTGCTGTTGGCTCCAACCGGAACCTCCACCTCTGCGCCTTCAAGAAGCTTCAGCATTCCCTGCTGCACCGACTCACCGGACACATCCCTTGAGGTCGTTTCCTTTTTCTTGGCAATCTTATCAATCTCATCAATAAAGATAATACCCATTTCTGCGCGTTCAACGTCATTATCAGCCGCCGCCAGAAGCTTTGAAACAACGCTTTCAATATCATCTCCGATATAACCGGCCTCTGTCAGTGACGTTGCATCCGTAATTGCAAGCGGAACATCCAGAAGCTTTGCCAGCGTTTTTACAAGATATGTTTTTCCGCAGCCTGTAGGGCCGATCATCAGCATATTTGACTTTTCGATTTCAATCTCATCCATCGTCTGTGTCGCCACACGTTTATAATGATTGTAAACCGCAACCGAAATTACTTTTTTTGCCTGCTCCTGTCCCACGACATATTCGTCAAGCTGTGCCTTGATTTTATGCGGAGGCGGTATATTTTTAATATCCAGTACCGGAGCATCCTTCTGCTTTTTATCCTTCTTCTTTCTCTTTTTGAGCTTCTGCTTATTCGGAATTCCTCCGTCTCCCTGCAAATCCGCCAGATTCACAAAACTGATATTCGGGAACTTAGACGACATCTCATTCAAATCCATCCCGTATAAAGAAGCATCCATCATCTTAGGGTCAAGCATTCCCTGATAATCAAACTGACTGACCGCATCCATGGTCTTATGCATACAGTCATTGCAGACGCAGATATTATTCGGGAGCTTGAACTGTTTTCCGGTCACACTTTCAGGACGACGGCAGACAAAGCACACATCCTCATATTCCTTGTCTTCGTCTTCAAACTCCTTATCTTCATACTCCTTGTCATCATAATCGTCTTCTTCATCTGTCTCTTCAATATCGAAATCATCACGGAATTCATCCTCTTCCGTTTCCTTGATACTCTCGTAATTTTGATTTTTCAATTTTTCGGTCGTCGTGATTTCCTCATCAAAATCATCCTCCGAAATCATCTTTTTGTCTTCTTCCTCTTTTTCTTCTTCCTCGAAAAAAACATCCTCATCATAACCTGACATATTTTTAGTTTCTACCTCCTAAAACAACTTCTATCATTCGTTCCTCGTAGCCCGATGATGTTGTAACCATAACTACAATCTGCACCTTACTTCCCGCAGGAGTACAATCCAGAAGAAGTGATAACTGCTCCATCGTTTCTACGCTTTCTCCGTCAAACCGGGTAATAATGTCACCCTTTTTCATACCTGCCCTGTCCGCCGGAGTTCCGTCATATACCTGAGCGATATAAACACCATACGGAAGCCCGTAGCTGTCATGCACATCATCTGTCACATTCAATCCGGAAATTCCGAGATATCCCTTCTCGCTCTCCCCGACAGGTATGCGCGTCTTTTTGCTCATCAATTCTTCGATAATGGGCTTTGCTGTTGAAATCGGTATCGCATATCCCATTCCTTCCACCATACTGCCCGCAATCTTGCTGGAATTGATTCCGACAACTTCGCCATAGACATTTAAAAGTGCTCCGCCCGAATTTCCCGGGTTGATAGCCGCATCCGTCTGTATCAGAAACAGAGACTCTCCTCTCTCATTCACAGAATCCTGCCGGTTTACGGCACTTATGACACCCGTTGTCACACTCTGTCCGTATCCGAGCGCGTTTCCTATGGCGATTGCCGGCTCCCCGACCTTCAATTCATCGGAATCACCCAGGGTTGCAATACGAATTGCCTGCTTCGTTTCCTCAGACAGTGATTCTCTGTCAACCGCAATTACGGCCAGATCGGAATCCGCATCCGTTCCCTTGACCTGTGCCTCGCAGGTCTGTTCATCCACAAACTGGACTGAAAGTGATGTAGAATCTGCAACCACATGATTGTTTGTCACAATCAAAAGCTCCTCTTCATTTTCACCGACAATGATGCCGGAACCGCTTCCTTCATCCTCCTGGCTGAAATGATATCCCCAAAAATCTTCCGTCACCATATAGGTGCCGAAAATAGATACAACCGACGGCATCACACTGTCTACAACCCTCGTAACATCCGTCACCACGGCCATACGCTCATCCTCTGTGTCACTCTCCACCGTCTCCGCCTGTACAACCGGTGCAGAATCACCGCTTTCGTCCTTCTGCCCGGTTCTGTCTGCCGGAAACAGATACAAAATAACCACTATCATAAGACCGGCAAAGCTGCCGAACAATATTCCGGAAAAAATCAGCCCAAACGCTTTATTTATCTTTTTTGACATAAAACACACCTCACTACACGGATATTCCGTTCACTAAATTTATATTATAGCTTCTGTTTGTGTCCTTTCTGTGTAAAAAAGACGTTTATCTGTATCTTATTCTACTGTAACCGATTTTGCAAGATTTCTCGGCTTATCCACGTCACAGCCCTTTCCGACCGCCACGTAATATCCGAAAAGCTGCAGCGGAATGATTGCAAGTGAGTTTGCAAAAAACGGATTTGTCTGCGGAATATAAATCACATAATCCGCAACCTTTTCTATATCGTGATTTCCCTCATTTGTCACAGCAAGAACAAAAGCCCCCCTTGCCTTTACCTCAACCATATTGCTCACTGTCTTTGCGTACAGATGCTGCTGTGTAGCCACAGCCGCAACCAGCGTTCCCTCCTCAATCAGGGAAATGGTTCCGTGCTTTAATTCTCCGGCCGCATAAGCCTCGGAATGGATATAGGAAATTTCTTTCAGCTTCAGCGACCCCTCAAGCGAAATCGCATAATCAATTCCCCTGCCCACAAAGAAAATATCCTTCGCGCCTACATAGCGGTTTGCAAATCTCTGGATTCGTTTTTTATTTCCAAGCAGCAGTTCAATCTGATCCGGAAGCTTTTTCAGGTCTTCAAGCATCTTCGTAAATGCCTCTTCCGTGATGGTTTCCCGCACCTTTGCAAACTTCATGGCAAGAAGATAAAGTGCAATAAGCTGTGCACTGTACGCCTTGGTTGTCGCAACCGCAATCTCCGGTCCCGCCCATGTGTACATAACACTGTCTGCCTCTCTTGCAATGGAGCTTCCGACCACATTGACAATGCCGAGCACCTGAAAGCCTCTCTTCTTTGCCTCGCGGAGCGCGGCAAGTGTATCCGCCGTTTCACCGGACTGACTGATTACAATCACCATTGCCCCCTCCTCAAGGATAGGGTCTCGATAACGGAATTCCGAGGCAAGATCAACCTCCACAGGGATTCTCGCAAGCCCCTCAAGCACATACTTCCCGGTAATTCCCGCATGATAAGCCGAACCGCAGGCTACAATGTGAATCTTTCTGACACGCAAAAGCTCTTCCCTGCTCATATTCAGCTCTTCAATCACAATATCGTTTCCCTGAATACGCGGACTGAGCGTATCAATTACCGTTTTTGGCTGCTCATACATTTCCTTGAGCATGAAATGTTCATAACCCGCCTTCTCCGCCGCATTGGCATCCCAGTCAATATATACGGGCTCTTTCTCAATTTCTTCCTCATCCACCGTATAAAAGTGCATATGGTCGCTGCGCAGACGCACAATTTCCTGATTATCCACATAGTACACTTTTCTTGTATATTTCAGCACCGCCGGAACATCCGATGCGATATAGCATCCGTCTTCATTCTGTCCGACGATCAGCGGACTGTCCTTTCTCACGGCAAAAAGCTGGTCCGGATGCTCTGCAAACACCACACCGAGCGCGTAGGAGCCCTCCACACGATGAAGCACCTTGGTAATTGCCTCAAGAGGATTGCCCTTGTAATAATAATCCAGCAGATGTGCGAGCACCTCCGTGTCCGTCTCCGATATAAACTCATAGCCCTTTCCCGTCAGTTTGCGCCGAAGGGCAATATAATTCTCGATGATACCGTTATGTACGACACATATGGTTTCTTTTTTATTAAAATGCGGATGTGCATTTGTTGTACTCGGAACACCATGAGTTGCCCACCTTGTATGACCGATTCCGACAAAGCCCTTCATTGTTTCACCGCCGTGGGTCATCTCCTCTAAAACCTTAAGCCGTCCCACCGATTTGGCAATCTTAATGGCTTCTCCGTCATATACTGCCATACCGGCCGAGTCGTAACCTCTGTATTCAAGCTTTGACAGCCCATCCAAAATAATCGGTGCCGCTTCTTTTGTTCCGATATAACCTACAATTCCGCACATATCACATGTCTCCTTTTCCTACATTGGCATTGTGAATTTTCAACTTCTCCAGTAATTCGGACTGGCCGTACATGCAAGCACAAGTCTCTTTGGTAACTTACGGTAATTTTTTCCGAGCCGGTAACCTGCGTATTTGCATCCGCTTGTATAAATCAGGCGAAAAATTTCTCCTTTATGCCCCGTCTTCCACAAATGCTTTACGGTTTTCTTAACCATGTCAATTCCTTCGGATTCTGACGAAATACCATCAAACACCTCCGGATGCTGTGCCTGGGAAACTCCCAGATCAAAATTACGGTGAAACTGCTGTTTCCCTGTATAATTGTGAGAATGATAAACCTTGGCATCCGCAGCATATGCCACTTTGTAACCTGCTTTTACTGCCTTGGCTGCATAAAGCATATCCTCATTAAAGATGGTTTTTTTGACAAAACCTCCGAGCTGTTCATAGATATCCCTTTTATAGGCTGCGCAGACATCTGAACAAAAATATGTTTTTATCCCCATCTTTTCAATATCTTCTGCACCCTTAACCACAGAAGTCTCCGGATAGTTGAATACACGCGTGAATTTTTCAATCTCACCTGCATCCTTTTTTGCAAGCTGTCTCGCATAACTGACCGCGACTTCTTCATTTTCCAGAGGACGTATCAGATTTTCAATCAGTCTTTCATCCGCCGGCAATGCATCCTGAGTCATCATCACAAAAATATCTGCATCCGACCCTTTCACGGCGCGTCTCCTTGTTCCGCCGTGGTCAAATTCATGTATGGATATATGTTTTACATCATGATTCTTGTACTCCGCCTTATATCTCTTTCCGTATATAAGTCGTCTGTAATATTTTTCCTCCGTATTAACCACTATAATACGGCGGACCGGAACGGTTTGTTTTCCTATGCTGTCAAGTACCTCTAAAAACTCCCCCTCCGGTTTATAAGTCGGTATTATGATATCTACTGTCATCTCTGTTCCTCTTCTCAAAAAAGGGGCCGCCGGCCCCTTTATTTTTTGCCATATTTATCTTCCGGTTCTGCTGTGTACCTGGCTTGAAATACTCTGAACCTCTTCGGACGGTGTATAATCATCTGTATTTCCGAACAGGAATTTATGAAGCTCAACCACGTCCTCCGTCACATTCGTACTGATTACACAGCTTGCTGCTCCGACATTTCCCGTTGTACGGTACTGCTCATTCGGAAATCCTCCCGTTGCACCGATGGAATAATTTGCCACATCTGCGAGCAGCTCAAGCACTTCCGTAATGGTAAGTGATGTTGAAATCTCATTAAAAATCGTGTTTGCCGCCTTATTTAAAGTGGCAAGGTTTGCTTTTTTGGCCTTATCCAGAATAGCCTGAATAACCTCCTGCTGACGCTCTGCACGCTTAAAATCGTCTCCTGCCGTATAACGGATACGACAATATGAAACAGCCTGAATACCGTTGAGAGTCTGCATACCTGTCTGTGTCACTCTCTCAAAGGACTTCTTACCCAGTGATGCGGATGTCTCTACCTGATAATTATTCAGATGCGAAATCTCTGCTGAATCCACGTCAATCTCAATTCCGCCGAGTGCATCGATGGTGTCTGCAACGCCTGCCCATCCGACCGTCACATAGTCAGTAATATTCATATCAAGATTCATGTTGAGCATGTTAATTGCCTGAAGCGGTCCACCCTGCGAATATGCTGCATTTGCCTTTCCGTAGGAATCATTTCCGAGATTCAGGTATGTGTCACGGTATACAGACACGAGCTTAACCTCTTTGGTCTCTTCATTAATCGATGCGATAATGATAGTATCACTTCTGGTTCCCTTACCGAGAGAGTTATCTCTTGAATCCACTCCGAACAAAGCCACATTCCGGTAACCTTCCATATGTCCGGTCGAAATCTGGTTTGTCTCAATATCATCCTTATTTACCGTGTCACCCTTTGAAATTCCCTGGTTGATGACGATATCATCTTCAGAAATTTCTGTTTTGTCAATTTTTCCGTAAAGAGAAACCACATACAATGCCATCAGCATGAGGAAAAGAACAAACACCTCAACCGTTATCAGTATAATCCGATTACGTTTTCTTCTTTCACGCTCTGCCTTAGTCAATCGTTTCTTGCCCGTTTTTTTCGTATTTGTATTTCCCATTCTGATTCTCCTTGTTTTTTCTTATCGGTATTAATATGCGTTTTTGTTGATAAATCCTTTGAAAATCGTCAAAAACAAAATCTTAATATCCAGCCCCATAGTCCAGTTTTCAATGTAATACAGGTCACAATCAATACGCTTGCGGATAGAGGTATCTCCCCGGTATCCGTTGACCTGTGCCCATCCCGTCATTCCCGGACGAACCTGATGCTTTATCATGTATCTTGGTATTTCTTCTTTAAACTTCTCCACAAAAAACGGTCTCTCAGGTCTTGGACCGACCAGACTCATATCTCCCATAAGAACATTAAAAAACTGTGGCATTTCATCAATACTTGTCCTGCGCAGAATCTTGCCGATTCCCGTTACACGCGGATCATCCCTCGTTGTCCATTCCTTCTTTTCCTCGTGCGGCTTCTGCACTTCCATCGTGCGGAATTTGTACATCTGGAACGGCTTATTGTGAAGCCCGACCCGCTCCTGCTTAAATATCACAGGCCCCTCGCTTGTCGCCTTAATCAATATCGCCGCAAGAATGAGGATTGGCGAAAACAGAACAATCGCAAAAAGTCCTCCGCAAATGTCCACAACTCTCTTCAATATCATATTCAGTGTATTGGTAAGCGGTACATGACGTATATTAATTACCGGAAGACCGTTTAAATCCTCCGTATACGGCTTACTCGGAATGACACTGTTATAATCCGGGATAAACTTCGTATGCACACCGGACTTCTCACAGAGACTTACAATCTCTTCCAGTCGCCCGTAATCTTCAAGGGCAAGCGTAACAGCAATCTCATCCAGCTTATTCTGCGGAAGGATGTAAAACAGATTGTCAATCTGCCCGATGACCTTAACGCCCCTGTACTCAATACCTCTCGGAATCTTATCATCCAGAATTCCCCTGACTACATATCCCCACTGCGGATTCTGACGTATTCTGTCAATGTAAAGCTCTGCTGCCCGTGAATAGCCGACCAGAAGAATATACTTCACATTGTACCCTTTTTTGCGCAGCACGCGGAGCCATTTGTGAATAGCCAGACGGAATGCAGAATCACCGATGATATTAAACACATAAAAGTAAAAAATCATCGTTCGTGAAAAATCGTCCAGATGGAGAAAGAACAGTGCGCCGATAAAAAGCACAAAGCCTACCGTGTTGGCGCGGATGACATTATATACCTCTCTCTTGATGCTTCCGGCACGTTTGGCCGTATACATATTGAAAAGATAGTACAAAAATAAGTACCCCGGAACAATCAGGTACAGGGCACTAAAATAAGTACGCCCGCTCAGTGTTCCAATCTCGGGTCCCGTATAAAACGGCTCAATCCCGCTTCGGAACTTCAAAAACCAGGCGCATACATATGTCAGTATAATAACGAGTGCATCAAGCAAAACATGCAGTCTATTAAAAATTTTCTGATTATCTTTTATCATGGTCTATCACCTATTATCAAACACATGCCATGAACATTTTACCCCATTTCAGGTAAAAGGTCAACCTTCCGTCAGTCTGCGGAAAAGGTTCAGCCATAACTCAATCTGTACTCTGCAATAGCATGATATATATCGAAATCTGAACGGGAATTTCTTTCTTCGTCCTTTGGGCGAAAACGAGAGACGGACTCCTCTCCACAGCCCCCGGATGTACACCCATCCAAAGCCTTTTTTTATAAAAAACAACATCTTAATCAAAAATCCTGCCACAAGAAACGGCGCATTCAGCAGAATCTGCAACAGAGGCATATTCTTGGCAATCAGGTAAATACTGTTTTGTGCGGAAAGATTGATTTTGAACTCATTGTAACGGGAACCGCTAAAGCCGCTTCCCGCATGATATACAACTGCCTGCGGACAATATCCGTTTTTATATCCGCGGAGCCTTGCGCGATATCCGATATCGATATCTTCAAGGTAGGCAAAATGAAGCACGTCAAAATAGCCTATCTGCGAAAAAACCTCCCTGCGATAAATTGCAGCTCCGGCACAGGCAGCAAACACGTCACCGGCGGCCGTAAAGCGCGTCGCCGATTTTCCTTTCCCCCGCGAGAATGCCCATCCGAGTGCGCAATAATAATCTCCCGCATCATCGATAACCTCCGGCTGCTTCATGCACAGCATCTTTGAGGAGAAACTGAAATACTCCGGATGCTCCTCCATCGCCTGTTCCATGCGGAACACAAAATCATGCTCCGTCACCGTATCATTATTCAAAAGCAGCACATAGGGTGTCAACGCTTCACGGATTCCCACGTTCACCGCATGACTGAAGCCTGTGTTTTCTGCAAGCTCAATTACCTTAACCCACGGAAAACGCTCCTTTACAAAAGCGACACTCGCATCGGTCGAGCCATTGTCCACCATAATTGTATCAAACTCCGTCTTTTTGGAACGTCTGAGAAAATTAAGACAGTCTTCCAGATATGAAATTCCGTTATAATTCGGTATTACAACCGTCGTTTTTGCCATAATTTATCCCTCACAACAAAATCCGGCAGATACACAAGTCTGTAGTTTTCCCTGCCGGCAATATCATCCAAGCCATCCCTGTAGCGCAAACACCTCTCAGGTGCACTGTCCGCATCCAGCTTTAAGGCTGCCTTATGCATATATCCGCCGTACCTTGCATTCATTCCCAAAAACAGTTCTTTTCCGTCAACCACCGGACCTGCCGTTATACGTCCGAAAAGAACGGCTTTTCCGCAGACACCGGCCACATCCCTTCGCACGGTAAAAATATCCGGAAGATAGGTTATCTCATAAAAGCCCAGATGTTTGGTATGTTCCACCGAAACATTCCACTCATTTTTCGCTGCAAAATTTTCAAGTGCTCTTTTCCCGGCCTCATACGCATAGCGTTTACTCTCCGGATTCTCGGCCGTGGATGCCATATGAGCACGCCAGTGATACAGAATCTTCGGCACATGACCGATTCTGCTCTTCATATAATCCGCCGCATATGGAATATACGCTTCCGCAAGAGAATTTTCGCGGTCAAGCTCATATACTGCCTGTAAAAACAAATCATAATCCTGCGCCCCGTTAAAAGCCGGTCGAAAAGCCAGTTTTTCCATCAGGTCTCTTCTGAGCACGGTAAAATGGCATATATAATTATTGGACAGAAAAAAATCAAAATTGAAATCCGGTTTAAAATTCGGCTCAAAATGGAAGGCCCCGTCCGCACTGACCTTATCTTCATCCGTGTACACCATGGCATAATCTTCTTTTTCAAGAAGAAGTGCAACTTCGGCAAGTGCATCCGGGTGCAGAAGATCATCATGATCCAGGAGTCCAATATAATCCCCGTCTGCATATTTCAGTGCCTCATTTGTATTTTCCGAAATCCCTCTGTTCTCCTTAAGGCGGACATAACAGATTCTTTCATCCTCATAATCTGCCATCTGCTTTTCAAGCACATCCGTTTTGGAGGCATCCGCAATTACGAGCTGCCAGTTTGGATAGGTCTGTCTGCACACGGAAGAAACCATCTCTGAAAAAAATTCCGGATTCGTCTCATATGCCGGAACCACAATGCTGAACCGGTATTCTTTTGTAAGCATGCGCAGCTCCTTCGGTGTCACGGAGCGCGTCGGCTCTTTGGCATTCTCCGCCGAAGCTTTGTAAGCATCTGCCCTCACCTGATCCTGATCTGCCCCGAACAGTCCCAGACGTTCTGTCACCGCCCGGAAGGTAGAGACAAAACCATTTCTTTTCCAAAACGAAATCGTTCTGCTGATCTGACTCATAATTCCTCCTGCCATATCAATCAGACATCTCTGTCTTCTTTTTCATAATCAAATAATAAATCGCATAAAATAACACGCAATATCCAAACAGATACACGGAATAGTAATACATAAACAGTCTTGACGGTGCCGTCAAAAAGATGAGCGGTACCTTTACCAGTACTGACAGCACCAGTGCAAGCATCGTCCACTTCCGTTTCAGCGCAAGCAGAATTGCCACAACCGTCAAAAGCAGAATTGACGGTATCGGGGAATAGACATAATCCGTTATTGCAAACTTCACGTCATAGTTGTCCGAAGCGCGAAGCTCCAATATTTTAATAACACCCGTTCTTAATCTGTCGCTGACGGGAGTGGATAAAGGATATTCACGGAACGCTTCATAATTTGGCACTCCTTCCGCCGAAAACAACAGTGTCGTGTTTTCCAGAAGATCTGACGAATCACAAAAGGTTGTCCATCGCTCCCCCAGAAAAACCTGCCAGTGCTTTAATGCCAGTCGGTAAAACGCTGACTTAAACTGTGCGAACTGCTCCGGTGTGTATTCCCTCTGGAATCCCGGTTCTCCCCAGAACATATTAATTCCGGACTTTCCTTCTGCTGCCTTCTGCAGAGTCAGTTCCACATTCACAACCTGATCTATCACAGCCAGAAGCTCCCGGTCCCCTGCATCGCCATTTTCATCCGCCGCCTCAATGAGCGGAACCAGAGGAAGCACAACACTTGTCAGCTCATACTGTTGTCCGCTGGTCAGCTTTTCGCCGATTTTCTGCGGCGCAAATAAAATAACAAACACTATTATATATATCATTATCTGTTTCAAACCCCTGCGTCCTTTTCCTATCAGAAGAAGCAGCAGCGGATACACCACAACATAATAAATAGCTTCAGTTCTCCAGACTGTCACCACTGCCGCCAGCAGAGTGATGTAAAGCATCCGCGTTTTTTCCCCTTCATCCGGTTCTCTTCCTTCAGCCACGTGCTTTGCAAGAAAGAACAGCTCCGCAATGAGCAGAACCTCCAAAAAAGCATACAGACTCATCCTCATCGGATACAGATTAGAATCCAGCACCGGGAACATGAAAAACGGCACCATCAAAAGCACCCACGCGATGCCTCCCCTGCCCCTGTATTCGTCCGTGCAGAGCTTCACAAGTCTTGCCACAATCGCCGAGATACAGGCACACTGTACAATAATCACCCCCGCCGGAAATGGGAGAAGCATAAGAGCCAGTATATAAAAAACGCTAGTTATATAATTTTGCCAAAAATGCGGAAACAGTTGAACAGAGCTGCTGAGAATACCAAACTCATCCATCCGCCATATCCCCGGCCAGGTCAGCAAAAGCAGTACCGTCATAAACAGCATATAGCCGCATGCCGCCTTCAGATACCGCCGTTCCACATGCGAAGCCGCCCAAAATGCTGCCTGCCACAAAGCAATGAGCATAATTAAAAAAACAATTTTCACGCCAATGGTCTCAATGCTTCGCAAAAGCTGTTTCGCGGTCGATGCATCCAGCCATGCATAGGTAAAAATGAGTCTGTCCGTAAAAAAGCTCACGGCAAAATGCACCAATGCTGCTATCAGCGCAGTCTTATTCAGTTTTCTGCCTGTTTTTTTGACCCAATTCATACCATGCAATCCTCATTTTATGCCTTGTACGTTTCCAAAAAATAATTCAGCTCTTCCGGTGTTCCGAGTACGTGCACCCTGTCATAATCCACAATGGAAATACGCACATCCCCGCCCTCGGAAATCAGGTAATTGTACAAAGGTGCCACATATTTTTCACCTTTTTCAAGCTTTTCCTCACTTGAGTAATACTCATTATAAAGCTGTTCATAAAGACGACAGCTTTTAAAATAATACGCGCCGAGCGTACAGTTATCGGAAACGCGCTCTTTCTCACGCACCTCGACAACCTTTCCGTTTTCATCGAGCTTCGCAAAGCTCCAGTGATCTCCCTCTGCATGAAAGCACGGTATAAAACCATCTCCTGCTATCTGCTCTTCTCTCATTTCATATGCTTCCACATAGGTATCAATATTATAAATCATAAGAGCCGAATCCGGATCCCACACATCCTTTGCGAGCATTGCCGTCGTTGCCTGGCCGTCCGTCAGATAATCAATTCCAATTACTTTTACGTTGCGAATCCCTATTTTATTACAGATATCATGGATAAATGCCTCCGATTCATCCTCTTTTCTCACAACAAAAATATAATCATTTTCCGGGTTTTCAAATCCCTTCAGGCTTTCCATAGACCACTCAAACAAAGTCTTTCCGTGTGCCTCTATCTGATATTTAGGCACCGTATATCCTGCCTTTCTGAATCTGGAACCCAGTCCTGCCATTGTAATTACAACTGTAAACTTCATCTGTACGCCCTCCATTTTGTTAATTCCTGTTTTAACTTATAGCTTATATGGTTATTTCTCCGTCATGTGCCATCAACGATGCTCCGAAAACACCGTCCAGCTCCATCAAATCCTTCAGCAGTTCCTGCTCTTTGGTTGTCTTTAAATCAAAAATCATATCCAGACTTTCAGCGGACACATTGCGCGATTTTACCTTTGCTCTCTTTGCATAGGTTTTGACCACCTCTGCTATCTCAGGCTCGCTGTCAATCCCCTTTGCATTGACAACCAAAAGAACACTTGCCTTTCCCGCCGGCGTAAGCTCCAGCATGAAAAGTCCTATGGTAATCACAAGTGAAGTGATAATCGCTATCTTATACATTTCTGCTCCACAGATAATTCCGGCACTGATGGACCAGAAAAGAAAAATCAAATCCATCGGATCCTTAATTGCCGTCCGGAAACGAACAATGGACAGGGCACCGACCATACCGAGTGAAATCACAAGATTTGACTGCATTGCCAGAATAATACTCGCCGTAATCACAGCTATGAGCGACAACGAAATATTGAAGGTCTTTGAGTAATAATTTTTTCTTGCCGCCACGTAATATACAACAAAAATGTACAGCGCAATCAGACAGGTCACTGAGAGCGTCACCAGAATGCGCGGTGTTGTGATGTCTGTTCCGCTAAACCCTTCCAAAAATGATTTTTTAAAGATGTCCGAGAATGTGTTCATACTTTTTTCCTCTTTCTGCACAAATAATACTTTGAAAATGTGGTCTGTCTCAAATGTCCTATATCCAGTCTTGCCTTGATGTGCGCCGGCAAAAACTCATCATACTTTACCTCCAGCAGATGCCTTCCCTTAGGAAGCACCGGCTCTTTTATCAAGTCCTTTTCAAAAAAGTGCGCATAGTCTGTGGACGCTGCGATATTCCTGTCAAAGGTTACTCTGACATTACCCCGCGAATCCACATAGGGTATACGGTCATATACAACCATAACCTTCGGCTGCATCCGCCGTGTACGCATCAGCACCAGAAACTGCTTTAACAGCTCCGGATAATTTTCAAAAGAATCACTGTCCATCGGAAGTGTTCTCCCCTCTATCAGGGTTGTTGCCTGTTCTCTTGTCAGAGGAGCCGAATACTTGCGCGTTTTTCCGTTTTGTTTCACCTTTTTTTCAAGACGGATGGCCTTGTCCTCAGCATTGTAAATCCTTATTCTGTACTTTGCTCTCGGATCTGTCCCTGCCTCGTTCTGATAATAGCAGGTATCAGCAAAATCATCAAAATATATACTGCGGATATGATAAAATCCACGCTCCGAGGCATGGGAATCTTTACTCATAACCGGGCCGATACGCCCGGTCAACAGTGCAATATCCTTTTCATCAATCTGAAATTTATATTCATGTCTGCTTTTTTTCATACCGGCCGCTCCCGTTTACTCTGTCAGCTCTTCTATATAGGCATCGACAAATTCCAGTCTCTTTTTGGTAAATTCTTTCATAAACGTGATATCTTCACCGGCATTTCCGTTCGGCCAGCGCGTTTTTTCACGCTCCATCGCACCGGAATTCACAATTTGCTCTAAAATTGCATCCATATGTGCATATATCTGTTCTGTTGAAAATGCGCCGCTGCGCCACCTGCTCCATTTATCTGCTGCAAGTGCTGCGGCCCCCTGCGCATCAAGCTCCACTACCCTTGTCCCCGGCTGGAATTTGACAATACTCTCAACCTCTTTCATCGACTCTGTGCAGTAAAACTCATTTTCTGCGTAAAGCGCGCCAAAGGAAATATTCATATCCCAAGGAATAAAATATCCGTAGGAACCGGTTTCCTTCCGGCGTGAAATATAATAAATGTTCTTATTTTCATTATCAAACCCGGCTATTGCCTGAAAAAACAGCCAGTTGTCCACAAGATTGGAAATATCCGTAATTTCCCCTATTCTCTCCGCAAAATCCCCGTCTTCCATTTCCATGCAGACCGCCAGGTCATACAAAGGCTTCCATTCCTCCTCATTTCCGAGAACGGTATCGCCCTTTAAATAAAAGCCGCCGCGATAATCCGCCTGCTCAGAATCCGGCAGTTCTCCCACAAAATACCCGGAAATCCACGGAGCAGAATATTTCTTTTTGTAAATGCGTTCAATTACCTCTTCCCCCGACTGAAGCTGGATTGAAACCTTATCCATCCCCAGTTGTTTGCGGTCAACCGGATGTGTCAGAAGATACAGACCGGCATATCCGCCATTGACAATGACCTCCACATATTCTCCGGTCACTCCGAATTTTTTTCCGTATGGATTATTCTCCGCACCCACTTCCTGCCAGAGCTCCATGGCAAGCTTATCACGGATTCTTGAATTATCCGCATACAGGCTGTTCAAAATCCAGTCATCATCCTTGCGGATGCCAAGAAGATTTTTATCCGCCTTTTTGATGCTTCCATCCTCCTTCTGCTCCTTCAGCTTCAATCTGAGGCTTTTTTTCTCATAAGAAAGGCTGGTATTTCCACGAAGCGTGCTTGTGGTAAGGGATTTCGTGACCCAGTCACCGGAATGCTCCGTATCATAAAGAGTCATCTCATACAGCAGCTCCCCACCTTCTGTAAAAAGCTCCGTCCCCTCAAAGGTCATAACCGGAAGCCCGGTCAGCTTGAGATAATATTTCTCATATCCTTTTTCAGAAACGGCATAAAACGGAATCGAACGATTCCCGGCTATCAGAGAAAGCTTGTCCTGCTTCGTGAAATCCTCCGTAAAGAGTACTTCCTCTCCGCCTTCTGTCTCAAACGCCCCATTCTCCCATTCGCTCTCTTCCATGGAAAGCGGCAGAAAAAAAGTCTTGCCGGCAGAATCGCTGGCAAGTATTTCTCCATTGAATTTGAGCTTCAGATTCATTGTCTCTGAATGCAAGGAAAGCCTCTGTTCAATTTTTTCCGCTCTTGCAGGACTGATAACCGAAAGGGTCATTCCTCCCTTCCGGTCCAAAAAACAGCCGAGCAGACTGACCGTCACAAGGCCCGCTATACTAAGTGCAAGGAGCCATTTTCTCATTTCCTATTCCTCCACGCATCGGCTTCCTTTGCAGAGTGCATCCATTTCCTCCACCGAACATCTCAAAAACTCGTCCGGGCGGACCGTGCGGTCATCCACATAAAAGCCATGGTGTCCCGGCCAAGGCTTTCCGTATACAATCTCGTCATACGGAATATTCCATTTATCAAGCCATTCAAGAAGAACCTTGGCAGTATTTGCGTTAATCCGGCCGATATTGCCATTGTAGCTGTTCATATTACGGGAAGTAAAAAGCACAATCTTTGCTCCCCCTTCTTTATAGTGGCGAATTCTGTCAACCATCTCCGAAAACGGCACCAGATCAATATACTCCTGATCCTTTCTTTTAATCGGACAAATTGTCCCGTCAATATCAAAACAAAATGTTAATTCTTTATACATTTTTCAACCTCCTCCATAATACGGATTGCGTTCATCAGAAAACCGAATACCTTTCCCGGCTGATCCATGTGATACGGAAGCATCGAAAGAAAGAGACTCGCCTCATACAAGCGCACCTTTGTGTAACTATACCCATTATCTTCCAGGTATTTCTTGAAAATATCAATGTATGGCTGAGGATCGGTATCAATCGTCAGCGTTATTTTCATATTTCTGTCCATTGTAATCTGATACAGCCCGCTGTTAAAGAAATCATAACATCCGCAGATTGAATGCGAAAGCTTTGCCAGATCATAATACGGATCGGTATAAAGCTCTTCCTCGACCAGCGCGCCCTTCGGATCAATCAGCTTGAGGAGATTTGCCTCCCTGCTGTATAAAATATTGGAAAAACACAAATCCCCGTGACCCACAGCCAGCATTTTTTCCTTTTCAGGATACAGCGCGGTCACTTTATCATACAATGCCCTGTAATGCGATACAATCGCATCAATGTTATCATAGTCAGTCCCCATCGAAATCAGGGAATCAAACTGTGCATACTCCGGAAGCTTCTTTAAATCGGCCATGCGGCTTGAGAGCTTATTCAGATAAAGGTCATCCGCTACCTTTTTTGCCCTTGCCTCATCCACCGGAATTCTCTTGCGAAGCTTCACAAAATAAAACAGCTTGTCAAGAATTTCAGAGAGCTCTTCACAGCTTACCGCTCCATGCACAAAACGGATGGCAATATCCGTCATATGAAAACGCTCCATCGTATAAGAAGCACTCTGCTCATCCTCCTTATAGTCATATGGCATCACAAACCACATTTTCATATCTTCCGGCAGAAGGTAATAGAAGTTATATTCAGATTTAATTTTCTCTTTTTTTGTAGAGCGTTTTGTAACCGTATATGCATCACCTGCAAGTGCGTTGAAAAAGCGTGCATCAAATCCGCTCGTGATAAAAGTCAGGAAATTGCTGAGCACGGAAAGGTCCAGGAAGGCTTCCGTCTCAATTTGCTCTCCGGTTATTTTTCTTTCCTGCAAAAGCTCAAGCTCCGATATACAGGTTTTTATATCCGGCAAAAGAACCGCTGCTTTCTCCTTCCCTTTTCCAGCCGTATATACCTCGTTGATATAGCAGGCCTTTGTAAGAAGCGTCTGAAATTCCTTTGTATCTGCCAGAGCGTAATTGGAATACAGATAGACTACGGAAGTCTGCTCCGGATTTAAGCTTGCAGAAATTAAATCTTTTTTTAACTTTTCTATATTCTTTGTGCTGTCCACCAGCAACACATCGAGAACTGTTTTGTTTTTCAGAATTTCATCACGCATCCGGTTTTTGAGTGTCACACGTTTAAAAATAGTTTCACCGTATGTTTTATCACCAGTGATTGTCCGTATTTCCCTGTTCGGCATGAAACTATCATCATATACAACAATTACTTTTTTCATGATTTATCCTTCCCCGCTTTTTTGCACACATTTACTGTAATGTAAAGCACATACCCCAAGATGGTAAGTGCCAAAAATATCGCGCCTGTCATACTCTCATATGTCGTCAGAATCAGACTGTCCTCATGCATAAAAATGGCTTTTATGTACAAGGCAAAATCACTGAGCATAAAGTCTTCTCCGCCAAACAATGCCAGTGCCTTGAGCGTTACAACCTCACTCGCCCAGCCCAGCAGCGATGCAAATACAATAAGTGCCGAACGTCCTTTAATCAGATTATTTGTAAAGTCATACCACCGTTTTACCACGTCCAGACCTCTCAGGGCTGCCAGTGAGCGGGGCGATGCTTTTCTCATAATCAGATAACGGTTCATATACTCATAGCTCGGCGGAATTGCAATATACAAAAGTGCAAGTACCACAATCACCAGAAGCAGTACTGCCGTAATCGGAGACAGAGCCCTGTTGAAAAGCAGATCAAACGGAACGAGCAGAAAAAGCAGTGCCGTCATATCAAAGTACCGGTCTGCCAGCACGCTCAGAAACCCAACCTGCCACACACGGGTTTCACGCGAAATTTCCTCCACACGATACACTTCTCCGAGCTTGAACGGAATAATTAAATTAATAAAGGTTGTCCGGATATACAGCAGCAGAAAACGCACAAACGGAAGCTTGTGCTCCATAAGCACCAAATACAGCCTCGTCATCTTAAATAAATGTACTGCCAGAAATCCCACGACAATAAGTAGTATCCACCAATTCATTGAGACCACCCGTTATTCTTCTATTTCTGTGATTTGTTTACAGGTATAAGCTTCTCTTACCGTTTCACGATACTCCTGCTTAATCACTTCCTTGTTGCACATGTAAGAAAATGCCATCTTCAAAACAGTAAATGCCTGATTTACCATTTTCACGTTAGACACCTGATCCTCTTCCCTCCAGGACACCGGATAAAATACAATGTCATGGTCATAATAGTGCGATGCCAGAATCATCACGTAATTGAACATCAGGTTATCCGGGAACTTAATGAAGAAGCTGTCTTTAAGCATCTTCGTGCTGTACATATTAAGTCCGCTTCCCAAATCAAAAATTCTTCTTTTCGTAATGAAAGCAAAAATAAAGTCATAAACAATGTTTCCAAACGTGCGGAAAGCAGAATACCCTTTCAGCCTTGAGCCTTTCATAAAACGGGCACCGAGCACACAATCGTGCTTTTCGTATATCTTCCTTTCCATCATCGGAACAAAGTCGTGAATATCACCCTGGTCATCTCCGTGAAGCATACAGACATAATCATATCCGTGCTCTGTCGCATATGCAAACGCCATTTTCTGCGAACCGCCAAGACCGTAATTTTCATCATTTCGCATGAGCTTTACAGGCAGCTCGGGATGTTCCTTCAGGTACTCAAGTACCACCTTCTCCGTGTCATCCGTACTCCTGTTATTTACAACAAGGATTTCTTCAAAATACGGAAGCACTTCCTCATCAAGCTGTGCAAGGACACGCAGTATCTGCTTTTCGCAGTTGTATGCCGGAATAAATAACATCATTCTTTCGCTCATATTCAGCCTTCCTTCTGTTCTAAAAACTTTTTACGTGTTATAAAATTGTAGACCATTACGATACCCGTTGCAAAAACCTTCGCGCCGGCAGTTGCAAGCGTCGGAGAAAGGAAGCTCTTGACCCACAACCAGTTTTCGTAAATTACGTCTATGGATAAAAGAATAATCACTTCATGAATACCAAGTCCTATCAGACTTAAAATCGTAAAAATGATAAATTCTTTACGCCGGTCTAATCCCTCTTTCCGCACAAACACATACTTCATGGAAAGAATGTAGTTTATGATGACAGAAATCGTGAATCCGAAAAATGCTCCGACCAGCGCGGCCGTGCCTGTCTCCATCCCCGCCGAAGTTCTCAGCAGGGAGGAAACGATCATGGTAATCAGGAAGTCAATAAAGAAACAGACTACACCGACCACACCAAATTTCATAATTTGTTCCATCAGTTTATTCATGACAGACAGCTCTCCTTTTTATACTTCCGGAATTGCAGCGATAAGTGCGTCTTTTAAAGCATTCAGCTTAGCATCTGCATCTTCAAGGGATTCTCCCTTGATACCCATATAGAACTTAATCTTAGGTTCTGTTCCGGACGGACGCGCGCAGCACCATGAATCATTCTCAAGGTCAAAGTAAAGCACATTTGATTTCGGAAGTCCTGTTTCGGATTTCTCTCCGGTAGCCATATCCGTCACTTCGTTTTTATCGTAATCTCTGACTGCCGTAACCTTAAGTCCTGCAAGCTCTTTCATCGGATTTTCGCGAAGTGCTGCCATGATATCCTTAATTGCCTGCGCTCCGGAAACTCCCTTCATCGTGATTGTGTGAAGTCCCTCTTTGAAATATCCGTACTCTTCATAGAGCTTTATCATCTGATCCCAAAGTGTAATGCCGTTCTTCTTGCAGTAAGCAGCCACTTCACAAAGACACATAACAGCAACAATGGCATCTTTATCTCTTGCATGTGTTCCTGCCAGACATCCGTAGCTTTCTTCCAGACCGAACACATAGTTGTAAGTATTCTTCTCTTCAAACCATTTAATCTGTTCTCCGATATACTTGAAGCCCGTAAGCACCTCAATCTGTTTCACATCATAGGCTTTTGTGATAACGTCAGCCATATTGGTTGTAACGATGGTCTTAACCAGTGCAGGGTTTGCCGGCATTGTACCTGTCGCCTTCTTTTCACGGAGAAGATACTCTGCAATCAGCATACCTGACATATTTCCGGTAAACGGAACATATTCACCGCTCTTTGTATCAAGCGCGTAAACTCCGAGACGGTCTGCATCCGGATCCGTTGCAAGCACGATATCCGCACCCACTTCCTTTGCGAGGGCAAGTGCAAGCTTAAATGCAGCCGGGTCCTCCGGATTCGGATATGCAAGCGTCGTGAAATCCGGGTCAGGCATCTCCTGCTCTTTTACGACGTATACATTTTTGAAGCCAAGCTCTGAAAGAATACGTTTTACCGGAACAAGTCCTGTACCGTTAAACGGAGAATATACGATTTTAAGTTCTTCAGAAACCTCATCAATGATGTCCTGATGAACAATCTGTTTCTTAAGCTCTGCCATGTAAGCATCATCAATCTCTTTGCCGATGATGGTGAGAAGTCCGTCAGCCTTTGCCTTTTCTTCCTCCATGGTCTTAACCGTGTGGTAATCTGTCACAGCCTTTACTTCCGCAATGATTTCCACATCCTTAGGAGCCGTTACCTGTGCACCGTCTGCCCAGTATACCTTATAGCCGTTGTACTCCGGCGGATTATGACTTGCCGTCACAACAATTCCTGCCGTGCAGCCGAGTTTTCTCACTGCAAAAGAGAGCTCCGGTGTCGGACGAAGGGCATCAAATAAATATGCCTTGATACCGTTTGCGCAGAGGCACAATGCAGCTTCTTTTGCAAATTCCGGAGAAAAACGTCTGGAATCATATGCAATTGCCACACCCATATCCTGAGCACCCTGTTTGATAATATAATTTGCAAGTCCCTGTGTCGCCTTGCGGACCGTATAGAAATTCATACGATTTGTTCCTGCACCAATCACACCACGCAGACCGCCGGTACCAAATTCGAGTTCCTTATAAAATCTGTCTTCTACTTCCTCCTCATTATTGCGAATCGCGAGAAGTTCATTTTTCGTCTCCTGATCAAAGTAATCATCTTCTAACCAGAATTCAAACATTTCTTTGTAGCTCATCTTTTCATATCCTCCTACTTTTAAACCTTGTTGCATGGTTTCCAACTTTTATTTATTTTTAGCCCGCTTCCAATTCACTGTGAAATCGGAATGATCGAGCGAAAAATTCGGATTGTAATACGGGTCACCGGCCGAAAGTACCTTTTCCCATTTCATTTTAAAGCGATCCGACTCCTGCTGATAACGGATGGCACGGGTGTCCTCTTTGTCCGAGCCTCTGGATTTTGACTCATAATGATAAAGCTCCGCAAACGGGGTAAAGATATTAAGCAGTCCTTTTTCCCTTACCTTCAGGCAAAAATCTACGTCATTGAGTGCCACCGCGAATTCCTCATCCAGACCGCCAAGCTCTTCGTACAACGACTTTCTTACCATCATGCACGCTCCCGTCACCGCCGTAACATTCTGTGCATAACAAAGTTTTCCCATGTATCCGACATTTGCCTCCGGAATACGGTAATGGGTATGTCCGGCTGTCCTGTGGGCACCGAGTCCTATCACAATGCCCGCGTGTTGAATCGTGCGGTCTTCATAATAAAGCTTTGCACCTGCCACGCCGACATCCTTCCGCATTGCATACATCAAAAGCTCTTCCATCCAGTCCGGTGTAATCACCTGCGTGTCATTGTTGAGCAGAAGTACATATTCGCCTTCCGCATTGGCAACTCCGAGATTGTTAATCTTGGAATAATTAAACTCTCCCTTATATTCTACCACACGAATATTCGGATGACGCGATATTTCTTCATAATATGTGCGTATTTCCTCTGTCCGGCTGTTATTTTCCACCACGATAATCTCATAGTTATCATAAGTAGAGACATTGATGACAGACTCCACACAGCGTGACAAATCCTCAACATGGTCCTTATTCGCAATGATAATCGATACCTTCGGATGCGAAGTGAGCGCGTAACGGATGCGGAATATCGTCGCAAAGGCACGCGTGCTCTCAATTTCAAAGTCCTTATATCCAAGTCCCTTTAAGTGCTCGGCGATAGCCCCCTTTGCCGCATCAATCGCATAGGTTTTCGCATCAATACCGGATGCCACACTTCCCTTATGTGAACGCCAGTAGTATAAAATTTTCGGCACATGAACGATTTTTACCGCCTTCTGTGTCAGACGGAGTATCATGTCGTGATCCTGACTTCCGTCAAACCGGCTGCGGAACAATTCACCGTCTGCCAGAAGCTGTCTTGCAAACACACTGAAGTGACAGATATAATTGTTTGCCCTCAGATTGTCCGGTGCAAAATCCGGTTTAAAGTGCAGCGTAATCATATGATTGATGCTGTTCCCCTTAAAGGTCGCCTCATCACAGTAGATGTAATCGGCCCCCTCGTTACAGATAACCTTCATATATTCGTAAAGAACACTCGGGTGCAAAAGGTCATCATGGTCAAACAGCGCAATATAATTACCTGTCGCCATCTCGTAGCAGCGATTGGTATTTCCCGAGATTCCTTCATTGTTTTCCAGCTTTTGGTATACAATCCGCGAATCGCCTTCTCTGTATTTTTGACAGATTTCACCGACATACGCATGTGCATCATCCGAGCCGTCCGCCAGACAAAGCTCCCAGCCCCCGTAGGTCTGCGCCTGCACGGAATCAATCATTTCACGCAGAAATTTTTCCGGCGTATTGTAAAGCGGAACCAGAATACTGAATCTGATATCTTTATCAAATTTCGTTTCTTCCTGCTCCCTGCGCTCGGCCGGTCCTGGAAAGCTTCCCGTCCCGTGTATTTTTATCGCTTTTTTCTCACGGTATTTATTTACAAGCTTACGTGCAATTCCTTTTGGATTGCCGTGACACAGAATGCGATTTTTCGTTGCAATGTAAAAATTAATCACAACACGGAACGGCTTTGCCAGCTTCCAGAAAATCGACCCCTTAATCTTGTGAAGCTTTCTCTCCAGATCCTCCACCTGTCTCTGACTGTCCGCCAGACGATACGCCAGCTTCTCATTTTTTGACTTTTCTCTCTCATACAGATCTTTATAATAGGCCTCCATGTCTGTTCCGGCCGTTATCTTTTCCTCTGTCATAATTACTCCTCTTTATTTCCTTTCAGTGCACGCAGCGGCCTTGTCAGCTTCCAGCTTGCGCTGTTCTTCAAATCCCGGATCTGCTGCTCCCTGTTGTCTATCAAAAAACGCATATCGGTAATGGTTGTTGAAAGTTCTCCCATTGCAGCTTCCGACATGTCAATCTCCTCCACACTGATTTCCGCATGAAATGCCTTTTCTCCGGCATCACACAGGCTAATCTCCGGCTCCTCTCTGTAGAGGTACAAAAGGCCTCCCAGATGTTCTCCGTTCGTCTCAAACGAAAGTCCCCCGTGCTCATTGCCCCGCTGTGCTACCGCGCCAATTCTGAGAACTTTTACTTCCTGCGGAGCTCCAAAGCCAAAAAGCCGAAGCTTCATACCGCTTTCTGCCTCCGGAATGTAATACTTATATATTCCTCCCTGCGCAGCCCGGGCATGAAAGCTCTCCTCTCTTTCTCCCTCACGAACCGCCGTAATGGTTTTACTGCCAAGCTGCTGCACCTGTCTGTCAATTTCAGCACGCGTCAGCACCGGCTTTCCTTCTGCATCAAAGCTGTTGCACAATACCCTTGCGCCCTTCTGGACATAATGCTGGAAAGCTGTTTCCATCGCAAGGAACACTTCCTTCATTTCCTCCGTAATGCCCGCTTTTTCATACAACTGCATCAGCATACTGTTTTCCGTACACGTCCTGTTTTTCGCCTCGAGAAAGAAATACAAAAAACGGAACATCAAAAACTCTGCCGGAACCGGAAAATCAAAGGTCCATTCATAATCTATCACAACCGCCTTCTCTGAAAGCAGAATATTCTGTGCTATCAAATCAATATCACTGACCGGAAGACTTCTCCATCCATAGTCTTTCCAGTTTTTTACTTCCCCGAAAATGTTTTCAAAGGAAGATGTCATGGAAAACTCCGTCAGTGCACTGTTTCTTCCGAGATTTTCACAAAAAGTAAGAAGTGCCCGTGCTGCCTCTTCCTCTTTCCCTTCGTCCAGCAGCCGGTCAAGTGCCTGCTCCAGGCTTTCTCCATCTACAAGTTCAAAGCTGACACTGTTTGTCTCTGTATCAACATCCAGAATACGATTGACATCGCATGGTTTTCCAAGTACCGCAGCGTCCTTCAGGCATTCTTTCAGTGCCTGTTCTCTCCTCTGCATGGAGAGGACATGCTCTCCTGCCCCGGGATGCAATGCACGCTTCACCACGCGGTCACGATAAATATCCGTGCGGATTTGTGCACCTTCGCGTCTTTCATTGGAAAATCTGGTATACACCGGACATTCACCAGGCTCCTTCCTTGAAAGAACCGCCATATGTGCCTGTGCAAGATACGGATACATTCCGGCGCGGACAATGCGGTCCGTCACCTTTCGTTCATCAAATGCCTCCATTCTCGGCTTATCGAAATGATAAAAGTTGTCATCGCATTCCATGTTTCCCGGAAGTCTCTCATCCGAAAAAAACGCACACGGGAATTCCACGTCCGGATAAGGATAGTACCATTTGGCATATGCCAAAGCCTTCCCGGTCAGCTCTTCAACCTGCTCCTTCAACACCGGATATGAAAATGCATTTCCCGCTGTCTTGATTTCTCCCTGTGCAAATGCATGCAGACCATAGGGATTATTCTGATATACCACAAGTTTCCCCTCCGGAGAAAGCCTCTCAAACAGCTCTGAAATGCCGTATCGCCTCTCTCCGCTCACAGAAGGATTCCAAAAAATATAGTCGTACAGTTCCGCCTCTTTTGGGCACACGGCATCTGTAGTGTCCAGCATTAAAACACTGTCTGTTTCCCGTATGTCAAAAAATCGTTTCAAATTTCCGACGCGGTTGGTACGCATACTTTCCTCCTGATAATTTATACTTCTTCCACTGTAATCTGTGTATTCATGTCAAAAAATCCGACTGTATTCTTATCTGAAATCACCGAAATACTGACAAGATCATATAATCTGTGGTACACCTTAAACTCGTCTCCCACATAGCCCGTACAGCCCAGAGAGATTAGATAATCGCCCCCCTGCAGATTCATCTGCTGGCGATATGTCACGACAAGCTCCCGTCCCTCTTCACAAACGCCCGTTTCCACGCGTTCATACATGGTGTTGGTTCCCGTTATATCTGTTCCCTTAGGATCCTTGATTGTAAACGTAAAAATCGGATCTTTGACAGTTTCATTGAAACGGAGTTTTGCCTTCACTTCAAATTCCGAGCCCTTCTGAATGATGTTGCTGAAGGCTCCGTACTCATCAATCACTGCAAAATCAATGATTTCTGCCTGACGTTCACCATAATCAAGAACATTGTCATTTATCGTAAAATTATTTTTCCACGCATCCGGCTCCCCTTCCTGCGTAGTCAGCCGGCTTTTTCCGGAAACATCCTCAAGAGTATCTACATCAAGCTGGTTCACCAACAGCTTCTTGTACATATTTATCATATCTTTCGGATTGCCTTCTGCAAGCTTCACCCCCTTATTCAGGAGAATAACCCGGTCACAGTATTTTGCAATGCTGCTCAGATCATGGCTTACAAAAAGAATGGTCTTTCCCATTTCCTTAAATTCTTCAAATTTGTGGAAGCATTTCATCTGGAAAAATACATCCCCGACCGAAAGAGCCTCATCGACAATCAGTATCTCCGGCTCAATATTAATGGCAACTGCGAACGCGAGTCGCACAAACATACCGGAGCTGTAGGTTTTTACAGGCTGATAAACAAAGTCACCGATATCGGCAAATTCCAGAATATCCGCAAGCTTTGCATCAATTTCCTCTTGTGAAAATCCAATCATTGTTCCGTTCAGATATATATTCTCAATTCCGGTGTACTCCATATTGAAACCCGCGCCAAGCTCAAGCAGAGCCGAAATACGTCCGTCCACTTCAAGCTCACCGTCTGTTTTATTGAGAACTCCTGTAATAATTTTAAGAATCGTGGATTTCCCGGAGCCGTTGGTTCCTATAATTCCGACACTCTCTCCCCGGCGCACCTCGAAGCTCACATTTTTCAGCGCGTAGTGCTCTTTATACTTCTTTTTTCTCGTCAGACCCAGAGACTCCTTAAGCCGGTCCGACGGCTTGTCATAGAGCTTATATATTTTATTTAAGTCCGAAACCCGAATCACAACCGGGGCCTTGGTCAAGTTGTTTTCCATAACGTTTTCCTTTTCCATTTTAAAGTACATCTGCAAAATGCGGCTTAAGTCTCTTAAATATGACCGTGCCGAATGCAAACAGCAGAATTGTCACACCCCAGAAATAAAGGGTAAGTCTCCACTCTTCAAAAAACCAGGTCTGTCCAAAGAGCGACTGACGATAGCCGTTTACAATATAATAAAGCGGATTCAGCTTGAAAAGTGTTTCAAATACCGTTCCTTCCACACGGGTCATGGACCACATAATCGGAGTTGCCCACATGCCAATCTGAAGTGCGATTGAAACTATCTGTGACAAATCTCTGAAGAACACGACCACCGAGCAGAGTGTATAGCTGAGTGCAAGCACCAGTATAAACATACAAAAGCTGTAATATACAAGCTGGAAGAGATACGGCGAAAAACCATATCCGTAGATAAAATAAATCCCAAGCAGAACCATGACAAAAAATGCATGAATAAAGCACGCTGCAATCACCTTAATCAGCGGAAGAATGCTGATTTTAAACACTACCTTTTTCACAAGGTAATTATATTCCAGAAGTGCATTCGTTGACTGAGTCACCGCCTCCGAAAAGTAAAACCACGGTACCAGTCCGCTTGTCAAATACACAACAAAAGGAACTCCCACTCCCGATTTGAACATTTCCGCCTTGGCACCGAAGCCCTTCTCAAACACCAGCCAGTAAACAAGAATCGTGATAACCGGCTGTACAAACGCCCAAATGATACCCAGGTAAGAACCTGCGTATCTTGTTTTAAAATCATTCTTGGAAAGCTTCCAAATCAGTCTTCTGTTGTTCCATAGTTCTTTCGGCAAAGAAAAGAACTTATTTAAAAATGCTGTCATACTACTGTCTCCTACTATTTGCGTTCAGGCGCAAACATACTTATTTATCATAACATACATCCTATGAAATATCAAATTTCTATGCCTTCTCATTGAAATTTTACGGTATTTTTCTCTGAACGGAAGGAAATAATGCGCGCGCCGAGGCGTTCCATAAGCTCCGCATAATGCGGCGTGGAATAATAGCTTTCCTCTCCGGTCTCCTTATTTCTGTTTTCCATCAGCCAGTCCGGTGCTGCAAAAAACGCATATTTCGGAGCAATGGCTTCATAAAAGTAATCCGGATACGAACCGTTCCCGTGATGTGACATCTGAACTGCCCATGCGCTCACATCCTCGGGATACTCTGCAAGAATCTCATCCGCAATCAGCCGTCCCATTTCACTTCCCTGCGAAGGGTCCGTCATTTCTTCTGCGATTTCACGTGTATTATCTGCCGTATCTGCAAGAAACAGAACACTGCCCTTCTTTCCGCTCAGCTTAAACACCATCGAGCCGTCATTTAAAATATTATCACTGTTCTCCGTTACCGTCCGGTTACATGTATGGAGCACCTTCATGTGAAGTCCTATGACATCCAGCTCATCCCCCGCCTTGAGCACACGCACCTCTCCGAATCTTTCAAGGCCCATATTCAGGTAGGAAATCATATCCTTGCGTCCGCCTCCCTCTTTCAGGACAGCCTCATAGTCCATGTCTCCGATTAATATTTCCTTAATCTCTATCTCCGTTCTGTCCCACTCTGCTTCCAGAACCGACGCAAGCACGGCCGCGTGGTCATCATGCGCATGTGTGATAATCCATGCATCGACGACTCCGCCTCTCTGCTTAATTTCTTCAACCAGTGACTCGCTCTGCCATGCATGGCCTCCGTCTACAACAATCAGACCTCCCCGGCTGTTCTCAATCGTGTAGCTCATGCACTGATAATCCTGAACATCCGCATACTGTGTCATCGTATATCTTTGTTTTGCCCTGAAACGATATACGCGATAGGTTTCCGTTTCCCCGATTAATTCATAATCATAAGCACTCGTATCCCCTGACAGCGTCTGCCAGTCGCCGAGCACAAAATACTCAAAATTCTTTTTCCGCATATTGTAAAACAAACGTTTTGCCGGAATCTCAGAATTCTCCATAACCATCAGCCGTGACAGTTTCCGGTATTCCTTCTGTGTATAGCTTCCGAAATTTTCCCTCACATACCAAAGCTCTATATTGGCATTGTACATGCGGATATCTTCATTTATCGGTTCCGGAACAACCGCGCGCGGCGACGTGGCACCAAGCCTGTTCGGGACAACCTCTTCCTCCTCTGAAAGCCCTTCAAAATCCCGCATGATAATATCCGAAACCTCAATTGCCTCCCGGCTGATTTTCTCCGGTGTCTGTGCCCTTTCATACTCAATATCCGTAAAGACGCTTTTTCCGCCGAGAAGGAGCAGTATCAGACACGGAATCAGAAGCTCCCCCCTCTTCTGCACAAGGCAGGCGAAGGTAAAGGATACAAGGAAGGTCGTCATGAAGAGCCAGAAAAACCTCTCATACACCTCCATATTTCCCGTGCTGTCAATCAGATACAGCGAGAGCGGATTGGCCATCGCGACAAACACAACCAGCACATAAGTAAGATAGAGCTTCATCTGCCTGCTCTTTTCTTTTTTTAACAGCCAGAATAAAACCGCGCATACAAAAAGAATTCCCGCGCATCCGGTTCCCATATATTCATTTACCTTTAATTCAAAATCATAAAATAAGTCCACGGATACTCTCCTTCATCTCACAATAACAGATATCCCAGAAGCACTCCCGAAGGCAGGCAGCAAATCACTGCCGGTACCACTCCGCGAAGCGTCTTATTCACAATACAGGACGCAAGTGTCTGACATGCCAGCATAAACACTCCAAGATACAGTCCCGTCTCCCCCATAAAGGTAACCGCACAAAGCCCGCACAAAACCAGCCCCCAGTATTTCAAAGTCTCCGCACGCTTTATCTCTCCCGCCTGACAACTGCACGAGAGCGCGAGCTCTCCATAGTGCCACAGGAAGGGAATTCCAAGCGCGGCAAACAACGCCTTTCCCTGCCACATTCGAGTCACAAGAAAATTTTCCGGACTGAATACATAATAATTTCCAATCATGTGCATAAGCGAAAAGCAGAGCATAAACTTTCCCTGCGCCCCTTCCATTCCCTCTTTTTCAAACAACCGTTTTGCTATACAGTAATAGAGTGCGTAGGCAAGAGGCATATAAAACAGAGGAAACAGATTATGCGAAATAAAAAGATGATGTAGCCCCGCGGAAAGCAGGCTGAGCGATGCCTGATAAAGCGGAAGTGCCGACAGAACATATCTGGCACTGACAGGCTCGTTCATCTGTCCGCTGTACGCATCATACTCAAGAAGATAGTCATAGGACAGGCTCATGGATGACAGACCGGAATAAAATGCATCATCCTTATCCGGTGTCGCCATAAACAAAATCGCCGCTATCTGAATCATAACCAGTATACAGGCCGCAATCATATAAGGATCGCGTGGCAGCATCAGCTTAAGCATGCCTGCTTTCCTGTTCCTTATCCGGGAGACAAGCCCGAGAACAGCCAGAAAAACAGTCAAAAGCAAAAAAATCTTCGTCAGAAACCGCAGGCCCCGTCCCATATGTCCGCACAAAAGGGCAAGCACCTCATAAAGGGCATAGCTTACCATCAGTCCGCCTGCCAGTCTGAGAGCAAAAACCGGGGCTTCTGCCTTCTCTCTTCCCGGAAG
Source organism: uncultured Kineothrix sp. (assembly GCA_964519385.1). GTDB lineage: Bacteria > Bacillota > Clostridia > Lachnospirales > Lachnospiraceae > SVFI01. Next base: position 77,165 of record CAZFLR010000001.1, read on the forward strand.
AATCAGACATCCGATCAGATACGGAATCACACACATATGAATTGTCGCTAAAATAACCTGTACTATCATCATCACTTCACCCATCTTCCGTCTTTGCAAAAACTATCTTCTTCTGCGTACTTCCGACCGCCTCATAGCCTCTTTCCTCAAAAATCTCCATGACTTCTTCCTTTGTCAGGTTCACTCTTTTTCCCGCTTGTTTAAGTTGCCATTCAGGATCATAAACAATCACGTAGTCACATTCCGTCTCCTCATATAAATAAGGCAGACCGGCAATGGCATACAGATATTCTCTGAGCATCACCGCTTTATTATCCGGGGAACAGTATTTCTCATACCCCTCAAACATGCTCTTAACGTTTTCACTGTATGCCTGCATATCCCACAGAATATCTTTTCCGTAAACGGGCGCAAACGCCTCATCATAAAACTCACTTTTTATCATAAGATCATGCATACCCCAAATAGAGATTTCCTCTTCTTTTTCCCGGTCGGCCGCATGAGCGGTAATCATGTCAAAAACCTGTTTTTCCTCCGCCGTGCAGTCATACATCCACTCATGCTGATTCGTCGGAACATATGCGAAATCGCCTGCAAACGATAGCAGCACCACCGCCCCGGCAAACAGACCTATCATACGCCATTGTTCCCCCTTTTGTACCTGTATGACAATCACTGTCATTGCTGCCGAAATCACGGGAAGCATCGGCACCATATATCCAAGCTCATAATAGCTTTCCATCTGCGGGAAAAAACGTATGAGAAGTGCGTAAACCGGCAGACAGAACACCAGCAGATAAGCTGCAAGTCCATAAACCGACAGTCCAAGGAGACTTCTGAAACCTTTCTCCGTCTCACAGCCGCGTATCATCATATAAGCGACAACAAAAAGACTCACAAGAAACAGAGCCCAGTATTTATCATCTAGCTGCATATAAAACACTATCGGACTTTTCAATGCTTCTTCCTCCTTTCATACAAAAAGAAAAAGAGGGCACATACGGCAAAGAGACACAGTTGAGCTGCCAGAACCACGCTTCCCTTCTGAAGAGGTTCCGTCAGAGCCGCCGCAAGAAGAAGAACCACCGCGCCCGGCATACTTTTCTTCTTTAACAATAAAACAAACATATAAGGAATCAGCACATTTGCCACAAGTGTCATTCCCTCATACGGAAAATGCAAAAGTCCATACGGCGGATTCATATGTGCTTCGTTTCCAAAAAGGAGGAGCAGTGTATAGCACACCGGAAAAATCAGCTTTGCACGCCGGTTTTCACCCATCAGGACTTTGCCCAGTTCCGAAATTACACAAAAGCACATCACAAGCACGACATAAGGAATGACCTGAAACAGAACATCTCCTGCAGACAGCGCAAACCACTTACAAAGGCAGGCGTAAATAACCGCAAGATTTTCCTTTGCCGCATGTATATCCCCTGTCCGCACAAGAGAAAGCACCTGCTCTGGCAAGGAAAAGGACTCAGAAATATAAAACGGGCAAAACAGATAAACTGCCGCCACCGTCGCATACATCACCGCCCACAATGTACGCTCCTTCCCTCCTGCTTTCAGAAATACCGTCACCCTCTGCTTCATATCAGTCCGGAGTTTCCCCGAAGCAACAGATACAATCGCAGAAAAAAACAGCAAAAAGAGGCCGGAAACAAGCAAAAGCTTTTCCGCCTTCGCAAACTCCCACCCTCTGTTTTTTCCTGCCTCGGAAAGTGCACCAAAAACAACGAGATACACCAGGCATCCCGAAAGAAATGCACCGGATAAAGTTCTTTCCTCTGTTTTTCCCGCAAACATCCGGTCGCACAGATTTCCCGTTACAACCGGACACACCAGAAGAATGACAATCAATAACAATTCTTTTATCAGATCCATCCTTGTTCCTTTCCTCTATCCGGAATTTTCACATCCCGCAAACCACAAAAGCAAGAGCCGTACACTCCTGCTTTATGTTAATAATCCATGTAGCTGACATTGTAATCGACAAGCGTACCGATACCGTCAATTTTTCCTGCCGAGGTATACTGCCACATATCGTATTCTCCCTCATAGGTCGGACTGCCTGAATACTGTGCCAGCCATATAGAATAGGGAGAGAGCTGCTCTGTGTCAAGATTGTTGTTCAGCCAGCTTTTACTTGCATAAACGCCGGCTGTATAGCCTGCATTCTCAATCGTCTCACAGAATGCCTTACAGACTGCAGTTCTTGCCTCTTTATCCAGATTATCCGCACGGCCGTTACCGCCCGCACCCTCAGTATCAATAAAAAGCGGATAGGAAATCTTATGTGCGCGGCTGAGCATCAGGACCATGCTTGCCTCCTCGACAGCCTCAACCGGTGTCAGAGCCTGCGTGAAGAAATAGACACCGACACGAATCCCCGCATCCGTCGCTTCCTTTATATTTTTTGCAAAATAAGGATCTTCCACGAGTGCTCCTGTTTTAGAGCCGCGATATCCGCAACGGATGATTGCAAATTCCACACCTGCTGCCTTCACCTTTTCCCAGTCAATATCCTTATTCCATTTTGATACATCTATGCCGAACACAGACGCGCCGTCGCCCAGACGTTTATTGGTCTCTGTTCCGTCCGCATCCATCTCCGCCTCATTTACCGCGGTATCTTCCTCCCCTGCATCAATTTCATCCTCTGATTTCACAAGAAAAGAAATATCATCGAGAACCGTGTAAGAAATATCGTCGGAAACCGAAACCACAACGCCTTCCTCCGGCACTTCATACTCTGCCAGAGGCTTGAGCACAACCTCATACTTACCGCTCTCCATATCCGTCAGATAAAGCATTCCGTCCTTATCCTCGTCGATATAGGTTTTCTGAATTTCCTTTCCGTCCTTGTACAGGCGGAACTTAAAGCCGTATCCCGTTACCGCCTTTCCGTCTGCATCCACCACATGAATACGGATATCCTTCTGTATGGTGGATACCAGAAGCGAAAGCACATTGTCTTCCTCCGGCTGCGTTTCCTCTTCCTTGTCAAAAAAATCCTCATCCGCAATAAAGGAATACGGATTCACATAGGGGTCAAGCCCGTATTTTTCGTCAAAGGGCGACACCGGCTGCGCCTCACTGTCTTCAGTTTTGGTCTGCGCCTGCGATGTCTGTTTTTTTCCGCTGCCGGTTCCTTCCCGGTTTAAGAATAGCACAAGGGAGAGCACCAGACAGATATTCACAGAAACACAGGCAATCATCAGCAGTTTATGCTTAAAGTCCATTTGCTACCTCTACCAGATATTTGCCGTAATCCGTTTTCATAAGCGGCTCTGCCAGCGCAAGAAGCTGTTCCTTGCTGATAAAGCCTCTCTTATAAGCAATCTCTTCAATACAGGAAATATATAATCCCTGTCTTTTCTGGAAAGCTGCCACAAAATCAGCCGCATCAAGAAGTGAGTCATGATTTCCCGTATCCAGCCATGCAAAACCTCGTCCGAGCGTCTCGACACGCAGGCTGCCCCGGCGCAGATACTCGTTATTAATACTTGTAATCTCAATCTCTCCGCGCGCTGACGGTTTTACATTGGCAGCAATTTCCACCACATCATTGTCATAAAAATAAAGTCCCGGCACCGCATAATTGCTCTTTGGATGCTCCGGTTTTTCCTCGATGGACAATGCCTTTCCGTTTTCATCAAATTCTACCACACCGTATTCCTTCGGGTCTCTTACATAGTAGCCGAAAATCGTTGCGCCCTTCTGCTTCTCGATACATTCTGCCGTCTGGCGAAGCACCTTTGAAAAGCTCTGTCCGTAAAAAATATTGTCACCAAGGACAAGTGCCACACTGTCATTTCCGATAAAGTCCGCACCGATGATAAAAGCATCTGCCAGACCGCGCGGCTGTTCCTGCACAGCATAAGAAAATTTCATTCCCAGTTGTTCTCCGCTTCCGAACAGGGCTTCAAACGTCGGAAGATCTCTCGGCGTTGAAATAATCAGGACTTCACGGATTCCCGCAAGCATGAGCGTAGATAACGGATAATAAATCATCGGCTTGTCATAAACCGGCATAATCTGCTTTGAAATTGCCTTGGTCAGCGGATACAGCCTTGTTCCGGAACCGCCGGCTAAAATAATACCTTTCATACATACCTCCATGACGCACATAGGAAGAAGAACCTGACATCCGCGCCAAGCCTTCTTCCCTCCTGCGTTTCTTAATTTTTATACATTTCGTTATAGTATTTCTGATAGTCACCGCTCGTCACGTTTTTCATCCAGTCCTCGTGCTCAAAAAACCACTGGATTGTCTTGCGGATTCCCTCTTTAAACATCGTTTCAGGCTCCCATCCGATCTCCGCCTTAATCTTGTCCGGAGCAATCGCATAACGTCTGTCATGTCCCTTGCGGTCTTCCACATAAGTGATAAGCTCCTCTGTCACATGCGCCTTGCGCGAATCGGAATCCGGAAGCATCTCCTGTAAAGTATCCAGAATGATATGAATAATTTCAATATTCTGCTTCTCGTTATGACCGCCGACATTGTATGTCTCAAACAGTCTTCCCTTTTCCTGTACCATGTCAATCGCCTTGGCATGATCCTCCACAAAGAGCCAGTCGCGCACATTTTTTCCGTCGCCGTACACCGGAAGTTTCTTTCCGGAAAGGGCATTGTTTATAATCAACGGAATCAGTTTTTCCGGGAACTGATACGGTCCGTAGTTGTTAGAACAGTTCGTAATGTTCGCCGGGAATTTATAAGTGTCCATATATGCCTTTACAAGCATGTCCGAGCTTGCTTTACTTGCCGAATACGGGCTGTGCGGATCGTAAGGAGTTGTCTCATAAAAATAACCGCCTTCATCCGGAAGGGAACCGTACACCTCATCTGTTGACACATGAAGGAACTTCTTACCCTCTTTGAAGGTGCCGTCCGGAAGCTCCCACGCTGCCTTTGCACAGTTGAGCATAACCGCTGTTCCGAGTACATTCGTGCTCACAAAGACCTCCGGATTGCGAATACTTCTGTCCACATGACTCTCCGCCGCAAAGTGAACCACCCTGTCGATGTCATTTTCTGCAAAGATTCGGGAAATTGCCTCTTTATCACAAATGTCGGCTTTAATAAAAGTATAATTATCCCTGCCCTCCACCTCTTTGAGGTTTTCAAGGTTTCCTGCATATGTGAGCGCATCCACATTGATAATGCGGATGTCATTGTCATATTTTTTGAACATGTAGTGAATATAATTGGAACCGATAAAACCGGCTCCGCCTGTTACGAGATACGTTCTCATAGCATAGTCCTCCTGATATTACGCATAATATGTTTTATTGTAATACAATTTATGATAAATTGCATTATATTTTTTTCACAAAATTTGTCGATTTGATGTTCTTGACCGGTGGCTGCATGAAATGCAACAATAGAAACAAATCTCAAAAAGGAGTATTGGTCATGATGTATATACATTTTTGCAACAACTGCAGCACAATCCGGATGCTGAGCGGTCACAAGCAAAGCTGTCCCGCCTGCGGAGCCTCCCTGCACGAGCTCGGCATTTCCTTTGCACGGTATTCCTCTCTTTCCGCAGAGCATCGCGCTCTCCTTCTTGAAGAAGCCCGGCGGAAATACTCCTGAAGCGATACGGCTTCGGAGTGTATATTTATGGTTATTATTTTACTTTTTTGCGAATCTGATACTCACCCAGTGCAATAAACAAAAAGACAAACGGTGTACAGAGCACCTCCTGATAGCAGAAAATATTGTGCGCACAATACGCTGCTATACAGGCTGCAAATCCCAGAAGCACCGGTATCTCCTCACTCTTTTTCACAAAACGCACCAGCGAAGAAACGAAAATCCCCAGATATAAGACTCCTCCGATAATTCCCGTATTAACACACATATTCAGCCACTCATTGTGCGCATTTGTCAGAATGGAATCTCCCCATACGGCTCTAAGCTGTTCATTGTAATTTCCGTGTGCATAGAGTGCATAGCAATCCGGTCCGACTCCGATCAGCTTATCCTTAAGATTCATCTCGCCGAACATCTGCACCGTAAATTTCCATGTAAATCCTCGTCCGTTTCCCCATCTGTCATTCCATGCCAGATACGGTATTTTCTGCACCAGCATATCTGCAAATGCCGGAAGCTGTCCCCTGATTCCGGCAACCAGGATTACCACCCAGGCCACAAGCATCAGAACAACTGCAGCATACAACACATTCCGCACAATTTTCATTGCACGCTGCGGATATTTTTCTTTTTTATCCAACAGCAGGAAAAGTACCGCCGCCGCGATACAGAGCAATACAAAAATCCATATTCTGTTATCAAAAATGAAAAACGCACTGATGGTATCCCATGTCATAATGTCATTCGGCCATATTTTCAAAAGCCCCTGCATACATTTGGACGCAAGCAGGAACAACAGCGTTATCTCGCACAGTCTGCGCATACGTTCCGCGCTTTTTACCGATACATGGAAAAGCACAAGCATGGCAGCAAAAAATCCAAAATACGCACTGTCCGTATTCTGTGTGACCATTGTCATAAATCCAATGAACACGAACACACCCGAAACTGCTCTCAGAAGATGATTCTTAAAGTACCAAAAGGCAAATATTCCGATTGGAAGCACCGTTGTCATAAAGCTCGAATACCACGAAGCCTGACCGAGCGTGGATAAAAACTGCGTTTTGTAATAATCCGTAAGATTTTCGTAAGTCCCCACAATATCAATCAAAAGTCTGTGCAAAATTCCCGCGATGAACGTGTAGGATGCAAACACGCACAAAACAACGACCACCAGCGGATAATCCTTTAAAAAGCGTGAAAACAAAAAGTAGATAAGCACGAAGGTAATCTGTGAAATCAGGCCCATATACCAGCCGTTATATCCCCACAGAGCCTCCTTCATCTGACCGCATGCAAAAAAGGATACAAGAACAACCAGCATATATCCGAGTACAAAACGGTCCGTCACGGAGAGCCCCTGTATGCCTCTTTTTACTCCCTCCGCCGATACTCCGCTCTCCTTCAGTGAAAACACGATATAAAGAGCCGCCAGCAAAAGCAGCACCGGCATTCCGAACACCACAATATGTGCATAAGCATCATATTTCGCCGTTCCAATCTGATAATACCCTTCCTTCATATAAAGCGGAATCACCGACACAAGTACAATCGCCCAGAGCGCGGACACATATTGTAAAAAATCAGTGACGACCGCTTTTCCCGTATTTTCTTTCTTTTTCTTTTCCTTTGCCAACTTTACTGCCATAGCTTCCTCTTTTCCATCCTGCTTTTATTTCGCCTTTACCGCGACAACCCCGGACCAGTTACCGTATACCTTTTTTCCCTTTATAACCCTGTACGCCCGCACCTTATAATAATATCTTCTGCCCCTTTTCAGCGACTTATCAGTGAAGCTCACCGTTTTCCTTGATGTCACGGTCTTTACCCGGCGATAGGTTCCTCCCTTTGACGTCGCACGATAAACCTCGTACCCGGTCGCATTGGAAACCTTTTTCCAGGTTACCTTGATTTTTCGTCCCGCCTGTGCCTTTGTCCTGACAGACGACGGTGTTTTCGGCGCGCAGGAGCGTACTGCCGAAAATTCGCCAAAGGTTCTGACTCCGTCAACCGATTTATAGGCGCGAACTTTATAATAATATGGCTTGTTTCCGCTATGCGACGGCAGCGTTGCCGTCAGCCCCGTAACCGTCTTGACACACTTATATTTTCCCTTCTCAGAGGTTGCCCTGAATATCTGATATCCGCTTGCTCCCGATACCTTCTTCCATTTCAGGCAAGCCTTTCCTGCTTTTGTCAGGGATATGGATGTAAACGTTGTTTTGCCCATTTTTTCCGGAGCAGCCGGTGGTGTCGGATTCACCGGAGTAACCGGAGTTGCCGGCGGCGTTGGATTCACCGGAGTAACCGGAGTTGCCGGCGGCGTTGGATTCACCGGAGTGACCGGTGTGATCGGCGGCGTTGGATTCACCGGAACGACCGGGGTGACCGGAGTACCGGCATCCGGGTCATCCGTATATGCCTTAATGCGCAAAATCCATCCGTAATCCGTCAGGTCATCCCATGTTTCTGCCGAGCTCTGATAGGTTGACACCCCCGGATTTTCATATGTAATAAAATTTACGAAAGCTGCCGATGCGTCATAATCATAACTCACATTTAAAACCGTTCTCTGACGGAAGGTAAAAACTGCCGTGAACTGCTGTCCGTCGGCAACAACAATCCCCTCCGAAAGCGGAATTGTATGATATCCGGCATATTCCAGAAGAAAATCCTGCGACAACACTTTTGTTCCCGCAGTAGGGTCACCTTCGGAATTCGTCAGATTCGTGTAAATCTCAAGCGTTCCGCTCACATTATCCTGCGCAACACCGATTCCCACTGCCTTTACAGTTTCCTGACCGGCTGCGGCGTTTGTGATTGTAAAACGGTTTGACACCTTCCCCGCATCCTGAAAAGCTACCGTCCCCCACACACTGTCTGCATCATATTGATAGATATGATCATAGTTATCTGCCGGTTCCGCATCATACACATATGCATAACGCATATTGACTTTACCGTTCGTATCCACATATCCGTTAACCGAAGCATCATAGTAGGAAAGCCAGAAAGAGCCGTTCTGCGCACTATAATCCGCATCATCGCCCCAACTGTTTCTAATCAGCCACGCACCGTCTCCCGGTGCCTCTGTCACAAAATTTTCTTTTGGAAAATCATCATCCCAGCCAATCACCATGACTGCATGGTTGGTGGTTGTTTTATCCGGATTATAATAGCTGTCATATTCCGGGGAATCATACGCAGAGGAGGAATAATAGCTTATTCCGAGTCCGCCGTATTCCATAATCAGCTTTTTGACTGTCTGCTTCTGTTCAAACTGTTCTCCCGTATCGCCAAGGGCGACCTTATAGACATTCTGGACATGACAGGCATCAGACAGATAGGCATCTGTCACGGAATTGCTCTTTCCCATCAGTCCGCCGGCATCCGTCGTGAGAGAATTCAGACCGCTGTAGGGTGCCATGGTCTCAGCCACCGGGCCGCACCAGCTTACAAGATGCCACATGGTATAGGTGCTGTTTCCGCCCTGATCCAGATAAGGAGCATCTGAAGGATTTACAATATTGTAATCTCCGAAGCCGCCGCCCTTCGGATCCGCCATTTCTCCTTTGTTATAAAAGTAATAGATAAGGTGACGTTCGGAAAGGTCGATACTCCCTGTTGCAATCCCTTTCCGAATCAAAGATGCCTCACACGCTCCGAGAGCCGAAAAGCTCCAGCACGTACCATAGGATCCCTGGTTACGAAACGAATCCGGAAGATAACTGACTATCGTGCCGTTTGCCGACACCTGATCAGAACGATAAGCTGAAGGAATATTGGTCGTCCCAACGCCTTCCTGCTCCACCGAATACGAAGTTTTTGACCCGTACCTGTCCTCTTCCAGAGTCTCATCTTCCACATCTATATATGTGTTTTTCCGAATCTGCACACTGTTTTCCGATATCGGTTCCGCCATAAGTGTTGCCGTATCCATGCTTCCCGCCAGCAAAACCACCACCAGAAACAGGAATATTTGCCGTTGCACTGCCTTACCTCTTACCATAATACATCCTTTCTGTCAGTTTCTGATATCCGGTGACCTTTTTCAGCCATTCCACCACAATGGACACCAGCAGAGAATCAATTAATAACACCAGTAATATTAACCACGCACTCTGGAACGAATACGTGAAATCCTGAAAAAACTTAACACGAATCAGCGTATGGAGTAAAAACATATTCATGGAATGTTTTCCTAAAAACATCAGTACCTGACGCAACCCCTTTACATGTATGACAAAGGCATTGCAAAAAGCGATGACAACAAAGGAAATCACTCCGTCCAGCAGAAAATAATAATCCGTCGCGCCGGACATCCTTCTGAAGAAGAAGCACAGCACACACAAGGCCACGCCCGTCAAAAACTTAAATCCAAAATTAACTTTTTCGTTTCCAAAAAATACAGCCCCTGCACTCCTGACAAGCAAATCTCTGTCCGCCGCGATAATACCGATTGCGATGCAAAACAGATATCTCCAGTAATCATTCTGTGCAATCCCGAAAAAAGGAGGCATCAGCAGTGCCAATATCACAAAAACGCCGCCCAGTTTTTTATAGAGCTGCCAAAGCAGCGGCATTGCAAAAATCATCGCAATCGCCAGTCCCATATACCACCATGTGCCGACAAGGGTATCTGCTCCGAAAAAATATGCCAGACCGGACAAATCAAGCAGGAACGTCCACAATCCCTTCCATCCGCAGGTATATATTTTCAGCATTTCAGGTCTGAGGAGAGCACTCGCAGCCACTGCCGTCATGAAACAGAATACATATCCGGACATCAGCTTCAGATAGCGTTTCATGACAAACTCTTCCCACCGGCCGGCAGAAACCTCTTCCTCTGCAAAAGCGCGCTTAATTGTGACCGTCATACCGTAAGCAGAAAGGAACACAAACATTGCCACACAGATTTTACAGAAGTGAGAGAGCGCGATTCCCATCGTTTCCGGCAGCGGAAAAAAACTGACCTCATACCCTTCAAAGCGTTCCGCGCTCAGAAAGCAGTGATGATAAAACATCAGAATAATTGCAATTCCTTTTACCGCCAACGTATCCTCTTTTGAAAAGAACCCTCTCGTTTCCTGTTTCATAATTCCTCCTGCCTGCACCAAACTACAGCTCCGTCTTTGTTGTGTACAGATTACCTTCTTTATCCTTCGCCTGCATGGTAATTACCATACCCTTTTTGAGCTTTTTCGTTCTGACACTGAACACACCCTTTGACGAAGCCTTTGTCTTGTAAGTTTTTCCGTCTGCCTTTACAACTACACTGCTGCCGGCAGGCGCACTTCCTGTCACCACTCTTTTACCGGCTTTTGTCTTCTCAGAAAAATCAATACTTCTCACCGTACTCAGTCTGCCCGGTGATTTTACCTTCGCCATAAAGTTGACAACGCACGCACCCTTTGGTGCTTCAAAAGTATTCTTTTTCATCTGCTTAAGCGTTGTCTTCCTGCTTCCGGCATTGGTATATACAACCAGAGCCGTATGCGAATTTCCTTTAAATTTATTCTGGTTAACCTTCGATACGACTGCTCCCTTTTGAATTGTGAGCCCCTTGTCATTAAAGGTCAGAGTTGAATTCACGCAATATCCGGAAACATCTGCGCCCAAAAACATAACACCCGTAAGTTTATTTTTACTTGCCTCCGCGCGGGAGATGTACATCTTGCCCTTTCTGCAGGCATAACCGTTCTTTCCGTTTTCATTGGAGACATTGCCCTTTCCGGTAATCTTTACATTGGTGCCCGTCGTCTGCACGCCGTCCGTTTTATTGTGACTGGTTACCGCCTTTTTGATAACAGCAGTTTTTTTATCTCCGATATTAATTCCCGAGCCCTTATTATAACAGGATTCGCAATCCGTGATGCTTATTTTTGCAGCCTTCGTTCCTCCGGCTGAGATTCCGTGCTTCGTATTTTCATTTGTGGTACATCCGGTAATTGTGGTACTTGCATCCTTCAGCGCAAAGCCTGCCACCTTGTTTCCGTTTGCAATACAGTTCGTAATAGTTTTACACGCAGAATTATTTTCAACAAAAATACCGCTCCCCTTATTGTTGCTTGTCGTTGTATTTTTGATGTAAAAGGCATTGCAGGAATGATTTAAAAGAATTCCGTTTACAGCATTGCTGCTTGCCACACAATCCGTCACATAGAGCTCTATGTATGTGTCCGCAGCAATTCCGTGTCTTCCGTTTCCGTTGAACGAGCTTCGCGTCGCATACAGCACCGTCTTTACACCCTTGGCTCCCACCGGTGATATTCCGTTGCTGGAATTATTACAGATGGAGGAATCATAAATCTTAACCGTAGCACCGCGTGTCATAGAAATTCCCGTGCTGTTATTGTTTATCTTACTGTTTCTTACGATAACGTGTGTATTTTTATCTTTAATTTGAAGTCCGGCCAACCCACTCCCCTTCACATCACAATCATCTATGTAAGAATCTCCCGACACCACACGAAGGTCAATTCCCGCACGACAATTCGTTACTGTGGAGCCGGTGATATGGACATCCTTTGATTCCTTGATGTCAATTCCGTAAAGCGTATTTTCACACACAATACCATCCAGCGTGATTCCCTCTCCGTTTATCATACGGAAGTTGGAGGTTGTCGCGTTTTTGAGTGTGCAGTCCTGCATGGTCAGGTTTCTGGTTTTATATTCGGCACTGTTGCAGTTGATAAGCCACTGTACCTTATTTCCGCCGTTGTAGGTTCCGCCCGCAAATGTCACCCCTGTTGTGGAAGCATCCGACAAACGAAACAGCGAAAGAGAGCTTCCGGCATCCGGACTCAGGGAAAAGGTTGCACCCTTTGCACTGATTGTGACATAGGATTTATTGATTCTCGCCTGATTCACCGTGTAATTTCCCGGTTTTACAACAATGGTACCCCTTACGGCCGCGCTCGTCTTCATCTCAGACATAATATCCGCAAAAACATCTGTAAGCTCTCCGCTCTGCGCCGTCACCGTGTAGGTGTTGGTTGCCTTGTCATAAGTGTAAGCATCCGCAGCACCGACCGTCTCCACATGCAGCAGCACAAAAAACAGGGCAGCAATGCACAACAAATACTTCTTCCATACCTTCCTCATAAATCCATCCTCCTTATAAATACTCTTCAATCTTCCTGCATACTCTCAGGCAGCAATCCTTGTCATCAAAGGCAAAGGTTTTATTTATCCGTTTTTCATATTCCGGTTTTAACCTGCAGCCTGCTGCCATATACTCCACAAGTCTCTCCCTGACAGCCTCAAGCGTATACTCCACCTCTCCGAAGCCGTCTGTCTCATAATTAAAATATCCTTCCGTATAAGAATGGGAACCATTGAAGAAGGACTCCCTGTCAAACTGTGCATATACAATCGGTTTTCTGAGATATGCAAAATCGAACGCCACGGAGGAATAATCCGTTACCATCAAATCTGTCTGGGCAAACACATCCCTATAGGACTTTTTCATGTCAAAAAACAGAACGTCATCCTGCTTTTTAAACATATGAAGTGCCGAAATCGTATTCGGATGTGGCATAAAACAGATGGTATATCCATACTCTTTTGCAGCCGCGAGAAGCTTTTCATCATTTAAAAGTGCATTATAGAATTTAAAATATTCACTCCGGTTAAAGTCGTCACTGATGAGCCACACTCCGTTCTCATCCGTCCCCGGTGAAAGATTTTTGCGCCAGGTAGGCATAATCGTAATATAACGCTTTTCATCATGATAAAGTCTGTCATAACGCGGCATACCGGTCAGCCAGATTTTTTGTGGCGGATAATGATACTCGTATTCCAACATGGAATCATATTCCGGACCTGTCGTGACAACCGTGGCAAAGAGATTGCGATTATACTTGTTCAGCCATGCGGACTGATTATCCTTTGTAATTCCGTGCTGCAAAAAGACAAGCTTTTTATCAAACATCAAATCCCTATAATAGTATTCCAGTTTTCCGAACGGATTGATTACCGCCTTATTCGCCTGTGAAGAGAGCGAAAGTTCGTTTAACAGAAACAGCATCTTATGCTCTCTTGAAAACGGTTCCACCAGTCTTCCGACCTTACTGAGCTCTCCCCAGTCCGGTGTGTTTTTGTCAATCACAAAATACGGCTGTACATCCGCAACCGGATTTTCACAAAGATAACGGAACATCACTTCTCCGTTATCATCTCCTCTGTTGGTGCGGTCAGAGAGAAGCCATACCTTCTCCTTCTGCCGGAAAGCCCTGTTATGATAAAGTATACGGGCAGCCACCGCCTTAATTCCGGCTTTTCCCGTAGCCACAAAGGAAACCGTTCTTCTCATTGCCAGGAATGCTCTCCGCATCCATGTATCTCTTCTGCACAAAACGGCATCTCTTTCTTTCGTAAGCCAAAAAAGTCTGCCACCTGCCCTGTAATATAAATCTACTATGTGTGACAACGGAGTATAGCGGCAAAATACCAGATTTCTCATCTGTTCCGCCCCGCCTTCCGTCATGGTCTCCACACAGAGCTTTTCTCCCAACTGCTCCCACGGTATGTCCGCGGTGAACATCTGATACGAGCCTATCTTCTCCTGTCCCCACATAACCGGCTGATACTCAAATGCCGGCTCACAGGAAATTCGGACTTTTCCGGTATCAAGACGGACCCCGCAGGTCTCATCCTCCGGCATCAGCACGACAAACTCCGCGTGAAGCTTTTTCTCAGACTCCTCAAAGAAGAAAAATCTTACCTCTTTGTATTCCCGTCGGAGAATAAACCGGGTTTCCTCACTCTCCCCGCTCTTTACCTCCGGAAAGAAATTTTGCAAAATGTAATGCTTATACATCTGCTTAATATATCGGTTCTGCACAATGGCAGTTGCATTCTTCATTTTTGCCAGCACCGCATTTACTATCTTTACCGTCCGGGCATCTGCATCAGTCCCCGCCACAGCATGAATACCGGCCAGCCGGTAACAGTAATATACCAGAATATATTCTGCATTGTCGCGGTGAAGCACTCCTTCCTCAAATACCATGCGCGAGAGACGTTTCAAAAAACCTGCGGCAAATTCTTCTCTTGCAGAATCGCTCTTGATATAACTATCCCACTCTGCAATCGCCTGTGCACCGTTTAACGTATGCAGACAAATATGTCCGGTACACGCCACACGTTCGGCATTTAGCACCGTTTCATATACCCTTTCCAGAACACCGGTACACCAGTCACTGCCCACTATCTCTGCACTTCCGCGAAGCTTTTCTGTTTTCATGAAATAGGCAAAATACATGTTGTGAAGAATACGGATATCCTTCTCGAGTGAAACCCTTCCCTGATTTCTGTCGCAGTAGACATTGTGCTCATGAAGCATGCTGTTAATGCGCTCACGGTTCCTGATTGCACCAAACACGACCTCCGCCGACTGACTTTTCGCCGTTTTCCAGATATGGCGCAGTGCCTTTGGAGCATAAGTAATTCCGGCCTTTAAAAAGGTGACATATTCTCCTCTTATCTTCTCTGAAAGAAGCTTTGAAATATCACCATCCCCACAGGCATCGACTATCTCTGCATTTTCGCTTTTCTCTATTTCCTTTGTGACAGCACAACCGAGTACCTGCCCGGAAAGTGCCACAAGAATCATCTGTATTCTTTGTCTGTCATACTCAAGTTCTTCCACGCTTTTATAGGTTGCCTTCAGTTCACTTTCCTTCTTTGCAAACAAGACAATGGAAAAATCATAGCTGTAACTCATTCTTAGATTTCGTCCTTTCTTTCCGGAAACGGTTCATCAGCTTCGAATCAAATTTCGCATCCCTTATCGCCTCGTAAACACGCTTACTGTTATCGTGATCCCGGAGCGGAAGCAGCCATTCTCTTCTCTCTGCCGCATCCTCATTTTCCTTAAAATCATTATACACGCAGCTTTCTATTCCAGCAAGCAGTTCATCCACGCTCATAACCACAGCGCCGAAGGCTTCCGTACGCAAATCCATATAGCTTCCCTGTTGCTTTTCATAGACATCATAATCAAACGGATAAAATAAAACCGGTTTCTCCTGATAATAAACATCCCATGCCACTGAGGAGTAATCCGTGATTAACATTCTGCAGCTCATAAGCAGACTGTTTAACGGCATTTCCCCGAAGCTTATCAGGCGGATTTCCTCGGCATCCACGGAAAAATCATGCATATAGTCGCGGAATTTCGGATGCAGATAAAAATTGAGCACCAGACCATGCTCCTTTAAGAGAGCATGCAGTCTTTCATCCGTCAGAAACGCCTTGTAATTCTTATAATAATCACTCCGGACAAAAGCTTCATCCGATACATTTTCCAGCCATATACGCCATGTCGGCATCAAAAGAATCTCTTTTCCGTGCTCTGACGAGGTATCCCTTAGCACATCCCAGCGCGGAAGCCCTGTCACGATAATCTCATCCTCATCATATTCAAAATATTTGCGGATAATCTCCTTCTCATAGCCCGAGGAAGTCACAAAAAGTGCCATCCTGTTTCCGCCCTGTTTATGGAATGTTCTGTGGCACTGCTTAAATCCCATCACGCCATGCTGGAGAAAAATAATGTGTTTTCTTGCCTGATAGAGCACCTTATAGACGCTGTTTGGCGAATCCCAGATATAAAAATGCCGGATGGCATCCGTGGAAATAAGATACTGCGCCGCGCACAGATAAATCATATACTTAAAGCTCATAAAATCGATTACATTGTCCTCGTAGGGCTTCAAGGCCGCGTAATCACGAGCCCCCTTGTCCATGACATACAAAATATGCGTTCTCTCTTTTTCCGGAAGCTCCTCCATACAATATTTAAAAAAGTAATAGGCGTTGTCCTGCGCCATCGAACAAAACTTCTCACAGACCAGCCATAGCTTTTTGCCGTCCCAGTATGGTTTTAGGAGAAAATAACACAAAAGTGCAAGATATTCCTTTGCGATAAAGCCATAGCTGTCATAGCGTTTATCCCACCTGCGGTACTGAATCGTAAACTGTCTTGCGCCGTTCACGAAAGGATAAATCATATGTCCGTCCTCTGTGTGCGTCCAGCGCGGAAATAAAATAAGCCAAAGCTTGCGCAGACTGCTCTGTCCTCCAATAATCGCCTCAAACTCCTCTTCCGGCGTTTCCACCTGTGCCACGATATCCCAAAAAGCCACTTCGAGCGAAAGCAGATTGGCATCCAGCGACGCATCACAGACAACCGTATTACCTTTTTCTCTTTTTTTCAGTACAAACGGATATTTACACTCTGTAACAGCATTTCTCTGTTTTAAATATAATCCGGTTATATTCCCCTGTTCTCTGCCCGACTTAAAAGAAAACAACAGTTTCCCTCTGCGCAAAGAAAAGCGGACTGTTTTTACCTTAATTTCCCGAGGTGCCTGTTGTATCTGCATCCCTTTTCTCCTTCACTCTGTCACATTTTACAGATTGCTTCATAATTTCTTCTGCAATTCTCAGTATCGTATAAATCAAAATATTGCGCATGGCGGCGCAGATAACGTTCCTCCGGTTCAAAACCGCGCTCTCCCATCCGGATGAGTTCACTGACTACCTGCTCTGCCTCTGTACAGACAGGACCAAATCCGTCTGTTTCAAACCTGAAATATCCCTGTCCATGATGGGAAGCACGGAATTTCTCATTGTCAAACTGATAATATATCAGCGGTTTTTTCATATAGGCAAAATCCATCGCCACACTTGAAAAATCCGTCACCAGACATGCTGACTCCTTCAAAAGCTGCTGCACATCCCACTCCGGCCACGAGGCGACCGTAATGGAGAGATGTTCCACATGAAAGCATTCCAAAAACCTGTGCATTTCCCTGTGCGGATAAAATACGACCTGATAATCATTCTTCTCGATAAATTCAATAAAAGCCTCCGATTTCAGCAGCCCGTCCCAATATCTGAAATAATCCGTGCTGCAAAAGAGCTTCTTCTCCGTCTCTTTGTCCGCAGCGCGGATTTCATTCCGGATGTACATTCTCCACGTCGGCATAAGAAGAAGCTGTTTTTTGTTTACTTCTGCGTCATGCAGACCGTCAAACCGGCACAGACCCAGTTTTTGCACGATTCCGTCCGGATAGTGATAATTGTCTTTCACGTACTGCCACTCATCCTGTGTACTTGTGACAAACAGCCCCATTTTCGTATGCTCATAATACAGAAAGCTCAAGTCCGCGGTAATGATTCCATGCTGCAAAAAGGCGCGCTTATTTTTTAAAATTCCGTACACCTCAAGGACATAACATATGGCTGCATTCGGCTTTCCCATCTTCTGCGAGCTCACATTTTTGGAGGCTGCCAGATAATATATCCAGTGCTTTAAGCTCCCGTAATCCACCACTTCGCCGATGGCAGAAACCTTCCCGTAATCGGGCGATTTCCGGCTGATAGCATAAACAGCATCCTGCTCCGGATGCTGTTTTCTGATATACGAAAAAAGCCAGTAAGCATTATCCCTGGCTTCCTTCTCTGTATCACAAAGTACCCATAAACCGGGTCTTCTTTTTTTATAAAATAAAGCAATCGGAAAAGCGATCAGAAACTTAAAAATGTGTAACAAATCGCTCGGCCGGACACGCTTCAGTTTTCCTAATAAAGATTGCTCCATGCCTACCTCCGGGATTATTCATCCAGCATCTTCTGATATATTGCCGCCACCTCGTCAATGTCACCAAAGGCCTTCATTTTTCCGTGATCCAGTATAATCGCCTTGTTGCAAAGCCTTTTCACCTGTTCAAGGGAATGCGATACGAAAAGCACCGTCACCCCGCGGTCAAACATATCCGTCACCTTCTTCTCGCTCTTCTTGCGGAATTTTGCATCGCCGACGGAAAGCACCTCGTCCAGAATCAGGATTTCCGGCTCAACAATCGTTGCAATCGCAAATCCGAGACGGGATTTCATTCCCGAAGAATAATTCTTAAGCGGGACATTGATAAATTTTTCCAGCTCGGAAAATTTGACAATCTCATCATACTTGGAATCAATAAACTCTTTACTGTATCCGAGAACGGCTCCGTACAAATATATGTTCTCCGCACCTGTATACTGCATATCAAACCCGGCACCAAGCTCCAGCAGCGGGGCAAGCGAGCCATGCTTTCTAACCTCTCCCGTCGTCGGTTTGAACACTCCTGCTATCACCTTCAGCAGCGTACTCTTTCCGGCACCGTTCAGACCGAGAATCCCAAGCCTGTCTCCTTTTTCCAGTGAAAAATTAATATCCTGCAGAGCCCAGAATTCATCATATTTAATCTCACGTTTCATGAATTTGATAAAATACTCCTTCATGCTGTCGATTTTCTCAGAGCTTAAATTGAATTTCATACTCACGTCGCTGACGCGCAATATTTCTTTTCTCATAACCAAATGGTTCCTTTCCGTTTTTCTCCGTTAAATGTGGAGAATGAATTTATCCTGATTTTTGCGAAAAATGATAAGTCCCGTCACAAGAGCAGCCACGCTGACTACGGATGCATAAAGGAGCATCTGTACATCCAGCGGTCTTCCGAATACACTGTCACGGAACAGCGAAATCACACAGTAGAGCGGATTGAGTTTTAAAATCCAGCTATATCCGCTTTCCAGAATACGCTCCGGGTAGTAGAAAATTGCACACGTATACATTACAAGCATAAGACCTACATTCCACAGATATTCCAAATCCCTGAAAAATACGCCGAGCGTTGCCAGTATCATTCCGGTTCCCAGCGTCAGTATAAGCAAAAGCACCAGCGGAACAAAAACGGCGAAAATATAAACGGTCGGATACACACCGAGAATCAGTGCCACCAGCACAAGTACAACCAGGGAAATCGCAAAAATAATATAATTTGATAACACCGCAGACAGCGGGTACAGATATTTCGGCACATAAACCTTCTTAATCATGGATGCATTTCTCCGGATGGAGGTAAGCGAAGCCTTTGTTCCCTGTGAAAAGAAGGAGTACAAAAGCCGTCCCGTCAAAATATAAACAGGGAATGTAGGATCCTCATTTCCCAGAAGCGTTCCGAATACAATTGCAAGTACAATCATCTCAAGGAGAGGCTCCACCAGCGACCAGACAATTCCCAGATAGGAACGTCGATATTTCAGTTTAATCACCTTTTTTACAAGCTCTACCAGCAAAAAACGGTAGCGCATAAAGTTTTTTACATGCTTTTTCATGAATCAACCAACTTTCTGTATTGTTATATCTGCCTTCTCCTCACGCAGTGTCAGAAGAACCAGCAGGAAAAAGAGTGCTGTGCCATTGCTCTGCAGTGCATAATCAATTGTCATCACAGCGATAATCGCCAGAAGATATCCTGCGGCAAAAAAGCTTTTTTTCCTCATAAACGCAAACAAAAGAACGCCCAGAAGCATCAGAATAAACAAACCGCCCACAGGTACGGAAAACCGGTACATTGCATTCAGGAACACATTATGACAGTTGTTTGTAAAAAATCCCGGAAACACCTCCAGTATCTTGCCCCCAAATTGCTTGCCGACTCCCCACGGATGCGAGGAGATATAGGCTGTCGAAGCTTTCCATATAGGAAGACGCATCCCGAGAGTGCTGACATCTCTCTCAACCATAATCAGGGAATACAGCCTGCCAATGAGCACACAGCCTGCGCCGAGCAAAGGTACCGTGGCTATCCACAGCTTTGGATTTTTCCACAGCTTCTTTTCACATATTTTATCAAGAGCGATTCCGGCCCAAAGCAGAGCCGCCATCAGAACCGCCGCCCATGAATGCGTCATCCAAAGTGCTGCTGCCAGAATCACCTGCGCCGTCACAAAATGTACCATGGTCCGAAATTTATTCCGGTAGCGGTACAAAAAGCCCATAAAAACAATAAGCATCATGCTGTACTGGCTTTTGTGATAGTAAATCCATGACATCCGGCTTTCACCATATCTTTCCGACAAAAGCACCGGAGTGATTTCATGATTGCAGACATAAAAACGCTCATAGCCCATACATCCGAACACAAGGCTGCAAAAAACCGAGAGCACGATACAGTGTATAAGAAACTTTTCCAAATCGAATTCAAAATCCTCCGTCATATGAGGATACGCCATAAGCATCCCGGCAAACAGGAAGCTCACAGTGTTATGGATTTCTTCCCACATCCAGTGATGGTAGACCCTGTTGACGTATAGTGAAAGCAACACATACGCCGCCAGCAGAAGAAGCCCCGGAACAACATATCTTTTATTGCTCCACTTCTTTGTGCAGTTTTTTAAAAAAAGCATCGCCATAAGCAGGACAAGAATCACATAAGGCCAGTGAAGCCCCATGAAATACATATGTCTGTCAAAGCTGCTGTAGTAGGCCGGAAAGAAAAGGGTCAGTACCAGGAAAGCCTTTGCCAGAAACGACATCAGTTCTATATATACGCGATGTTCTGTTATCTTTTTATGCATCGTCTCCATGCCCCTTTCTGAGTGTTCTGTCACCCGTAATACTTTCTGACACCGGCCAGCATATAACAGACAAAGCATCGCAGTGACTTAAAAAAGGAATATCCGACATAACGATACACCTTCCATGTCATCCCTGCGGATTTAATCTTATTCCTTGATTTTCCGTCCGCGCTCTGCCTGCACTTTAACAGAGGCTCGTTGACTGCCCTTGCATACGAGCATTTTGCCAAAACCCTCAGCCACATGATATAGTCCTCGTGACTGTCATCATGCTCCATCGGTGTCTCAAGTGCAAGTCTTTTATCCATAAGAACCGAAGAACAGTTGATAAGATTCTGCTTCTCCAAATCCGCCAGTGTAATATATTCTTTCACCGTAATTATCTTGTTCATCGTTTTTCCGTCTGCCGTCATCAGCTCTCTTGCGGTAGAACAGAGTTTACAGTCCGGATCTGCCTCCATAACCTCCATCTGTTTTTTCAGCTTATCCTTGTCCCACCAGTCATCCGCATCCAGAAAAGCGATATATTCCCCCTCGGCTCTGTTCATCCCCATGTTGCGTGTCGCAGACACGCCCTTCACAGGATTATGCTCTATGCAGAGCTCGCGCAGCCGGCCGTATTTTTCCTGCCACTCCTTCTGAACCCTCTCTGCAATGGCAACGGTTTCATCCTCAGAACCATTGTCCACAACAATAAGCTGCACCGGTCCCTGCCATGTCTGGCATGCCACGGACTCCATTGCCTGCTCTATATATTTACCTGCATTCCATGCCGGCATCACAACGGAAACCATACCAAGAACCTCCCATAAAAACAAGCAAAGCGCAACGCGAAAATCCGCCCGTGCGAACTTTCACATTGCGACTTTCCGATTTACTTTAAAGCTGTCGTCTGATTCTGGTCAACTCCTTCCGTATTTTCCTTCTGGAACAGAATCTTAAACGTCAAAAGCATAAGCTTAATATCAAGCCATATGGAATAATGCTCAATGTACGCCACATCAAGCTTCACCTTGTCACGCGGTGTTGTATTGTACTTACCATACACCTGCGCATATCCTGTAAGTCCCGCCTTAACCTTTAAGCGGAACGCAAACTCCGGCAATTCCTTCTCATACTGCTTAAAGATTTCCGGACGCTCCGGGCGCGGTCCCACGAAGGACATCTCACCCTTTAAGATGTTAAAAAGCTGCGGAAGCTCATCCAGATGCAGATTGCGAATCACCTTTCCGACCGGTGTTACACGGCTGTCATTCTTCATCGCAAGACGCGCTCCGCCCTTCTCCGCATCCACACTCATACTGCGGAATTTATAAATTGAAAATTCCTTGCCGTTTCTTGTCAGACGAACCTGTTTATAAATCACCGGTCCGCCGTCATATACCTTAATCGCAATCGCAATCAGCAGCATAAAAGGTGCTGCAAGCACACATGCAGCCAGAGACAGGACAATATCCATCATCCGCTTAACCGCCTGCTGTTCCCCCGTCAGTCCTTGATTTCTTGACAAGAGCAGAGGAGTATCAAAAAGATGCATCTCATCCGAGCCAATCAGCATAAGGTCTGTAACCTTCGGTACCACATAGGTTCTGACAGAATGTATAAAGCAATACTTTAAAACTTCATTTCGCGGATGCGAAGCCGTCTCACAAATCATTACGCCCTCGCACTCTTCAATCGCCTCTTTAATTTTTTCCATGCCTTCACTGACATGTATCTTCTTCTGGATAAAATACTTATCCTTGCGCGCATTAATCTTGTTGATAAAGTCAACCGGTGTCTTTTCCCCGTATACAAGAAGAAGATTGCGCGGCGGATACAGCTTCATATATAAATATCTGCACGCAAACACCCAGATTAAAATCACAATTCCCTGTACAAACGTCATTCCGAGTATCGGCAGCGGTGTCACATAATCCCTGAGCAGCAGACAAATCTGGAAATACAATACCACATTTGCACAAAACAGAGACAAAAACTGCGAATAAATCACATCAAACAATCGCAGATAACCGACCTTGAATCCTCCGTACAGCTTGATAAAAAGCCATAACACCAGAACATACATGGCGATAACTGCCCAATGTCCTCTCCTGTAAAACTGCGTCTCCTTCGGCAAAAGCCTGTTATAATATCCATACCAGAGCACAGCATAAAAGTAAGTGTGAACCAGCATGAGAATCAGCATCTCGGAACCATTGATCAGTTTTTTATATCTTTCTCGTTTTTTCATCTTTCTTTCATCTCACTTCTAATACCAAGATTCCCCCGAATACCCGGTATACCCAAAGCTCTATAGACTGCGTTCTCTGCAATAATCTGCAATGCCGCCCCATTTCGTATCCTTCTCGGAAAGAATCAGTTCTTCCTTTGTCATCCCTTCCGGAAGCGGCCACTCTACACCAATCTCAGGATCCGACCACAAAAGTCCGCCTTCATCATTCGGATGATAGAAATCCGTACATTTGTATGCAAATTCCGCGTAATCGGAGAGCACGACAAACCCGTGTGCAAAATTTTTAGGAATAAAGAACTGTTTCTTATTCTCTGCCGATAACCGTACCCCGTACCACTGTCCAAAGGTCTCAGAGCCCTTGCGAAGGTCTACTGCCACATCATAAACCTCTCCGCTCACTACGCGTACCAGCTTGTCCTGCGGAAAATTAATCTGAAAATGCAGTCCGCGAAGCACTCCCTTTTTGGATGCCGACTGGTTATCCTGTACAAACACCTGATCGATGCCCGCCTCTTTAAAATCATTATAATTATATGTCTCCATGAAATACCCTCTGGCATCCCCGAACACGGTCGGTGTAATCACCTTCAGGCCTTCAATGTGACATGTCTCTACTGTTATCTTTCCCATATTCTCTCCTCATCTTTCACATTGTGAAAAAACAGACCAAAAGCATACAATATATTGTATGCTTTAATCATCCTTTACCTATTTTAGTATATGAAAACAATGGACTTTCGTCAATAACTTTATTGTGATAAAACGATGTCCTTGCTTTCAGAATCAACAACTGACAAGTTCATTTATCATCTTGCGCAGAGAACTTCCGTACAGCGGATTCGTTGCCCAGCCCTTTCCATTCGGATTCGCCGGTATACTGAGCCATTCCACATAAGGCGCGCAGCCTCTCTGCACCCTGTCAAATCTCGGGTCCACACAAATCTGGCTCAGCGGGTCGCTGCTGGCATAAGCCTTTAAATGCTGTACCTGTGCACGAATACCCACACGCACCGAGGAAAAGGAGTTCCCCTGCGCACCTCCTCCGGTTGCACCGATTCCCGCGAAATTATACTGTTGAATCTGTACGTCTCCGCCGTAGCGCAGGAAATTCGTCTCATGCATCGCCTGTGCAAATGCCACTTCCGCACGAATTCCTTCTTTTTTACATTCATCATAATACATCTGACAGAATTTTTTCAAAGTCGGCGCGTCCGACAACATGTAAAAGGAAGGATACGTCGCATGCTTATTATAGTAGGTCATCATCTGTGTCACAGTCACCTCAGAGGTTCCTGCGATTGCATAAAGTTCTCCGGAATTAACAGAGGACTCTCCAATCGTCACCTTCCCTGACAGCAGTGTTTTTTTTACACCGTTCTTCGCCGTTACAATTACCTGATATTTGTACTCGCCGCCGGTTCCCTTATGTTTTTTGGAATCCAACGTTACACGATAGGTTTCCTTGGAATTCTTTGATGCCGTGTAAACATATTGCGCTTTTTTATCGGTGAGCGGCCATGCTTTTACCTTTACGGATGCGATGTCGCCCTTGTACTCTATTCCGGACACATACAGATTATATGCACTTTCACTCTTTTTACGCAGCAGCGTTTTACCTCCGGCAATATCCGTCACCGTGACAATCTGCACTTTTCCGACTTTACGGAATTTTCCGTCCGCCCCTTTGACATAGGTAAACACCTTATAATTTCCGCTCACACCGAAGTCAGAAACCGAAATCGTTTTCTGATAAACTCCGTTATTTGCCTTTGTCACCGTATAATCCTTCTTCGCCGACGGCTTTTCAACCGAAATGACGCGGAAACGAACCGCTTTGACGTTTGCAGCCACACCGAGATTCGATGCCTTCAGCAGAATCTTTGTCTGCTTCGCCCGCGTATTTGCAGAAAGCACCGGAACCGGCTCTTTCAATTCTTTTACATAGCTCTTTACTACCTTTTCTATTCCGTTGCCGTCCTTCACCGTCACATCAATATTGTATCGTCCGTACTGATACTTGTAATCCTTCATATTGATGTCTGCATAGTAATAACCGGAAGATGCTTTCTTCGGCGAATATGTCTTTTTAATCTTCTTGCCATCCATCGTTCTTACCGTCAGTGAAACCTTTTTCACACCTGACTTCGATTCCACGCCTCTGACAACCACGCGGAAGGTTCCCTTCGTCAGATTCAGCTTCGTCACGGCAACGCTCTTCGCCGTCGGTCCCGTAATCGTAAAGGAGCCTGTAGCAACCTTTACAGAGGTTCCGTAATAATCTTTGGAATATGCAGTCACAACATACTCGCCTGCATCCTTATGCTTTGAAATATCGGCAACTGCTCTCCACTGTCCGTTGGAAAGCTGCGAAGCCTGATAGGTTTTTGCTTTTGCTCCCGGCTGTCTGCTCTTGACCTTAAAATAGACTCCGGCCGCCTGGACATTTCCCTTCAGCTTTAAAACCACCGTCTTCTCATTCGCCTTCACAGACGTTGTCACAGACATTCCGGATGTGTTCACGGATGCCTTTGCTATCGAAAACGTTGTAGAGCGGAGCTGGGTCTTTCTTCCCGCTGCATCATAGGCATATGCTATAACCTTGTATTTACCTTCCAGCTTTCCGTGATTGCCGACGTTTCCAGTCACACTGTAGGTTCCCGTTGCTTTGTCCGTCAGTTCCGCCGTATATGTATATTCCTTATCCTTTGCCGCAGTCGGATATACCTTAAACTTGATGTTCGCAATTCTCTTAACCGGAGATGCGCCCACAAGTTTCATCCTGAAAGTACCGTTTACTGCATCTATGTCCGTTATCTGCAAATCCTCCGCATCAAATTCCACCTCATCCGTGGAGAGTGAATACGCCTGTGCAATTCCCAGCGCATCCGCCGTTCCAAGCTTCTTTAAATTATTTTCATCCTTCAAAAACGCCGCATCCTGTGCATTATTCAAAAATGCATGCTCCACGATTACTGCCGGGATTCCGTATCCCTTGCTCCGTTTGATTACTCCATAATAATCAGCAAGACCGCCGTCATCATAGCGTGTGTTATTTTCAGAATTGCGAATCTGGATTCCGTTGTTCTTAAGCCCCAGCTTTGCAAGCTGCTCTATGATTTTTGATGCCAGTGTCGCCCCTTCGGTGCCCACCTGATTATTGCCATTGCTGTTTGGATAAAATACAATGGAGCCGTTGGCTGTCGTGCTGCTTCCCGTTGTCGTATTGAAATGCAGACTCACATAGACATCCGCGCCTTTTTTGTATGCGTCATCCACTCTGTTTGCATTGCAGTCGCCCGACTCTGTTCCCGGATATGGACATGCCCCTCCGCTTCGCGACATATAAACAACCACATTGGTATAATTGCTCTCCAGATACTGTTTACAATACTGCGCCACCTTGAGCGTCAGATTCTCTTCCTCCAGTCCGTTAGCACGCGCGCCGGCATGCGTATCATCATGTCCTGGATCAAGCATGACAACCACACTTCCCGCAATCTTACGCTCTGCTGCTACATTTTCACTCCGGACTGTCATGGCACCGTTTTCCGCAAGAACCGGAGAAGCTGCAGGGACTTCTGCCTGCGCCTGTTCCTGTGCCTGTTCCAATGCCTCTGCCACCGGGAGAGCTGCCTCCATATTTTCCTTTTCCCCCGTCAGGGAAACCACATTTACCTCCAAGGGAGACTCCTGTACCGCCTTTCCCTCTGTGTCATACTCTGTAAATTCATCCTCCGAAAAAGGAGCTTCCGCCCCGAGACCAAAGGAGACATTTTCCATTCCGGAAACCTTGGAAAAATCTATCGTTCCCTGATACAGACTGCCATCCGCCTCATAGGAATAAGAAAGCTCTTCCACGCAGTAGATTCCGTTTTCCATTGCCGCTGTATCGATTGCAAATCGCAGCACATTTTCTACGCAGTCCGTCATGTCAAATACCTGCTCCCGACCGCTCTCCTGCTGCCCGAGCGTAAGCGTCGCGCTCTCCCATACAGTCTCCGTATCTCCGACCGAAATCAGAACATTCTGCTGTTCTCCCTGCGAGAGCTGTGCCTTTTCTATGTACGCATAGTTCAGGAGAAGATTGCCCGTGTACACCGTCTGCTGTACATCATTTTCCGAAACCGCCGTATTCGCGGAAATTGTCTCATACGCTCCTTCCGCTTCCGGTACCTGCGCATACGCCATCAGATGCCCAAACGGTGCCTGTAACATCATCATAGTAGCTCCAAGTGCTGCCACTGCTCGTTTTAAGTTGTATTTCATATGTATGAAATGCATTTGGCTCTCACTCCTGTTCTTCATTTGTTTCATTTTTTGTCACCTCATATAGTTTACATGAAAATTTTGAAAATTGCAATGTACAGTATATGGCAATCACCACAGAAGTATGATATAATAGCAGACATAACAAGCTCAAAAGAGAAGAATTATTGGTGAAAAAGACTACCCGTAAAATAATTTCGCTACTTTTTGCCCTCATGGTCATGG
The DNA here is from genome assembly GCA_964519385.1 of uncultured Kineothrix sp. Lineage (GTDB taxonomy): Bacteria > Bacillota > Clostridia > Lachnospirales > Lachnospiraceae > SVFI01. The sequence goes on from CAZFLR010000001.1 coordinate 104,917, forward strand.
CAGGCTGTATTCTTATGAATACCGTGGATACGCAGGCAGCATCCGGAAGATAGAGGTTGCCACCTCCTATGACGCAAAAGGAAACCCTGTCTTTAAGCAGGTCAAAAACGGAGCCCGTATCACGCTCGCCAAAAAGACCAAATACAAAGAAATCTCATATAGAGACTCTTATTCTGATATTGTGGACGAATATACCTGTGAAGCAGGCTCCTTTTACAATTACCTGAAGCCTGTGACCATCATCAGAGTCACCTATTACGCCCCCCGGCTAAAGCTCATGCCAACGCTGCGCCTTTCCGCTGCATTTCTGCTACTCTGCGCGAAGGACATCCGGGAAGTATACCGTCGACTCAACAACAGCCAATCCTCTCTTTGTTCCAACCGATATTATCGTGTCTGTTAAAAACAAAAAACGAAGAGAGTAGATAAATACAGCTGTACGCTGTATACATTAAACCAAAACAAATAAACAAAAACAGGAGGATTGAAACATGAAAAAAATGCAAAGAAATTGGAGGGTTTTGCTTTTTACCCTCGCGCTTATGGCAGGCTGCATGATGCTTGACACCGTGGACACACAGGCTGCTGTCAAGAGTGACACGTATAAGTTTGATTCCAAAAACGGGGTACTTTGGCAAACTGCTGTAAGAACGAACCTTAACTCACGATATTATGAAGAGGTCAATGTTCATCTCCAGAATCCGGACTATTACATTGCATCTGTCAAATCAAACAAAGCAGGTCTGATTACCAAAATGACCTATGACACTAAGCTGACAAGTAACAACTCTTTTTATTCCACCAGCAGCTCCGTAGCATCCGAAGCTAAATTCAGGCGCAGAAGCTGCATCGGCTTCTATGCAACCAAAAAAGGAAAATATACCGTGACCATCACTATCAAGAATGCCTCTAAGAAGACCGTGTGCAAAAAGAAAATCACGGTATTTGCAGGCTATGGAACAAGTGTCCTCGACACCATGAAATATGCCGGAACCACCACCTACTCTCCGTACAACGGTTCATCCATTTGTACCAAAAAGGCATCCGGCAAGCTCTCTCTTAAGGCAGCCTCCACCTACCGTATCAAAAAGGTTGAAATTGCAACCTCACATGACGAAAATGGCGAACCGATTTTCAAAAAAGTGAAAAACGGTGCAAAAATTACGCTCGCAAAAAAGACCACCTACAACAAGATAAGGTATTCTTACGAGTATTCCAACAGCAACACCGGATATGCTTACAAATATGAATCAGGTGATACTTATGACTATCTCAAACCAATGACTATTGTGAGAGTAACCTACTACGACACCAAATTGAAAATCACGGCAACACAAGAATATTCTATATTCAACATTAAATAAGGAGGACGACTCACATGAAAAAACAAAATCTTTTAAAATATGTTGCGGCACTGTGTCTCTCTGTTGCCTGCATTCTTTTTTCTTCCGATAGCATCCACGCAGAATACGTGACTGACGATATCAATGGCGTCTCCTATCAGAACAGGGTTGACATGTCCAGCGGATATGCACATTCATATGCTTATGGCGGAGGTTCATACATCACTGTCTACCTTAACAATGATAACGAACGCATCTCCAATGTGAAATCCGGCAGCAAATATCTGCTTGCAAAGAAGACTTGCGAATCGTACACCTCAAGATTGACCAGCGACTGGGATTACGAGCAGCAGAAGTACACGTCCAAGCAGGAAAAGAGCTATGGCTCGGCATCCATCAGCTTTTTTGCAAAGAAAAAAGGTACCTATAACGTAACCTTTGATGTACTCAAGGCAGACGGCACTGTAAAATGTACCAAATCCATCAAGGTTTATGTAGACCGCACCGTCTCATCGTCATCACCGATACCGATTAAGTCCATTACTTATGCCGGCAAAGACATCTATGAGTACTATCCATACACTACAAAAACCAGCGGAAAGCTTAAAGTCAAACTGAAATCCGGCTATTCCCTGACAAGCATTCAGGTACGGACAATAGACAAAAAAGGAAACTATGTGACAAAAAAAGTCAAAAACGGGAAAAAGATTACCCTCGCAAAGTCCGGAAAATACACTCAGGAAGATTCATATTCAAGCAGAACCTACAATCCAATCTTCCCTGAGACGGTAATTATCGTGACTATTAAAAACAAAAAAACTAAAGAAACCACTTCACAGTATTTTTATCTGTATACGCTGAACAGAAAATAACAGCTAAATCAAAAAAGCGTTGCCCCAAAAGAAAACTATAATTTTCTTATGGAGCAACGCTCTCTTTTTATTTCTATTTTCAGTGATAACGCAAAATACAATAAATAGCCCGGATTCCGTCCCTTACACCTATTTTCTTTCCTTCTTCATTTGTTCGAGGATGATAGGAAATCGGCACCTCATGGATGCGTATACGCATTTCGGAAATCTTCGCCGTAATTTCAGGCTCAAATCCAAAACGTTTTTCCTGGATATCCACCGCCTGGATGACCTCTCTTGCAAAGCACTTATAACAGGTCTCCATATCCGTCAGCTTCTGATGTGTGAAAAGATTGGAAAGCCATGTCAGAAATTTATTGGCCATACGATTCGCCAAATATCCCTTTGCCTTCTGCTCTTTGAAACGTGAGCCATAGACAACCTTGGCTTTTCCTTCAAGCACAGGGGTACACACCTTCGGATATTCCATCGGATCATATTCCAAATCTGCATCCTGTATAATCACCGCATCACCGGTCGCCGCTGCAAATCCCGTCTTTAGGGCTGCACCTTTTCCGCCATTGGTCTCATGATAGATAATCCGGTCAACGAGCGGACGTATCTGCTCCTCCAGCACCTCTCCGGTGCCATCCGTCGAACAGTCATCCACAACAATAATTTCCTTGTGCTCTACCGGCGATTCCAGCACCTTTTTTACGATTTTAAGAATATTGTCTTTCTCATTGTAACAGGGAATCACAACGGAAAGCACTTTATTATCCGTATTGCTCATCTTAACTCTCTCTTTCTTTTCCTTTTCCAAACTCCGTCAGAGTCTGTCTGTATTTTTCCGGAAGACCGATATCATATGACTTACCATCCATCAAAAGTCCCATCATTCCAATCCTCTCGCGCACCTTGTCCAGCGCAGTGGTCAACTGGATTTCTCCTCCGGCCGTGCGATTTTCACGAATGTCATTTTCCAGAACCTCAAATACCTCTTTTGTCAGAATATACTGTCCGAAAACAGCATAATATTGCGCCCCGGTATTTTTACGCACATTTCCCAAAAACTCCTCTGCATACTCACAGGACGGCTTTTCACAAAATGCATCCAGCTTTAACAGTGTCTGTTCCTTGTTCTCCCACTGTCCGTGCATCATTCCGTAATGTACCACATCAGAGAGCGGTACCGAATGCATGGATACCACCGGCAATCCTGTCCTCTCGTATGCATCAATTAACTGAGACATACAATTCTTTGGACCATAGGATTCATAAATCGTGTCACCCAGAAGAAGCAGTACCGGCTCACCTTTCGTAAACTCCCGGCACTGGTAGACTGCATGACCGAACCCTTTTCTTTCCTTCTGATAAACATACTTAATCTTTTTCCCGATGCGGATAATCTTATCCTCATAAAAGCGTTTTTCCGCCGGGAGCTTACTCCTGTGTTCCTCGGAAAGCGGCGCAAAAAGCGCGTCATAAACCGGTTTTTCATCTTCACCTATCACAAGGCAGATTTCTTCTATTCCCGAAGCATCAAGCTGCTCAAGCAGAACCATGATAGCCGGTTTGAACAATCCGTCCTCATCCAGAATAGGGAAGAAATCCTTCTTCATTCCTTTGGTTGCCGGGTAAAGCCTTGTACCAAATCCGGCCACCGGAATCACCGCCTTGGTTACCGCCTGCTGCGGTCGGAGCGTCAGCGGAAATGCCTCCATGCCACGCTCATTATTCAGGTAGTCAATCAGTTTTTTCTGGCACTCCTCATCCTTTGCAAGAAACTGAACCGTTCCGTCGCCCTGTGAGCCGACTCCCTTAGAGCCGTATACCAGCTCTTTGACATGCTCATCCTCCAGTACTGAATGAAGAACCGGTGCCTTTAACTCTTCATAGCTGGCAGGTGCCACCTTCGCGTCGAAATTGCTCTGGAACTGCACCATAACCTCTCCGAGTGCCTCATTATCTCCCTTCGCAAGACATTCACATGCCCTGTCTACAAACTCTTTATTGTCACGTCCGAGTGCTTCATGCACTGCCCTTTCCCTGTCATTCTGTGCAAAAGGAAAGCATTTGTTCAAATCGGACAAAATCTGCACGGTATCTTTATGTGATTTTAAATCCGCAATCACCCAGTAGAGCGTCTTCTTAAACGGAATCGGCTTTACGGTAATCTCATTTCCGTCAAAGACCATTCTCACCGGGCGGACTCCATAAGCGCAGGCCTGGTCAAGCCGTCCGCATCTCGAAGGTGTACGCTGCTCGCCCACAAAGGCAATGTTCATCTCTCCCATCGTATTTAAACGAAGACGATATATCTGATTAAATGCACGTGCCACAAGCACACAAATAGCAGCACTGCTTGAAAGTCCGCTCTTCATCGGAAGGTCCATGCGTGTAATTCTGATTTTCAGTCCACCGACATTGTAACATTCATTGATATAAGAGGCAACTCCCGCCACATATGAGAAAAATCCGCCCGCGCTCGCTTCCTCTCTGAGCTTTTCCGAATCCATCTCACAAGAAAAAGAAGCATCATGATAACTCTCCAGATCACTCTCCACAATGAATTTTTCGTTTTTCTCTGCTTCTGCATAAATTCCCTGCTCAATACCTGTGACAATTGCCTGCCCCGGCACAATAGCCGAATTAATTACCCTGTGCAGTCCTGCCCAGTCACTGTGTTCTCCCAAAAGACACAGTCTTCCCGGTACAAAAAGCTCAATTTTATCCATACGCTACCACCTTATAATAGTATGTTTTCCCCTGTGTCCTGTTACTATCCATATAGTAACCCTTATCTGCAGAAACTTCAGCAATTTTCTTATAAGTGCCGCCCTTCGATGCTGCACGGTATACAATATAGCCCGAAGCCTTTTTCGATTTCTTCCAGCTTATTCTTGTTCCTGTCTTTCCTCTCGGTTTCACCATAATCTCGCCTGCCCTGCGCAAAGTCACCGAAACCGCCGGAGTTTTTTTACTCTCACATGCCTGATAGGCATTTCCGGCTGCAATCCTGTAGTACCAGGTTTTTCCTACTGCTGCCGTATGATCTGTATATTGTCCTTTTTTCACTGTTGCCAGAAGTTCATATGATCCATTTTTTGAAGAAGAACGATAAACCTTGTATGACACACCGTTTTCTTTTTTCCAGCTCAGCTTTATACTCGCCGTCTTTTGCCCTTCTTTCTGCTTCTTATGAATCTGCGCAGAGAGCCCTGACGGAGTCGCATAAGGAACATAAACAGTGCTGTAGGCCTGCCATCCGTCCACAGATTCAGCCACAACAACCGTCATTCCGCTTCCGACAGCCGTTATTTCTCCGCTCACATCATCCACATGGGCAACCGCCTCATTCAGTGGGGCAAAACGTATTCCCGTAATGCCGTTTCCATGTTTGTCCGTCACCTGCATCCGGTGAGTCTCTCCGACCTTCATCGTAATCTCTGTCATATCCGATACAAGACCGCCGTCCCACAGTCTGACAAGATTGCGCGCCTGCTTTTTCGTAAGCTCGGCATAACTGAGTACCTCTTTGTTTAATTTGGGCTCTTCCCCGAAAATTTTCTGGTAAATACAGCTCGCCGCCAAAAAATAACCCTGTCTGGACGGGTGTCTGTAATCCGGTCCCGTCAGATTAATCTCAGGATACAGCAGCGATGCTCTGTAAAACTGCATGCCGACCGATACCGGAGCCACATGAAATCTTTGTGCAATCCGGTCTCCCGATGCTCCCATTAAACACTCCATCTCGTAAGATGTTATGGTTACGCCCGTTGAGCCTTCACTTCCCTGCATTCCCGACTGAACAGAATCAAAGCCCCTCGGAAGATACAATAAAACCTGCGCTCCCGGCGACTGTAGTTTAATCTGCTCCAGCATCCATTTCATGGCCGGAACCATGTCCGACTCGTACCCTGTACAATACAGTCTCGACCTTTCCTGAATCACAACATAATCCCAGTCCGCGCTGTGGAGCTTCTTTAAAAATCTCTGCTGATAATTCTTTTGGGGAGTCATTCCCGCATAATTTTTAAGAGCAACACCTGAACGTGCCACGGAAACGACATTTGCCTTTCTCCCCGAAGCATTCACCATTTTTTCAAAATGAGCCGGCACCGAACAGCCCTTCTCATATGCCTTAAACCTTGTCAGACTGTTCCCGACAAACAAGATATTCATGCTCTCGCCGGGCATGACAGAATACTCCTCTTCCGGTTCATTCCCGGATACACTCCCATATACATCTCCGGATAACCCGGCCTCTATCAAAGGAATTTCTTCAGCCGTAACACGCCCCGGAGCCATTACAAAGATTCCCGTCAAAAAAATCCATATAAAACAAATTGTCCAAATAGTTTTTCTTCTTATTCCCATAACGTTCAGTATACCATTTCTATATCAAAAACACAACGCAGACTATACATGGCTGAGCACAAAATGACAATCTCCGCTCATTTTCACAACCTTTCTTCCCGCCGGGAGGAAAAAGCTGTCGCCGCCCGCAAAGTGCAACTTCGTCTGTTCCGTTTCAATGAAGCCTTCTCCCGAAACAATCACAATCGACCAGAATGTAGAATCGTCCATCACAAGCTCTGCCTGCTCTTCTACACGATATGCCCACACCGAAAAATATTTACACTGCTCAAGGAGCTGCTTTTTAAACCCTTTTCCGCTCTGCCATTCTCCTACCGGCTTTCCGCCCTGTGTATTTGCCGTAAAACTCATATTTGCAAATGCCTTCTCCAGATGAAGCTCTCTTTGCTTTCCGTCCTTATCAATCCTGTTGTAATCATACAGCCGGTAGGTCGCATTTGAACTCTGCTGCACCTCCAGAATCAGCACACCTTCCCCGATGGCATGAACCTGTCCGGCCGGCACAAATACGGAATCGCCTTTTCTCACCGGCACTTTGTGTAGGATATCTGCCAGCGTTCCTTCCGCTATCCTGCTTTCCACTTCTTCTCTTGTCGTATCCCTCTCAAATCCAAGATATATATACGCATCCTCTTTTGCATCGAGAATATACCACATTTCATTTTTTCCGTAATCATTTTCATAAGGCATTGCATATGCATCATCCGGATGTACCTGGATTGACAGCTTATCCGTTGCATCAATAAACTTTACAAGCAACGGAAAACGCTCATAAGGCTGACATTTCCACCCGAGCGCTTCCCTTCCGATTTCCTTCAGATATCCGGCAAACGATGTTTCCGCCCCGTCCTCTTTGAGCACCTCACTACAGCCGGCCGGATGCGCAGACAGTTCCCAGCTTTCTGCAATCACATCCCCCTTCTGTCCAAAACCATACATTTCGGACAGACGGCTTCCGCCCCATAAATAATCTTTATAAACGGGACGCATTCTCACAAGCTGCGATATGTTATTCTGCCCCGGAGCCTGTACCATATCCTCATTCAGACAGCCGGCACTCTCACCGATACTTACCTCAATCATGACAAGGTCCGCTGTCGTCTCATTGGATATCTTGTGAAACACGCCCATCGGAACAAAAATGCTTTCATTTCTATGATATTCCTTTTCTCTTCCGGCCAGCAAAATCGTTGCCGTTCCGCTCACAACAGACCAGTGCTCACTTCTTTTTTCATGCTTGTGCAGAGAAAGCGAAGCCCCCGGGAAAATCGTCAGCTTCTTCACCAGATACCCTTCACTCCGGCTCAGTGTTTCCTTGCAGCCCCATGTCGTGTAATAAATATCCCCCTCATCGAAGGAGGCCATCTGATGCGGCGAAAACTCTCTTTCCTGCGAAAGAATCTCCTTAATCTCCGCACTGTTTCCTTTTCCCGTAATATAGGTCGCATCCTTGGTATTTACAATCAGTACATCTTCAAGAGCATTGGCAACAATCAGCTTCTCCTTCGCCTCGTTTATAATTGAAACATTTCTGCAATTATTTTGAATATCATCTCCCTGCTCCCTGGTATAAACCAAATCAGAAAGCGTCTCAAGGTTCAGAAGCCTTGACCATTCAAAATCTCCCTCAACAACCTTTACCTTCCCCTGTCCGCTCCATTTCTCATATACAGCCTCCCCGACGCTGACGGACGGCAATGTCTCCATCCACTCCCTCGTCAGCACTGCGCTCTCCCCTTCCATGCGCATACGGTTTTTACCCAGACAACAGGATTCATACAGCTTCGGGCGATTCTGTTTCACTGCCTTTATAAAGGTTTTGGCATATACCAGAAAAATACCGCTGTCGAGCAATCTCTGTACACCTCTGTCAGGAAGACCGTCCCCCATGTAGGTTTCACAGCCTTCTTCCTTCACGGCCACCGAACCGTACTCTGCCAGGCCGTCATCATATACATTGAAATAATTATGTCCCGGAGTAAGCTCTCCCCTGCAGCCGACAGCTACAACGTATTCCGGTGTGAGAAGCTGCCTTGCCCTCACGATAGTTTTATTATAATCTCCGCCGTCTATACGGTGATCCGTGGATACCACAAGAACTTCCTGCTCCGGCTCCATACAAAGGCACGCAACCATAACCGCCGGAGCCGTCTGCCGTCCGAGTTCTTCCAGAAAAACGTGATAATTGAGCCCCTGAAAGGTCTGAAGCTGTCCTCGCACAATATTCTCATACCGATAGTTCGTGACAATATAAAATTCATCACAAAAAGGCAGATTACGTGCTATTGCCTCCTGGAACAGCGATCTGCCTTTGTTTACATCAATAAACTGTTTTGGATAATTTCTTCTTGATAACGGCCAGAGGGCATCTCCGCTCCCTCCGGCCAATACTAAACATTTCATCTGCTTCGCTCCTTAATTCTTAGCGCGATACTCTTCACAGGACATACCTGCAATCTCTTTCATATCTGCATCCATCATCATAGATACAAGTCCTTTAAAGTCAACCTTACGTTTCCAGTCAAGTTCTGCCTCTGCCTTAGCCGGGTCTCCCCAGAGGAATTCCACCTCAGCCGGGCGATAAAATTCCGGATTGATATCCACCAGCAGTCTGCCGGTCTTAGCATCATATCCCTTCTCTTCCACGCCTTTTCCTTCCCAGCGCACTTCAATTCCGAGCTCACCGAAGGCTGCTTCCACAAACTGGCGGACCGTATGAGTTTCATTTGTTGCAAGCACATAATCTCCCGGCTTCTCACCCTGAAGCATTCTCCACATACCTTCTACATAATCACCGGCAAAGCCCCAGTCACGTTTTGCATCCATATTTCCGAGCGAAAGCTTCTCCTGTTTTCCTGCAATGATGTTTGCAATCGCAAGTGTAATCTTACGTGTCACAAAGTTCTCTCCCCTTCTCGGTGACTCATGGTTAAACAAAATACCGTTGCATGCAAACATATTATAAGACTCTCTGTAATTGACCGTAATCCAGTAAGAATAAAGCTTGGCCACACCATACGGGCTCTTAGGATAAAACGGAGTCTTTTCAGACTGCGGAGCCGTCTCCGGGATTCCACCGAACAGCTCTGAAGTTGATGCCTGATAAAATCTGCAATTTCCGCCATTTACGCGAATCGCTTCCAGAAGCTTTAAGGTACTTACACCCGTTGCATCCGCCGTATACTCCGGAACCTCAAAGGAAACACCCACATGAGACTGAGCAGCCAGATTGTAAACCTCCGTCGGTCTAATTTCTCCAATCAGCCGCATCAGATTTGAGGAATCTGTCGTATCTGCAAAATGAAGAAAGAATTTAACCTTGTTATAGTTTGAATTTAAAATATGATCAATACGCTGCGTGTTGCTTATGCTGTGACGACGTACTAGCCCATGCACCTCGTATCCTTTTTCCAATAAAAGCTCTGCCAGATAAGAGCCGTCCTGACCTGTAATACCTGTAATTAATGCTATATTTTTCATAGATTCCTCCATTTTTCTCCGATTTCTTTCCAACCTTTGTCATTCTTCCGACAAATTTTCTTCCGACTAACAGCATACTCTCTTTTGTTTTTATATACAATAGACAATTTTGCCTTTGAATGGTAAAATATTGCTATCACTTTTCAAAACTATTTTTCAGTATTTATGAGGTATTTTTTATGATTTCTTCAAATTCATCTCGTATTCTTGCTACACCAACTACGTTTGCAAAAGCCAACTTTCTGTACGTCCAGGAGGTCGGTTCCCTACAGAGCATCAGCCCCCATGTCAGCCGCCGTGACAATCTGGAATCTTTTCTCTTTTTCATTGTCACGAAAGGAAAGGGAACACTGACCTATCACAATCAGAAATTTTCCCTTACAAGCGGAGACTGTGTGTTTTTGGACTGCCTTGAGGAATATGCACACGAAAGCAGCCGGGAAGAACCGTGGGAACTGCGCTGGGTTCATTTTTACGGCAAACAGGCTCCTCTGCTTTATCATCACTTTCTTGAGCTTGGAGGCAGTTTCTTCTTTCATCCGGGACGTTTATCTTTATTTTTGGATACTTTGGATATTTTATTCGAGACACAAAAAAATCCGGGAAACAGCACGGAATTTCTCTCCCATCGCTATCTCACGGATCTGATTGCTCTGTGCATCAGCGGAATCGGCAACACGAACACCTCCTCCATCACAGAAAAAATACATGATATTCAAAATTATCTGGATCTGCATTTTGCAGAAAAAACCTCTTTAGATGACCTCGCGCACCGGTACTTTATCAGCAAATTCCATCTGTCCCGCGAGTTCAAAAGACTGACCGGAACAACGATTGGAAACTATCTGACCGCCAAACGTATCTCTCACGCGAAACAACAACTTCGCTTTACCAATCTCCCGCTTGATGCCATCGCACGGGAATGCGGGTTCTCCGACCCGAGCTACTTTGTAAAAGTATTCCGGAATGCCGAGGGCATGACCCCGGGGGAATACAGAAACCGCTGGTAAAACATTTTTCTCAAATGCCCTGACCTATCGCTCCGCCCTCATTGGATTATTCAGGAAATCCTCATAAGAAAGCCGTATACCGTCTTCCAGTTCCGTCTTGTAAGTCCACCCGAGCGAGGCCGCCTTAGAAACATCCAGAAGCTTTCTCGGAGTCCCGTTCGGCTTACTTGTATCCCATCTGATTTCTCCCTCATATCCGATTACCTTTGCCACAAGCTCTGTAAGCCCTTTGATTGTGATTTCTTTTCCGCTTCCGGCATTTACGGTCTCATCTCCGCTGTAATTATTCATAAGAAACACACACAGATTGGCAAGGTCGTCCACATACAAAAACTCCCGAAGCGGACTTCCGTCTCCCCAGCAGGTTACATATGGGAGCTTCTGCTCCTTTGCCTCATGGAAACGCCGAATCAGCGCAGGCAGCACATGACTGTGTGTCGGATGATAATTATCATTCGGCCCGTAAAGATTGGTCGGCATCAGACTGATATAATCTGCGCCATATTGTTTATTCAAATACTCACAATACTTCAAACCTGAAATTTTTGCCAGTGCGTATGCCTCATTTGTCTTCTCAAGCTCTGAGGTGAGCAGACAACTCTCCTTCATCGGCTGTGGTGCCATACGCGGATAAATACAGGAAGAACCCAAAAATTCCAGCTTCTTACATCCATTTTTCCACGCTGCATGAATCACGTTCATCTCGAGCATCATATTGTCATACATAAAGTCAGCAAGTGCCTCTGAGTTGGCCACAATGCCTCCAACCTTGGCCGCTGCCAGAAAAACATACTCCGGTTTTTCCTCCTCGAAAAATTTCTCCACCTGCTCCTGTCTGCACAAGTCGAGTTCTTTATGTGTGCGGGTAATGATATTGGTATAGCCCTGTCGTTCCAATTCTCTTACAATCGCCGAACCCACCATTCCACGATGACCTGCCACATATATTTTGGCATTTTTCTCCATCATAATACTTCTCTCCCTTAACGTATTTGTCTGCTTTCTGTTCTTAAACAGTATAGCATTTCAGAGACAAAAAGCAACCGAAAATAAGCAGACTCTTCCTTCATCCTTTTTAGCTTGATTTGGGGTAATTGTTTGATAATAAACTGAATTAATTAAACGATTTGATAAATATTCTTTTCTGATTGGTTTTAACGCATTACTCTGTCATCTGACTGATGAATTCCTCGATGGTTGCTGCATTCACTGCAAGCATCAGCCAGTCATCAAGTTTTGATGCATCTTTCTGGTGCGCAATCTTTTCGCGAAGTTCTTCAGACACGGTAAATCTGGCAGATAGAACAGAGAGAATGCTTTCAGCTTTTGCTTTAGCTTTTACTTCAGCCTTTACTTTAGCTTCTACTTCGGCTTTT
>CAZFLR010000001.1:117456-283341 GCA_964519385.1 uncultured Kineothrix sp.
AGCTTTTGCTTTAGCTTTTACTTCAGCCTTTACTTTAGCTTCTACTTCGGCTTTTACTTCAGCCTCTACTTTAGCTCTCACACGCTCTTCCATCTCGTATTCTCTGTCCTTCATCCACTCTTCCAGCGTCATGTACTTCGCCTCCAACTGCGCGTCTTTCTTGACTTGTTTTACCTTCTTGTGCAGCACCTTCACTCCCGGGGCTTTGCTTCGGTCTGCGAATTCGTCCGTGGAATTCTCAAAATAAGCAAGGAACTCTTTCAGCTCTTCCGATATGTTCTCCGCATGCTTTCCCTTCGTGTTGAAAAAAACCGTGTATGTCTCATCTCCCAAAGGGAGGTCTGCTTCCTCGCAGCGATATGAAAAGGTGTAGCGGTACATTCCTTTTCCAAACGGATCAAAGGTGCAGATAAATAGCACATACGACGGAGGGAGTTCTTCAAAATCCTGCCCCGGTTTCAAAGATGCTATGTCCATCTGTGCGTGGTGATATCTTGCCCGCTTAGGGAGCTCTTTTCCGTTCCTGTTCTGCATTTCGATGTTATACCGGACATCCAGTTCGTCCCTACCATACACGTCAAGTCGTATCATGCGGTAATCCGAGCTAAATAAAACCGTGTGCTCTGCGTGCACCCTGACCTGCGGAACTTCTCTCTCCAGCACGCTCTGCAGAATCACTCTGCACGCCTCCGGATCATGGGCTGTCGCCGCGAACAAAAAGGCATTGTTTAAATTTAAATCCTGAAACTTCGTCATATTCCTCCTGACCGGTGCAGGAAGAAGCTGCCTGTAAACAGTATAAGCAATGACCGGTCAACAGACAATGTACAGATTTAACAAAAATTTTTTCTGGGGGGGTAAAAACGTAGATTGCCGACGAACAAAAGTGGTCATCGCCGATTATTCGCAGCCGTTCACAACCATGGCTATTTACGGTTATTCGGGTGCTTCGACCAGCCATTCAATAAACTCCCTGACTGCTCCATCTCCACCATTTCTGTCACTTACAAAATCAGCAATATCCAATACCTTTCCTACTGCATCTGCCGGGCAGCCGACAATCCCTCCGTTTTTTTTCAGTACACTCATGCAGGAAAGATCATTTATATCATCTCCGATATAAGCGACTTCACCATAGCTCTCTCCTTGTAATACTTCATCAAGTTTTTCAATTTTATTGGATATACCCTGATATAATTTTTCAATACCTATTTCTTTGCATCTGTTTTCTAATATCTTTGAAGTGCGTCCGGTAATAATAACCGGGATAATACCTGCCGGAATCAAAATATCGTGAATTCCGCAGCCGTCCTTAACACAAAACGCCTTGCACATTTCCCCGTCATTTCCCATATAGATTTTTCCATCAGTAAGTGTTCCGTCCACATCCATAACCAAATATTTTATTCTTTTCATACTATAATATCATCCTATTTACTCTTATTTTTTTGCTGTCAGGCCATCCTTTAACAGATATTCAAATAACATAATTAACCCAAACACATATCCAAACAAATACATCTGGTAAAAATATTTAAAATATGATGCCGGCATCAAAAAAGCAGTCAAAAACGTATGTCCCAAAATTCCTAATGACAGAGCTGCCAGACATCTCTCCTTTTTACATATTCCTTTCACCATCGCAATCAATGTCAGAATAAGCGGCAAAAACAGGTTATATCCCGCCTTGTTTGCGGCCATACCAAAAGCCTTAATTCTTGATTCAATAAAAATCAGCGGCTGTTTCTGTATTATTTTAGTGACTTCTTCTTTTACTATTTCAGCGCCTTCTGCTGACCAATACTGCGTTGGCGCGTAATACTTACCTTCTCTGTACCATGACCACTCCCAATAGCAATCATCATATTTATTATATACTTCAGCATTATAGCGGTCTATAATTTCAATATCCAGATATTTATCTATAACCGCCAACTCTTCCGCACATTTCACCCTGTCAAAAGATGATCTATCAAGCATATGCACCAAAAAAGCCCGCCAAACTACATCTCCATCAGCCAACGCGGTCGTCTGTGTCCTTTCGTATAATGTTTCCGGCAGACAGACCAATAATTCTGTGATGACAAAAACCAGAACGATTCTTTTCCATCCGCTGAAAAAACGGTCAGATACAGAATTTTTTGCATATACTAATATCAGCAGTACAAGTCCCCACACCAAAAGGTATATTCCTTCGCGTCGCCAAATCGTCAATAAACTCATGGCAAATGCCATGGCTGTTAACTCTTTTAAACCGAGCCGCTTCCCTTCTTTATCGTCGAAAAACAACTTTACGGCAATGAACAAGTAGAGCATCGCATACCAATGCATCCTGTGCACTCCGATACCCATTTGCAAAAACACTGTTGATAAAAACAATACATATAACGCATAATACAGCTTGCTTTTATAATAGGATTTTACCCGGTAAATTGTATATCCTGCAACATATGATACGAAACACAGCTTAATAAGACTCGGTGCAAAAATTGTAGGCAATATGAAAAAACACATCAAAAAAATCTGACTGCTGTATACAAACATAAACGGATACAATCGAGCTGCCGAGTCCCATATATTTTTCTCATCGCCAACATAATAATTTGTTAATGTCCCTGCATTAGAGACATCGGAAAGCAAAAAGGAAACAAGTATTATCAATACCGGAAATGCGAATATACATATTTCACGTTCTTTACCGTTTTCTTTTAATGCTCTGTATATAAATCCGCAAAACCACCAAATAATTATCAGCGCAAGCGTGACTGCCACTATTACAGCAAGCCCTTGTCCAAGTTTACTGATTTCACGAGCGTATATGTTGTTTGAAGCAATGGCATAGTTATCTTTTATTAACTTCCCACCCAGCACAATAGATAAAACACTCCATATACATGCAACCATCTTATAGTTTTTTTCCTTCATCGCATTTTCCTTTCTGCTCAATTTTTCTTTTTATTCTTATAACAGATAAAACAGAGCAAATACCAATACTGATTAAAATATGGTGAGTAATAATAATTTTCTCTCATTGTCGGAGCCGTCAGAATTATCGCTGCCAAAAGTCCGAGAATAAGGACACCGACAAAAAAGAAAGTCCATTCTTTTTTCAACAAACAGCTTATACATATACATAATACGGCAATTGAAACCGTAATTTTGACATAACCGGAAAGACTCCATCCGATATCATAAATCTTATTCAAAGCTGACAATACAAGATTTCCCAGCCACGCATCAACACCCTCGTTGATGATAACAATATCATGATTTACAGAAATATCATTTTCACCAATAGAAAAATATCCCCAAATCCAGTCAAACCATTCAGCCGCTTCCTCTGTCCTGTTTAAAATCCAATCCTCAGGCTGCACTTCCTGAATTTCAAAAACGTTGTCGAATCCGATACTTCCTGTATAAAAATTTATCTGATTTTTCAAATAAATATCTAAATTATGTGCCAATAATCTATAAGAAGCGAAAACATATTTTTCTCCCAATTCTCCGGCATGACTTTGCCTCGGAGACCAGAAGTTATCAAAATTGTAATAAAACTGTGCCATTCTTCCGTACTTTTCAAAATATGTCCGGGGTATTACGGAAAAAACAGTATTAAGATCCGCCTGTGCACCATCGTAGGTTAAATCGGCCTCTCCCTCGCAAAAAACTGCCGAAAGCGGTGACGGTGTGTTAATTATCACATAGTCCATTCCCTGATACTTTTCACTTCCATATTTACCGGGCAAAGCAAGAATCAGATATAGAACAAGCATAACCGAAATTGCTTTTACAATATTTTTTAGCCCCGGAACTTCCGAACGCTTTCCCTCTCTAACAAAATATGTAATGTAAATCAGTACCGGAAAGAAGATAAGATATAAAATCCCTTCACTTCTCCATGTAGCCAACACAAGAGCAAGAACTGCCAATACCATAAATCTCGATTTACTCAATTCTTTTTTGTGTATATAATCCGTCAGAAACGTTCCCACATATCCGACACTTAATAAAGCAAACATATAATTTCTTCCGGCATAAGTAAGAACCCGGAATGTTTCCGGCATCAATAAAAGAAATACTGCCCAGAGAATGGTTTTAAATGCCTTCCCCCCCGAGGTACACTGGTAACTGGTACACTGAACAATTGTAAGATACATAAAATAACAGATTTCTGTTATTCCAAACAAAAACGGAATTACAGACATTGATATCGGATGCGGACACAGAATCATACAAGCACAATGTATGACATTCGTCAGATAACCATGCCAATAAATAGGCAGCCATTCCTTCGCATAGACGTAATTCCATGTTGTATCAGTTGCTTCCACAACAGTTTCCGGATAAGCAATGACAATAACTGCTATTCCAATCAATACCAGCGATACATACACTCCAAGATAAACATGTGGAATTTCTTTCTTTTTCCACAACTCAACCAGCCGAAAAACAGTCTTCCAGAATACAAAGAGCAAGAGAAATGCCAACACATAGGAATACACCTGACACAATGTTCTTGACAAAACATCCTCCGACAGCCTCTCCCCTGTCTCCAAAAACTTATAAGCAATATTTTCACTTCCGGCTCCGTCTCTGACTGGCCGGAAGAAATTTCTGCTTGCCAAGCAGGCTGCCAAGAAATGAATACCTGAAAAAATATATAAAATATTTTTTTGAGACTGCACCCCAATCCTGCCCATTTTCCAGTTTTCCTCCATCAAATTCTAAACACCTTTTAATCCTCTTTGCATTGCATCCTCATATAAACTCGGAGTAATCATTTTAAATTGACAATCAGGTGACATTGCTGCCACCACGTCCTCAAACATTTCACGAATCTCTTTATTCAGCAAGGCAAATTCACCTATATGTCGCTCATTTTGGAACGAACTGTCTGAATAATTCTTCTGTGCGTCTTCTCTAAATCCATCAAATCCTGCAATCGAAATTTTCTTAGGGCTTATCTTCTTAAGCAGATTCAATAACATGATTGTAGAATTTTCAAAGTACGTGTATCCTCTGTTAATCAGACTGTGATAATTCACAATCCTATCCTCCTCAGAATCAGATTTGATATTAGATGAAACAATTACTTTTCTTCCTATTCTCTTATCTGCAAGACGGACATACCTCTTCTGATTTCCGAAAAATGCATACGCGCCCGGCTCATCCGCTATAAAGTTCACACTGATAACAACCGGATTTTCCTGTTTTATATACGCATCGATTTCTTCCCTGTATTCATTTAAAGAATTTCCCGGAACCAGTACCAAAATTTCTTTATTCTCCACTATACCCTTAAGTTCCCTGAGCACTTCATAATCATCCACTTTATCAGCGATATATTCCGTATATAAACGTTCAATGTTGTTATAATCATATTTCTGTCGAGTATCCGGATCTATCATTGCAAGCAGTTTTCCTATATCCTTCGTATCCAGGCGGAACTTTTCTGTGAGATAAATGATATTATTTGGATGAGACTTATAAATACCTGCCATCAGAGCCGCTGTAGAATATCCCCATGTATGTTTCAGGGAATACTTATAAATGTAGTCATCCAGCATATCAAGAATATCCTCTGTCTCATAGTTATATCTGAGTTTTCTAACAAGAAAATCAACAATCAGCTCTGTGTTAAGATTTCCGGCAACCTTACCCATTCCTCCCAGTGTTGAGTCAATAATAATCTTCCTGCCGGTAGAATTACTTAACCTTATTACTTCCTGCGCAAACGCAAAGGATAACTGATAATTATTATGCGAATGAAAATTAATGCAGATATCCGGTGACATATTGTGATCAATAAGTCCGTACAACCTGTCAACATCATCCATATACATTGCCCCATAAGTATCCACAATACCAAAGCTGAAAGGATGGACATTGTTAACCATATCTACAAGCCCCAAAATTTCTTTATCACTGTAGCTCAAGGAATTTACTCCCTGAATAAAAAGCTTGTACCCTTTCTTTTTGATTTCATCAATCCAATGCAGAATACCTTCCTTATCCGTATCATAGCTCTTCTTCGTAAATCCGAAACGTATTCCGTCAATGGACGTTCCGTCATAAGGAGTTAAAGAATCAATATCGAACATTCCATAATCGATAAATGCCACATACATCACATTACTTATGCTCTTATCCAAAAATGGTTTCATCTGATTTACATCCGTAAAAAACGTAGTGTTTCCCCGATATTCATTTTTTCGATGGTCACGTAAGAATCCAACCTCTACAATATCTATTTTTGCATTTGCAAGCCTGCTCGTCATACTTTTGATTTCCCTGTCAGGAAAGGCACAGTCAATAATACGACCGCCGTCTCTTAATGTACAATCCAGTATGCTTACATTTTTCATAGAATTCTCCTCCGCTACTATTTTAAACTATCCATATACATCGCTACGGCTTTTGCAAATTCAAAGTCTTCTGCCGTATCAATATCAACTGCTTCAAATTGATCAATTTCATAAATATACGGATGATTTCCAATTCTCTGACCCAGTTCGGTAAATACTTCCTTCCGGAAAATAAAGAACGCTCCCGTTTCCATATAAATAGGATCCAAATCCTGTGTTCTTACAATATTTTTCATATCATAATTGAACGGTTTACCGTTCATCCACATATAATCCTGCAACATAACTGCTGAAAACGCAGAATCGTATTCACCTGAAACTACTTTTTCCAAGGCTTTTTTAATGGATTCTGATTTTGTAAACGGCTGCGTCACATGCGTCAAAACATAAATATCTGCATCTACATCCTTCACAAACCGGTCTATAATTTCGAGCCCCTTAACCTGATACCCATCAAGATAATTATCTCTTTTCAGGAATCTAAGTCCCTTTTCTTCATATGGCGCGATATATTCTTTAATCGATTCATCACTGCAATAAACATACTTTTCATCAATAGTATCCACATTACTGATGGTTTCAAAAATATAATCGCACGTAGGTCTTCCGTTCAGAAGCATGGTGTTTTTCCCCGGAAGTCTCTGATTATTTAATTTAATTGGAATAAATGATACTACTTTCATTATGTTGTCTCCTTTTTTAATATTCTTTTATAATCAAACAGATATGGTAAAAATCTCTCTATTATAATCGCCGTTAAAATCGACAGCATCAATGCAGCAGGGAAGCACAGCAACCAATGATAGCATCCCAGATGATTCAGAACCAAAGTAATCATTTGCAAAATATACACATGAACGACCATAAGTAACAGACTCATTTTGCCAAGTCGGGCTAATATATAAAACTTATGTTTCTTACATATCTTTTTTAATATAATCATAAGTCCCAAAGTCATAGCAACAGCACTGAGTACAAACATCGGCAAGATGCCATAATTCATCCGAAGCATGTCTACCCGAATATCCAAATAGTTATTTACCTTCATATAGCACATATTCAGTATACCCAAAAGTATTCCTATTAAAAACAGCACAACTCCAGAAAAAGTCGTCTCATATTGCTCTCTTTTTTCCCATTTTCTGTATACTGTTCCCAACAAATAAAATACTGCAGCCACAAATGCAACATCTATGCACCACGGAAGTCTAATTTCATATTGAAACTTCACATAGCTCGTAACATGCCCCATTATCAGCAGAAGCAAGATGCCCATCCACATACTTAACCTGCTTTTCTTTTTCAAATACCACAGTCCATAAGCGAACACCCCTGCAAAAAATAAACATACCAAAAACCACAGCACCCCAATATAACTGGAATTATCCTCAAAAATCATATTCCCATATAACAGTGCAATGACTCTCTTTTTAAGTTTTCCCTCCGTTGTGATTCCCCGTATCTCATCCATAAACGTATTATAAACAATTATCAAAATTCCAAAAACAATATACGGATACAGCAATCTGGCTGACTTTTTCTTTAGCATTTCACCAAGAGAATCATATTTCATTCTGTCTAAAAATCCACTTATTATAAAAAATAACGGCATATGAAACAAATAGACGAAGTAAGTGGCATACCGATGAAAACTCGCATGACCGAGTATCACCATGAGAATACCCATCCCCTTCAAAACATCAATGTAATACAGCTTTTCCCTCTCTGTGTCATTCAACGGTCTTTCCTCCTGTCGGACATGAAATATTTTAGAGAATAATGCAAACTCTTTAAATTCCTATGATTCGTTCCTCAAAAATTTTTGTATAAATATCAGACATACCTTTTTTATAGTCTTGTAATTTGTAGTTAGTATCAAAAGAACCAGCAGCACAGTACTCCATATATTTCCAATATAAATTACACATATTGATTCCAACACTAATAAAAATACCGATATAAGAAGTCCATAGTCATGTTTTAATTGAATTACTTTATCCACAGCTTTTTTTCGCATAAAATAAATGACTGCTGATGAAATAACTGTTGCTATCGTTGCTCCTTGCGGACCCATGATATAAACCAGACAAACATTAAGAACAACATTCACCGATGCGCCACAAATTGCAGCTTTTGCCATTGCCCCCGTATCTTTTATTGCTGACAAAATCGGTCCAAGCATACCTGATGCGCAGTTAAAAACAGTGCTGACTATCAAAAATGGAGCCAACTCCCATGCAACAAAAAATTCTTTTGCATATAAAATCTTTCCCAGAATTTTTGAAAAAGCGATTAAAAAGCAACATGCAACGATTGTCATCGTATTCATACAGGAAATCACGTTCCCATAAAATTCCTTTGATGAATCACTTTTGAATTCTTTAACAGCAGAAATCTGCCATGCTTGTCCAAACATACCAAATAATGTATTGATTATACTTGGAATTTTATATGCCACGGACAAAATTCCATTTTGGGCGATTCCACAAAGCCATGTAACGACATACCTGTCTGATGCACTATTAATCCACCAACTAATCGTAGAAAAAACCAGTGGAAAACTATATCCCACCATTTCTTTTTTCAGGCTTTTATCAAATTTGATATTAATCAGCCAATCCCAAATTCTGACAGAGATTGCAATATAAACAGTCGGAACCAAACAAGATATAATAGTTGATAAAAACAATCCGTTAAGTCCGTTTTTAACAAACAACAAAAAGTAAATATTACAGCCCACTAAAACTGCCGTATTAAGAATACCTGCAATCCCCAAACACTTAATTTTTTCCATTCCTCTGGCGACCTGTAAAAAAAACTGCTGAAGAATGTACGCAACATAATAAGCAAATACATACCATTCCAGTCCCCGGAGTGATGGAATAATGCCTGAAAGCTTTATAAATACAATTCCTCCCAAAACAATGCTTCCGCTCACTATGATATAATGCAATCCAATAACTATGACATTCTTTTTTTCACAATCAGCATCCATCTCATATCGTACTACAGCATCCAGAATATTCCATGTTAAAATTGGCAAAAGAATCGAAACCGATGAAACAACCAAATCATAAATACCATATTCTGTAGTTGTCAACACTTCTGTATATAACGGTACCAGTAAAAATACTAAAATTTTTGAAGCAAAA
Organism: uncultured Kineothrix sp.; assembly: GCA_964519385.1. GTDB lineage: Bacteria > Bacillota > Clostridia > Lachnospirales > Lachnospiraceae > SVFI01. Next base: position 126,974 of record CAZFLR010000001.1, read on the forward strand.
TTACAGAGTGTCAAAACACCTGTATTTTTTATTAAATATTTGTATTTCTCATTCATTCATTTCTTTGAATTTCTTGTTAAATTCATCCTCACTTTCTATGATTTCTACATATTCAAAATATCCTTTTGACTTCATGCATGTAATAATATTTTCCACATTTTTTGCAAACACTGTCAGACTATCAATTTCTTTATATCTCGTCAGCGGATAAATCATCCATGATTTAGACGGTCTATCAAGCATCGCGTTAATGGATAAAACGCTTCCCGTCATTGCACTCACCAATACACAGCCGCTGAGATCATTATTAAGCTGAATTGCTTCAAATGGGACAGCTGAATTATCATCAATATCGATTCCCATCTGTGCATAATCTAAATCCGTGCTTCTTGGATGTTTTTTTATTAATATTTTATCCTTGCCAAGCTTTTTTGCAATTTTCAATACGATTTCTTTCTCTCCGATTCCTCTGCCTTCCATATCATATACGGATTCAAAATAAATGCATTTGTATTTAGAATAATCCACATTCTGTTTTACCCGAAAAACATGTGCTACAGACTCTCTCAAAGCAGTATCTTTTGCAGAAACCGGAGGGATTTTTACTGTATTTAATGCTCCGCCGTACATTTCAGGATACAGACAGTAAAAAGTATCATAATCATCTAAGATTGTCGGTTTGTGAAAGAATTTTCTAATCTTTCTTATAAATTTAAATTTTTTGGAATCGTAAAAAATATTATTATATGACAGTATACCTTCTTCATATGAAGAATACTTTATTTTTTTATTATAATTTGCCAACACAGAAAACAGACCATAAGTATCTATTTCTAAATTGTAATTTATGAATTCGTCATAATACAAATTCTTAACATTTTCCAAATAGTATGCATATTGATTTGTTCCAAATAAGGAGATTTGAATCACCTCTGCGAATTTTGTATACCATTTTCTGTTATGTATTACCCCCTTTGATTTTACATATACTACCTCATCAAAGAAATGAATTTCTCTCAATTCAGAAAAAACGCTTTCTGAATTATTGCTGTGATCCGACAAAAGCAAGGTAACGTAATCTTGCTGTAATAATGTGTTTTTTAATTGCATCGCCAATATCAACTGATAGTATGTGTTAGCCGTTATCAAAATTCTGCGCATAATTTTCTAATCCTCCTGCCTTATTACCAATTGAAAAAACATCCGAAAAACAGATAAGAATTTCCGCCTCTATTAACACAAGCAATCTACTCCAAATTAATGACATACCCAACATCAATATAACGAATACCAACATCTTTTGATCCTGTATTTTTATAAAATAATAGATTAACCATGTATATAAAAAAACTACAAAAACAAGTGCCGTCACTCCCCAATTCACTGCCAGGTTTATAAATTGATTATCAATTCCATAATATGACTCTGTCATCGAAACAGCAGCTAAAGCATCCGGATTGGCCCATAATCCTATTCCATATTCAGAAATTCCTATAGATTGAAACATTATTCTATAGTTTAAAAAAATATTAATTTTAGCAGCAAAAGCATTTCCCGTATCATACAAATATGTCAAAAAGAATGACATAACAGTCAAAATCGTCGGAAGAATCATCAAAATCTTTAATCTGTTCCACTTTTTAATTTTTTTGTTCTGAAAACAATACAATAAACATAAACCTAAAATTGTTATCACAATACTAGTTTTGGTATCCGTCAATATGCCTATAATAATCGCCAAAACAGACATTATAAAAATGTGATAAATCCGTGCAGGCTTCTTTTTACAACAGATATATAGCATGCAAAGAGAAAAAAATTGAAATGGCAATATAGACCACGGTGTATATCCTAATCCATAACGATACCTATTGCCATTTTGTACAAATAATTCATTATTTACAACTCCAAACAGAGTTCCCAATGCCGTCAATATTGTCATTCCAAGTACAATATAAAAAATAGTGGCGATTAGCTTCTTATTATCAATATTTTTGCATCCCCAAATCATCAAAAACAAATACAGTATTTCATGATTCCCTGTCGGCAGTGAATCCACCAACAACAGAACCCCTATCACAAAAGTCAATAATATTCCCTTAAAATTCATTGTTCTGTCAAAGAAAATATTAGCCACACACAGCATAGTTCCGATTGTCATGATTTTATTAAGCACATTCTGATCCAAAGGAATATTGACCCTTTTTAAAAAAAGAGCAACACAATATAAAAAAACTGCTACATATACAAATACTTCACGTTGTTTCACATTCTGTGTGAAGATCACAATTATCTACCTCCTGTGAGAATACCATATATCGTAGGAAAATATTTTTTTGTTATTTTGCATATTGCAATGGATATCAATACTACCCCGACCAGTAGTAATATTGCCCACATCCCTGACGTTATTGGGAACTTGTTATTGACACAGCCTATAACAATATTTAATATTGGTGCCCAAAAAACGTGACTACAATATATCAGGAAAGAATATGCACTCACTTCCTGTTTTACATCCACCACATCAAAAAGGAATATAGGAACAGCAGAAACCAAAAATTGAAACAGGTAGGCTACTCCTCTCCACATCACTTTACTGCTTATACCAATCCAAATCAGCACCAATAAAGCATAGGCTGATACACACCCTATCGTTCCCAATATTTTCCGATTACGTCCAAATTTTGATGCTGTATATATTTCAATGAATTTTTCTCTGAAATTTATCGAAATATAAGCCCCAATCATGAATATACAAAAAAATCCCTCAAAACTATAATAAGAACCATTTCTGGTTAAAAAAAATGTCGCTAATATAACCACTGCTCCTATGTACTTATCTTTTAATAAAAAATATATCAACGGAGCAACCAGAAAATAAGACAGCAATCTAATAATATACCATAATGCGGATATAATCGGTGCATACGAATATGGTTCTCTGTTCACAAACAAAAAAGCTTCCAGAAATAATTTCCAATGCGAATCTAAATTTCCCGCTTTAATAATATCAATTCCGTATAAATACAAAAATCTCAAAAGATTCCATACAACATACGGAATCAGCAGGGTTCTTAATCTTTTCCTAAATTTAGGCAGCGCATTTTCATATGAATAGTTCCCAAAATACCAAAAAGCCGAAGCAAAGAAAAACCACCCCATAGAACCTGCTGCACTATTTCTCATTATCCGTATGACTATATCAGGCTCTCCTGATACCCAGTAGCTTAAATGCATCGCTGCAACGGACAAAGTCAGTAATAAGTTCATAAAACGAAATTTGTTTGAAAAAATAATAAAATTATTATATTCTTTCGTTTTGTACATTTCTGATCTTAACCCCTTTCTCAGTTAACTAACATCTTATACAATCTTTGGCATATAGAGTTCCACATAAGATTCTCTTTTGCATATTGTTGTATTTCATGCACCTCTGCATCCGAATATTCCCGCCTTGTTTCCCGTAAAAGCGCATCAGCCAGGGATTCAATATCTCCCGTTTTTACAGTCATTCCGTATTTTAAATCATTTGTCAATTCCTTAATCGGCGGAATAACATCTGACAATATCATTCGGCAGCCGTTATACAATGCCTCCGGCCCCACCAATGGTGATGCTTCCCACAGAGAAGGCAAGACAAATGTCCTCGCCGAACGATACTCCGCATATAACTTTTCTCTTTCATATATGGGACCAGTAAATATAACTCTATTTTTTAATTCGGGATATTTTTCAAAATATTCTTTAATATAAATATTAAATTGCTCTTCCACAGTTCCAACCAATTTGAGCTTCCAATCATGCTCAGATGCCGATTGCGCAAATGCTTCCAGAAGCAAATCCGTTGCTTTCTCCGGTGTGCCAAGACGTCCCACTGTGATAAAAATCTTCTCCTTTTGGATGTCCGTTAAAGCTGTTTCTGCGACATCTATATAACCATTGGTTAGTATTTTCACATCAAATCCTGTATTTTCCTTGACTAATTTCTGTATCTTTTCGCTCTCTACTGATACAATGTCTGCTACTTTTGATGTCTTTAGGAAAATCTTTCTTTCCCTCCTATTCTCCTTGTACCGACGACACCCTTCGTAATTTAAATCCATTTTAATATATACTTTACCACCCGGATTCAAAAATTTGTACAATTTTGTCCAATAATAACAGCGTCTCCCACCATGATAAATGTTAAGCCAATCAATGTTTTTTGCATTTTTAAGTAAATATAAACAACCTGTAATTCCGGCATTATGCAGTACACAAGGAACCTTTTCAATGGTAAGTCCCTTAACCTTATCAATGTTAGCTCCCTCAAAATCTATCTCACTGCTGACCAGTTTTGTTTCAATATTATTTTCCAGTTTTCCCAGAACATAAGGTATTTGTCCAACATCTTTTACCAACCCTACATTCGGGCAATTTGGAAACAAGGTCACAAATCGAATATTACTTTGTTTCATTTTTTAACCAACTTTCTAAAAACAGACTTTACTGAAGCATCCCTTGGAACCCATCAATAGGATTTAACTTCTTTACACATTTTCCTTTATAATCTATCCTGTGGGCAACGAACAGATATAATCTTTGCCGGAGAACCTGCTACAGTAGCATAATCAGGTACATCTTTGGTCACTACAGCATTCGCCCCGACTACCGCATGTTTCCCAATAGTTACCCCTGGCATGATCGTTGCATTAATTCCTATAAAAGCACCTTCACATATCCTAACCGGGTTTGTAACCAGATTCTGTTCCAACACAGGCAATGCTATATCAGCCGTTAAATGATCAATATCAGTAATCATTACCCTGGGTGCCAACAGCGCATCCTTCTCAATTACAACCGACTGTGCACAGGTCAAATGTAAATTTTGTCCAATCTTTACGTGATTGCCAATTTCCAGCTTCGGCGTAAACATCTGCTGATTCCATCTGTCCAACACCTCTACCCTGGCATTGTGCCAGACACCGACATCCTCTCCCATTTCAATATGCTCTGTACCGGAGAGGAAAAGCGGCTTCAGGAAATATGACTTTTTTCCAATGGATGCAAATTCATTCTTATGAACAAATGAATATGTGTTTCTGCATATGGAAACTTCTCTTTCAAACTTGTTCATCTTTAAAAAATTAATTATTTTTTGAATATTCATATAGTTCCTTTACTTGCTTATTTTTTATTATTCACAGTCTCTTAAAAGAATGGGAGAAACTCACCATCAAATTCATATTGCAAATCATTGTTTCTCTCTCCTATTTTCTTTGCCGGCACACCCCCATACACTGTGTAACTCTCTAAATTATGGGTTGCAATTGCACCGGCCGCCAGCACAGCACCTTCACCCACATATACTTTGGGTAAAATTGTAGTGTGCGAACTAATCCACGCCCTGTTTTCAACAACTACTTCTCCTCCGCTGTCAAGACTCCTAAAATATGAATCGTTAATCTCGTGCTGCTCTGTATAAATATTTACTCCCGTTGAAATATTTACATTTTCACCAATTGTAATATGATTCCTGCCATCCAAAATAACATTATCACCTACAATCGTACCTTTCCCCACCTTAATATTCCATGGTGCCCGAATAGTATCCCAATGATAAATAACGACTTTGTCCGCAATCTCCATTTTAAAAATGTGTTTTAACATCCAAATCCTGTATTTTTGGCTCGGGAACTGTCCCAGCCTCGAAACTCTGTATAATATCCAGCCATTTAACAATAATTTGACAAATGAAACAAAAGATTTCTTTTTTACTTTTACTGTATTCTCATCATAAGGACCTGTCCCTGTCTTTTGATCCATTTCTCTTTTTTTCCTGCAATAAAACGAACACACAAGTAAATCCATGACATATACGCAAATAATAGTCAAACTTAATATTATAATGATTAATTTCATCATCCGGATTACACTTTGGACGCGCATACCTATAAAGTATCACACCTACCCATTTTCCCTTTCTTATAGTCTTTCCATGCACGCATGATATACCTGTCATTTTTTTTATAAAACGGGTAAATTAAAAACTTCACAAAAAACTTACTGTAAGTAAATAATCTTGCCGGAAACTTCAAATCCTTTTTATACTTATTCATATAATACAGCTTATTTCTTGTCATATAATAAACCTGAACTTTGGAGTCCGAGCCGCCTCCGGCACTGCTTACCTTATGCCACATAACAGCTTTAGGTACATACACAATCTTAATTCCCTCACGGATTACTCTTGCACACAAATCCGTGTCATCAAAATACATAAAGACCTCTTCATCTATCATCCCTACTGTTTCAAATACACTTTTGTGTATCAGCATACAACAGGTCGGCGAATATGTGATTTCTTTTTGTATATCATATCTTCCACAATCTGTTTCAAAATTGCCCCAATGCTCAGATTCTCCTTTGTTCCAAACCAAAGCACCACCGGCAAACCACAACATGTCATGAGGCTCATAATAATAAATTTTCGGAACTGTAATCGTGTCCGGCGAAGCATTTTCTGCCAGAATACGAATTGTGTCCCGATCCAATTCAATGTCGTTGTTTAACAGCAAAACATAATCGACATTTAATTCATCAACAGCATATCTGATTCCGATATTATTTCCTCTTGCAACTCCTACATTTTCTCCCTGAATTAAATAGTGTACCTGCGGATAGGATTTTTTTGCCATTTCAATAGAATGGTCCTTTGAGCCACTATCTACAATAATAACCTCAAGATTTTGATAGTTTGAAGTATATATGGTTTTCAATGCATCATTCTGATACTTTTCACCATTGTAATTTACAATTACAATTCCAATCTTTTCATTTTCCATTATTCTTTATCCTTCTTAAAGCAATCTAATACTTTTTCCGCAATATTGCCCCATTCAAAATCGGAACGATACTGTGTATTGCTTAAGCCAGCCTGATAATAATTACCATTTTCGCTATAATCGAGAATTGCCTGAATCATTTCTTCCTGATTCGCACACATCTTCACACCTGATGCATTGTCGAAAAGCTGTCTTGCTTCTTTGTCTCCCTGTGATGTCACAACAGCGACGCTCCTTCCGAGAAATGCCAAAAAACTTCCTCTTCGTAACGTCAGTCCATCCTCATACGGCAAAACAGCAATGTCAATCATGTCCAGTTTTTCTTCAATCTCATTCTCCGGAAGAAAACCTGTAATTATAATCTTCTCTGTCAGGTTTTTTTCAGAAATTAATCTTTGTATTGTCTGCTGATATCCGTCAAACGCACTTGTTAAATTCGGCGGAAAACCGCCTAATAAATAATAGCGGTATTTATCAGGGTATTGTTTTTCAATCCTGCTCCATAATTCAATCAGTTTTTCAATTCCTTTTCCCGGATATATGCCACCAAAAAAAGCCAGATTGATTTTGTCTTTCTTTCCTTCTTCCGATTTCTTTTTCGGAGTATCTGCCCAGTTAATATTGGAACCGATTCCTGTCTTAAAGACTTTTCTTCCGAATTTCTTTTTTAAATACTCATATTCCACAAAAGAAGGTGTGTCCAAATGATGACAGAACCTGACCAGTGGCCAAGTGAATATCTTTCGCGCCGGTCTGCACATTGTATATTCATGCAGGCGCAGATGGCACTCTATTTTTTTCTTTGAAAATAAATTGTGCCAGCGTATCATAAGAGGCATAAAACTGATTGCCAAATCCTTTTTATATCCGTTTCCACAGTATTCAATCAGAATCTGTGTGATATTCTGTTCTTCCGCATACTTCAAAAGTTTTCGGATGGTTCTATATTTCCAATCAGGCACCAACATAGCATTTTCATATTTCTGTTCCTGCACATATTCTTTTATGCCCGGAATATCCGTTGTAACAAGACGTATTCCTGTCATTTCATTCATGGAAGCAAATAGTTTTCCGGCCGCATCTCCTATTCCGTCTCCAAGCCGCGGAAAACTTCCTGTAATGTATAAAATCATATGTTTTTACCCCGTTTAGACATAATTGTCATAATTTTATCACTGGATCCCCATACTGCTTTGGAATCATATGGTCTGTCCGGAAATTTTCCGTAATCAAGCTTAATTGCATAGCCATTTTCCGCAATGAACCGCTCTACACGGTCGCAAAGCCTCTCCGGCCTCCCGGAACATATATTTATAATGCCGTTAACTTCATCCTGTTGCACTGCAGACGAAACCTGTACACAAAACTCGTCATAATCAATAAAATCAAATTGATTTTGTCCCATCGTGAAAGGAAAAAGTTTTTTCCCTTCTTTCTCTGCGGCTGTTATTTTTGAAAAAACTGAACATCCGTATTCCGTATTTCCAACGATATAATAGCCTCTCAACCATTGAAATATCACATCATTTTGTTTTGCCAATAACTGTGTTGCACTTCTTAACGCATCCTTTGAAATCCCATACATGCTCTGTGGCCAGCACGGTGTATGCTCCGAAATACATCCTTCAAAAAAACCGACCTCATGCATACTTCCCATCACGGCAATGCGCCTGATTCCGCTTTTCACCATTTTTTCAATAAACGATATGTGTTTCGGCAAATCCTTCATATGATTCTCCGAATTATGCACAAAACCGTCTCTCCATGCCATATGAAGCACTGCATCCGGCTGTCCGAAATAGGTATACGGATCCTCTACCGAAAAAAGGTCTGTCGGTATCAATGTCGCTTTTTTATTAATATGATTTACCTGCAAGTCAGTTGCAACCACCTCTGCTCCGTCCTGTAACAAAGCTTCCACAACACCACTTCCAAGATAACCGTTTGCTCCTGTAACAAGTATTTTCATTCTTTCCTCCGCTTTCACTTCAGCCCATCATTTCACTCACTATAACTTCCAGTGCCTGATTAAACTTTTGATTATTACTCGTCCGGCTAAATGGAATTTCTTCCACAATCTGTTCATAGCCGGTGATTGCATTTTCAAGCTCCTCCGTATCTTCTACCAGAATAATATTCCCCATCCGCGCTTTCACTTCCCGGCAAAAATCCAGTTGATGATCATTGACATGTTCATCATATTTCTTCTGTCGTGGTACAACAATCGGAATTTTCCCAATCTGCAGGGGCGCGATAAAACTGGAAGGTCCTCCATGCGTAATTATAATTCCGGCTTTTGCAATATACTCCTGCATAGCATTATAAGAAAGCAGTTTGCTGTATGCACAATATTTCGGCACATAATTACTGAAACCGGTCTGAATCATCACATCTTCTGTAATCCTCCCGGTTTCTTTCAATTTATCAATCTGCATAATCAGTCTGTCAAATTGTTGTTCATGAGTTCCAACTGTTACAAAAATCATTTCCGACCTCTCACGTTTTTTCTAAAAAATACTTCCAAGATGTATCGCCTTAGGATACACATCTTTCATTTCTTCCCACTGTACAATAAATTTATCCGTCACAGGATAAACCATTTTCCCGGTCATTGTGGAATGATCGATTCGATCAAATACTTCAATATATATTGTTTTTGCTCCATACAATTTACCGATATAGAAAAAAGGAACCGCAACAGCCGCTCCGGATGAAATGATTAAATCCGGTCTTTCTTTTTTTAATACCTTAAACGCAAGTCGTGTGTTGATAATAAGAGCTTTCAAACTCCTGTTGGTAGGATAGTAACAAGGATACATTTTCTCTCCTTCTAAAAGACTTCTCGCGTCCTCCTTATCAAAGGTAACCCAAAATCTTTCTTTATTCTGCCAAAAGGGTTTCAGCATATACAAATGAGTTAAATGTCCGCCAGAGGATCCGACCAAACACACTTTCATATCTATTTTCTTCCTTCACGAAATTTTTTAATAAATCACAACGTAACCCAGCAGGTTTATTTTTTGCTGTTTGCAGATTTCAACTTCTCTGAGCACTTCCTGATAAAGCGATTTCTCTGCTTTTTCCACAAATACTACCTGTCCGATTTCCACTAGCTTCTCCAGGGCTTCTGCATTATATAAAACCGGATTGGTAAATACAATCGTAATTCCGTCCTGTTTTAAACGTCTTGCAAGTTCTTCCACTACTGCTTTTTCCTCATCTCCACAAATTGCCCCCGAAACCAGCAGTGTCTTATTTTCTGAATTTTTAAGAGAAATCCGGATATTAGCCGCCGTCATTTCATAGGCCTTATCCTGTTCAAAATATCTCTTATTATAATGACGAAGTGCGATAAACATTTTGTCAATGAAACCAAACCACTTCTTTTTCTTCTTCGCAGCAGTCTGAATATTTCCCAGCAGTTTTGTGTTATAAACCATCTCGAAATCATCTTCAAGACGGACCTTGCCATTGATCATATACAGCAATCCCCATAATGCAAATGCAACAAATGCTCCTGCCAGAAAACCGAGAACCACCATTTTTTTGCTTATTGCAGGTTCCGAAGTCACTGTCGGTGCTTCGTCTTTCTCCGCCACATCTGCCGACTCTTTTTCAATCAGACTCACATATGTTTTCTGCTGATCGTTAAATTTACTTTTTAAGTTTGACATATGCGTTGATATAATCTGCAACTTTCCTGCGTTATCCGTCTGATATGCCAAAAGCTCTGCATCTGCCATCAAATGACAGGCATCCTGAATCAATGTGATTTCATGCTCACCAATCCGTCGTTCAACATCGCTTTTATGTGCCTGTAATTCTTCTTTCACAAGTTCCTTTAACTCATTGCAAAGCTCTTCGCTGTCAGCATATACAGAAACTGTGAAAATCCCGCTTTCCGGAACACTTTTTATTGCAGCATTTTCTCCATACTTGTTTTCACTGTCAACAAGCTCCATTCCATAAGCAGCCGGAATCTCCTCACCAAGCAAAGTGTTCAGCTTTTCTTCAAATTGCTCTGTATTCAAAACCGCCGTATAACTGCTGATCATTGCCGAAACATTATTCGTCTTGGAAATCGCCGGATACTCAACCTCAAAATAATTATCTACATAATAACTGACTTCTCCTCTATAGAAGTTGTTGGCATCCAACTGCATAATCAATGAATTTTTGTTATAAAGCTCCTGATTCTTATACACCTCTGCATAATTACAATAAACATCTGCAGCATTTTTTTCATCTGCCGTAAGCACAAGTGCCAGTTCTTCACTTTTCTGCTCCGGAGCTTGCGCGCTTTCAGCCTGAGCACTCTTGTAATAACTGAATCCCCCTGCCATCACAGCAAAAATAATTGCACACACACAAATACTTCTCCACTTCAAACATACAGCCCAAAGCATGTCCCATATATTAATTTCTCTCTCTGTGATGCTCTTATCCATCGCTTACTCTCCTTCTGTTCTCCTCATTATTTTGCCCCTCTTCCAAACAGAACAACGCCTATCGTCTGGAAAAGTATTTTGATATCAAGTGACAATGACCAGTGGTCAATATAGTCAAGATCCATCTTCACGACTTCCTCGAAATCCGTCACTTTACCACGTCCCTTTACCTGCCACATTCCGGTAAGTCCCGGAGTGATGCTCATCCGCCTGCGGTAATAATTACTGTATTGTTCAAACTCATCCTCGGTCGGCGGTCTTGTCCCGACCAGACTCATATCACCCCTGAGCACATTGAAAAACTGCGGAAATTCATCAATGCTTGTCTTGCGCAGAAATCTTCCCACCCGGGTGATACGTGGATCATTCTCCATCTTAAACATCAGAGAATCCGACATTTCATTTTTTTCTGCAAGCTCTTTCTTGCGCTCCTCCGCGTCGATGTACATGGAACGGAATTTAAATATCTTAAAACGCCTTCCGTTCTTTCCGATTCTGGTCTGTGCAAAAAATACAGGTCCTTTGGATTCAAACCTGATTGCCAGTGCCACAAACGGTGTGAGCACTATTGTGATAAGGCTTCCCACCATTCCGCCGCAAACGTCGATAAAACGCTTGATAATCATACGGCGGTAATCAAAATACTGAAGGGAGAAGGTCATCACCGCATAGCCTGCAAAATTCCCCGCTGTCTTTCCTGCCAGATTCAGCTCCTTCATTTCTACATTGTAATGGCATACAACTCCCATCGTCTGAAAATCAAGTATCAGCGTGCGGACCTCCTTTGCCGAAATGCCCGGAAGATACATAAAGACTTCATCGAGGGGCATCTGTCTGGAAACCTCAAAAAGGTCATGTCTGCCCGCCACTATCGGAATTCCCTGAATCTCCTCCCCTTCAAAATCCGAATCAAGGATAGCAATCGCTGTCACCTCATAGTTCCACGGCTTGGAGGCAAGAATGTGTCTGATAAGCTCTTCTGCGTAATCACTCTCCGTCACCACCATAACCTTGTCACTGCTGTTGCTCTTCTGATAATACCTGAGCATAAACGCCTTAAATGTGCAATGCGCTCCCAACGTATAAACAAAATTGGCTATCGCGAAATAGACGAAGGTGAGGCGGGAATAATCGCCTGCCACCTGGGTCAGGAACATAATGATTGCTATCGCTGCCATCATGACTACATCATACTTGACAACTGCAACCGTCTCAACGAAATATCCTCTCTTAAAAAAGCCCCGGTTCCAGTCTGCCATTACATTGTACAGGAGACTGAACAGCATCATGTAAATTCCCACTGTATAGTGCACCTGTACTGACAATGCCTGCTGCACATTTCCGAAACGGATAATAAGTGCCGTCGCCAGTGCAGCAATCACGCAGAGAAGATCAATCAATATTAAACTGTAGGTCTCCAATAATCTGCTTTTCCGATTAATTGCCTGCATAATTTTCCCCTGTTTCTTTTCTGTTCTATACCGTGCGGAGTTTCTTTCTCTGCGCAGCTTCGCTCTCTGACATGTATTTCACCCCGTCACCGAGAGCATCATATACATTTTGAATACGCTTGTTGAGCATGTCCATCGCATGAACCTCAAGGCTGGCCTTGTGATCGCTTCCCCACATATTATGTGAAAGTGTCACATGTCTTTCAATGACACACGCGCCAAGAACGGCTGCTGCAATTGACGGCTCCAGATTCTCCTCGTGTCCGCTGTAGCCCACCAGACAGTCGTAACGGTTGCGGAGCGTTTCAATCATACGGAGATTCAAATCCTTAACCGGTGCCGGATATGCACTGTTGGTATGCAGGAGGATATAGTCTCCGTGACCATATTTCTCAAGCACCTCTACTGCATGATCCACCTCGTCCATCATTGTCATTCCCGTAGAAAGAATCACAGGCTTTCCTGAGCGTGCAGCCTCCGCAATCATCTCATCACGACCGTTTGAAGCACTTGCTACCTTAATATACGGAACATCATACTTAAGCAGGAACTCAAGACTCGGCATATCCCACGGAGAAGCACTCCATGTCATACCCTTGTCCCTGCAATATGCGTCAATGATGTCATACTGTTCCTTTTCAAACTCTACTCTGTACTTATATTCCAGATATGTCATCTCACCCCACGGTGTGGAGCGCGGAACCTTTTTCTGTTCCTCCGGAACCGCGAGCTCCGGTGTGCGCTTCTGGAACTTCACATTATGCCATCCTGTGGCATTAGCTGCATCCATCAGCTTCTTCGCGATGTCGATGTCTCCGTTGTGATTAATTCCAATCTCTGCAATCATATACGGACGACTTGTTTCATTTACAATATAATTACCTATTTTTATTTCTTTATTTGCCATAACCAATCTCCTTTTTACTTTAGAGCATTATCTAGTACATTCTACACCCAAACAATATCATTTGTAAAGCAATGTGCATATAAAAACACCTGTCTGCGTTGTCGCCCCACAGACAGGTGTTTCCATCATTCATAATCTCTTTGGCTTATTTCGTCCTCTTCATCGTAAAGCTGAATTTCGTCCGCCAGCCTTGCGATATATTCGCTGTTTGTCGGTCTGCCCTTACCGGCGCTTGCCGAAAACCCGAAAATTTTCTCCATGGCTTCCATGTTACCTCGCTGCCATGATACTTCAATTGCATTACGTATTGCTCTTTCGACCTTTTGTCCGGTTGTGTTATGCTCTTTCGCTACATCCGGGTACAAAAGCTTCGTAATACTGCTTACCAGCTCCATATCCTCTGTCGTCATAAGCACGGCAGTTCTTATGTAGTGGTACCCTTTCAGGTGCGCCGGAACTCCCAGCTCCAGCATTAATCTTGTGATTTGGTTTCTTTTCTTGTTCGTTTTTTCACTCTTTTTCATCTCTTCAGCCTCTTGTCCAAATGGATTTTTTTGCGACTTGCCATTATAATACTCCTTTTTTGACAATATGTCTAACAAATCTCATCGACAAAATCTGACGCGCATGTCACAAATACTCTTCCATGCCCTCCGATGCCAGCTTTTCTACGACATTTTTTACATCCTGAGCCCTGTTTTTATCGCAGATTAAAATTGCATCTTTCTCCTGAATTACAATTAAATTTTCCACTCCGATGGTCGCAATCAGCTTATCTTTTCCGTATAAAATACAATTCCGGGTATCTATATTGAGCTGTTTTCCGTAGAGCACATTTCCATTTTCATCTTCCGGCTTCATGATTCCGAGCATATCAAGGCTTCCTATATCATTCCAGCCGAAATCGCCGGCTATCATCAGCACATCTCTGCTTCTCTCCATGATACCGTAGTCGATGGAGATTTTGGGAATTTCCGGATAGACCCTTGCTATAACGGCTGCTTCCTCCTCCGTTCCCATTGCATCTCCGATTTCTTCCAGGCAGGCATAAATATCAGGCAGAAGTTCTTTAAATTTTTTCAGTATCGTAGAAGCTTTCCAGATAAACATTCCGCTGTTCCATGCGTAATTTCCGCAGGCAAGATATTTTTTTGCCGTCTCTTCATCCGGTTTTTCCACGAACTCCTTCACTCTGTGATATTGCTTACCCGTCTCTCCGATGGCTGTTCCGCCGCCGTTTTCCGTACATATATAGCCGTAACCGGTTGCCGGGAATGTCGGCTGTATTCCGACGGTAATCAGCATATCCGTCGTCTCTGCTGCCAGAATCGCAGCGTCCATCACCTTCGTGAACTCTTCCCCGTCTTTTACAAACTGGTCAGACGGAAGTATGCACATGATTCCGTCCTCATATTTTCTGACAATCTCCATCGCCGCGTAACCAATACATGCAGCCGTGTTTCTCGCCGCCGGCTCAGCCAGAATCCTCACCGGATTCACTCTGCCTTCTGTCTCGGTCTTCATCAGTTCTGCCTGAGTTTCATTGGTCACGATGAACACATTGTCTTTTCCGACCGAATCTGCAATTCTGTCAATGGTTTCATTGACCATAATTTCCTTTCCGCTCAGGTTTAAGAGCTGTTTCGGCCGTTCTTTTCTGCTAAGCGGCCAAAAACGGGTTCCGCCGCCGCCTGCCATAATCACTCCGTAAGTTTTCATTGTATTACCTCTCAATTAAAAATATTCGTGAAACAATTGTGATTTCATTGAAAATAGGATATACTAATTATGGTTGAAATGCAAACAAATGAGGATTAATTTATGAGCTATCTTGAATTATTGTTACAAAATCATATTTTTGTCAATGCCGTCATCGGCTGGTTTTTTGCACAGGTCTTAAAGACCATCACACACCTGATTGTATACAAAAAACTTGTCTGGGAACGTCTGGTGGGGGACGGCGGAATGCCGAGTGCCCATTCGGCTACGGTATGTGCTCTTGCAACGACAATTTTTATCAACATCGGACCTGACAGCACAGAATTTGCCATTGCAGCCATTTTGGCCATCATTGTCATGCATGATGCATGCAGCGTCCGTCTCGAGGCCGGCAAACACGCGCAGATTTTAAATGAGATGATTGAAATCTTTGACAACATCAGCGACAAATCTCTTTCAACGGAAGAAAAGCTCAAAGAATTTGTCGGACACACCAAGCTTCAGGTGTTTATGGGTGCGTTACTCGGAATCGGAATAGCGATTCTGCTCGGTTAGCTCCCCTAAAAATGGATTATTGCAGTAAGAATGAAAAAAAGAAGACAAGAAGACCTCTCTTTTGAGTTCCTCTTGTCTTTTTTGATACAGTTAATAATAAAAATCACATGTTGCTTTTTGGCTTCTCTTCCGACTCAGCAATCTCATCAATCAAAAACGGCGGGCGGTTTCTTGAAGCATCAAGTGCTCTCCATACATACTCGCCGAGAATTCCCATCATCAGCATCATAATCCCGAAGGAAAACAGTACCACGCACATCAGGGATGCCCAGCCCAGAATCGGGGTTCCGACGGTGAATTTTTCAATCATGACACGAATCATCATAATCACCGCGAGTATCGCATATGCCACACCGAGTCCCGACATGAAACGAATTGGGAAGTATGAAAAACTCATCATGGAATCAAGCACCAGTTTAATCTTCTTCGCCAGTGTCCATCTTGATTTTCCGATTTCGCGGTCACGGCGGTGAAAATAAATTTCATCCGTCTTAAATCCTGCCCAGAGCACCTGAAGCGTCAGGGATGAATTTTTTTCATCAAGCCTCTCAAGTACCTCAATCACCTGTCTGTCTATCAGATAACAGTCACAGCCTCCGACAGGCATACGCTTTTCCACAAACTTGTGTATCAGCACATAGTACATATGTGCAAATGCTTTTTTTATAATGTTTTCATCCCGTTCCTTGCGAACGGCAAGAACTACTTTGTTGCCCTTCTTCCAGCTCTCATACATCTCAAGAATGATTTCCGAGTCTTCCTGCAAATCCGCCTGTTTCGTCACGGCGCAGTCCCCGGTACAGACGGAAAGTCCTGCCAGAAGTGCTGCGTGCTCGCCAAAATTGCGCGAAAGTCTGACACAACGGACATTTGCATCCAGCTTCTTGATTTCATTCATAATCTCCCACGATTCATCTCCGGAGCCGTCATCTACAAAAACAAGCTCATATTCACCGAGCTTTCCAAGAATCTTCTCCTTCATATCTTCGTACAAAAGCATCAATGTATCGGCATTATAATATACCGGTATCACAATCGAAATTTTACTCATCTGTTTTTTCCTGTCTTAATTATTTATCTGTTCCGCCCTTTACCTCGCGGATAAACTCCTGATAATCACGAATATACTCGCCGCCGTCATAGTGCTCGCTGGCAAGACATAAAAGCACGCTGTCCCGTGAAAAATCATACATATCCTTCCACATCATCGTCGGAATATAAAGTCCCATTCTCGGTTTGTTCAGTTCAATAATCTCTGTCTCAAATCCGTTGTCAACCTTAACACGGCTCGTTCCGCTGACATTAATCAGCACAAATTCCGTCTTCCTATTCGCATGCTGTCCGCGAATCACGGTCTCATCCGAACCATACATATAGAATACCCGTTTAATTTCAAAAGGAATGTCTCTTCCCCCGCCTTCGGCGACCACAAGATTTCCTCTCTCATCTCCATATTCACCAAATTCTATAATTTTATACTGCTCTCTGATATTCATACTCAATTCTCCCAATCAGAATTAGAATGCATTTAATGCATCAATTACATAGGTCTGTTCTTCTTCCGTCATTCCATTATACATCGGAATAGAAAGGACTTCATCCGCAATCTGTTCTGCCAGAGGGAAATCGCCCTTTGCAAATCCCAGATACTCATACGCCTGTGAAAGATGCGGCGGAATCGGATAATGGATAATGGTTCCGATTCCTTTTTCCTCCAGATATTTGATAAGTTCATCCCTTCGTCCGGTACGGATGACATACTGGTGAAATACATGATTCGCGTTCTCCCGGCGCAGAGGAAGTGTGAATGCATCATTTCGCAATTCGCGGTCATAACGTTCCGCAATTCGTATCTTTTCTTCCGTCAGTTCTTTCATATGAGAAAGTCTCACGCGCAAAAGTCCTGCCTGGAGCTCATCCAGTCGCGAGTTCGTACCGACCACCATGTTATAATAACGTTTTTCGCTGCCATAATTACGGTAAATTCTCATTTTTTCAGCAATCTGCGGATTATCGGTCGTAATCGCGCCGCCATCGCCAAACGCTCCCAGATTCTTGGAAGGGTAAAACGAAAAGCAGCCGATATCGCCAAACGTTCCTGTCATTCTGCCGTTATAGCAGGCTCCGTGAGACTGGGCACAGTCCTCTACAAGATAAAGCTTATGCTTCTTTGCCAACGCACAGATGGTATCCATCTCGCATGCCTGTCCATATAAATGCACAACCAAAACAGCCTTGGTTTTGTCTGTGATTTTGGACTCTATCGCTGATGCATCCATACCATAAAAAGCATCCGGTTCCACAAACACCGGTGTCGCACCGTTAATCGTAATTCCCATAACGCTCGCTATATAAGTGTTTGACTGGACAAGCACTTCATCGCCTTCTCCCACTCCGAGGATTCTGAACGCAAGCCAGAGCGCGTCAAGTCCGCTGGCAAGTCCGACGCAATACGCTGAGCCGGTGTAGGCAGCAAACTCCTTCTCAAACTGCTTCACTTCATCTCCGAGAACGTACCATCCGCTGCGAAGGACTTCAAGTGCTTTATTTTCAAACTCTTCCTGATATTGATAAAACCCCCGGTCCATCCGGTTTGGCATAATTTTCATCCGATTCACCTTTTCTCAATACTATTGTGCATAATTATATATAGTTTACCATTGCGCCTTATGGATTGCAATGAAAATAATCTTTTTGCCTTTCCCCGGATATAATGTTATACTGAAGGTCATGAAAGAAATGAGCAAAAACAAACAACTAATCATTAATATGGCCGCCAGCCTTCTGTCGTGTCTTGTCAGCCTCGGAATCAGTTTTCTCATCACTCCGACCGTCATTGACAAGCTCGGTCCGGAAGCGCAGGGCTTTGTTACCATGTCAAACAACTTCGTGAGCTACGCTGCCATCATGGCTATGGCATTAAATTCCATGGCCGGCCGTTTTATCACGGTCAAAATCCACCAGGGAGACAGGGATGGAGCGAACCGGTACTTTAATTCCGTCATGTATGCGAATATTGCAATCGTGGCAATTCTTCTGCTGCCATGTACGGCCGTTGTCCTTTATCTGGAAAAGTTGGTCAATATTTCACCTGAGCTCATACCCGATGTCAAGCTCCTGTTTGGCACGATGTTTCTCAACTTCATGGTGACAATTGTTTCAACCACTTTTTCCACGGCAACCTTTGCTGCGAACCGTCTGGATCTTTCTGCACTGCGCACCATCGAATCCCAGCTCTTAAAGGCTGCTCTTCTGGTCGCTGCATTTTCACTCCTTCCGATTCGCGTAAGCTATATCGGTATTGCAACGCTGCTCGCCAACATTTATTTATTTTTTACCTATATTCATTATACGAAAAAGCTTCTTCCGCAGATTGAAGTCAGCCGAAAGCATTTTCGTTTCTCCACCGTTGTCGAAATTCTGTCTGCCGGTATCTGGAACACCATCATGCGCGCCGGACAGGCTCTTACCAACGGTCTGGATACCATAATCACCAACCTGTGGATTGGCAAGGCCGAAAGCGGTTATATCGGAACAGCGGGGGTAATCGTAACCTCGGTCAATACTCTCTACGAGACCATTTCAGCAGTGTTTACGCCCTCGCTTACCATCAGCTATGCCAAAGACAACAAAGAAGAGCTGACAGACGACCTGAAATCCGCCATGAAGCTGACCGGATTTTTCGCCAACATCCCTCTTTGTTTTATTTTGGGCTTCGGTCTCTCATTTTATTATCTGTGGCTTCCGAGTCAGCGCGATATTATACATGTGTACTATTATCTGACCGTTTTCATCCTGATGGGTGCACTTGTGGGAGGTTCCATCAGTCCGCTTTTTAACGTCTACACAATCGTGAATAAATTAAAATGGAACTCTCTTGTCACATTGATTATGGGACTGATGAATGCAGGCATCGTATTTATTCTCCTGGAAATCCCTGCTCTCCGTCCCTACGGTATCTACTTTGTGGCGGGTATATCCTCGGTGCTCGGAATTATCAAAAATCTGACATTTACACCTATGTATGCAGCCCATTGTCTGGAGCTGCCAAAGAGAACTTTTTATCCGACAATTCTGCGCTATATCGCCGTGACAGCTCTTATGAGCGTTGTTTTCATCGCCCTCGGAAGGCTTATACCGACAAGAAGCTGGGGCATGATAGTGGTTGATATTCTCATCTGCGGAGTGACCGGTTCGATAATCAACTTTCTGTTTCTGTTTGAAAAGAAGGAAAAGGCCATTTTTATTGATACAATCCGGAAAGCAGTTCACAGATAATCAAAAACGCAATCAGACAAAAGGAGCATAGGCAATGACAAAGCATATTCTGGGCATCGTAAGCACAAGCTATCACCTGATGGTATTTCTGTTCATCAAGGATGCCTTTTTCAAAGAGGAAATCGTCGATCTGGTTCTCACTGACAAAACCCCGTTTTTTGCGGAGCTGTATACCTCAGGACGGCTGGAGAAGTATTTTGACCACGTCTTTTTTGCCGATGCAAAAAAGATTAAAAATCCGTACAAATCCGCACCGGTTGTTCTGTGGGAAAGTTTTGTCCACAATCCGACGACAAAACAGATTCTCTCGGACGACGGATTTTCTCATTTTCAAAAATATGATGACATTTTTTTTGCCTCGCCGGGAATGCCGGATGAGGTTGTAAAGGAAATTTCCAAAACAGCGATTAAAGAAAACAGGCAGGTTCGCTTTCACCGTTTTGAGGATGGGTTCGCCAGCTATACCAAGGCTCCGGTTT
Organism: uncultured Kineothrix sp.; assembly: GCA_964519385.1. Classification (GTDB taxonomy): domain Bacteria; phylum Bacillota; class Clostridia; order Lachnospirales; family Lachnospiraceae; genus SVFI01. The sequence goes on from CAZFLR010000001.1 coordinate 147,638, forward strand.
CCACCATCACCTCAGTTCTCGGACAGAAGCTTTACCGCAGGCTTTTCGGCTATGACATCAAAAAGCAGGAAAACGAGCTTTATCTTTTTGAACCGTCCCTTGCAGAGGCCAACGTCGCAGATGCCGGGACCACCGGTTTTTCTCTTGTAAAGATACCGAAAACAAAGGAGCGAATCGACCTTGTCACTGAACAGATTCAGGACATTCTTCAGTTTCAGAGCCGTTCCTTTGATGAAAAATTCATGTTCCTCGGACAGGGGACTGCCAACTGTACGCAGAATCCCATCACCTATCGCAATCTCATACTTGACATTGCCGAACACGTAGGCTTTGATAATTTTGTTGTAAAACCGCATCCGCGGGGAGAACACGACCGCTTTGAAGACCATATCCATGTGTACACGGACACTTGTCCGTTTGAGCTGGCGGTCGCAGCGGGCAATCTGGAAGACAAAACACTGATTTCCTATTATTCCACTGCATGTGTATCCGGGAAGCTGTTGTTTAACTCCGATTGCCGGATTATTTTCACCTATCCGCTTGCAGGCGATTCTTTTAACGAAAAATGTGATTACGAAGATTATTTTCAAAAATTATGCGGACTCTATGATAACATTCATATCGCCCGCACAAAAGATGAATTATTCCGTCTGCTTAACGAGTAGACTGTCAGGGGCCTTCTCGGAATCGGCCGTAAATACACAGACATAGGTGACACCTCCATAGTCCAGTGTCTGACCCGGTTCCAGACGGCCTCTTTCTATCCACAGAATACAATCCGGTTCTTCTCCCGTCTCGCTCTTCGTAAGCACCATATCCGTATCATCCACCAGAATATGTCTCAAAGTTGCCTCCGGGTAACTATCATGGAACATTTTCCAAAGCGGATAATCATAACCATCTCCGGAAATTACAAGTGCAATATCCTTTGCTCCCATCTCCTTTGTCCGTGTAAGAAGCTCTTTATAGGTCGGATATCTCTTGTTGTTCTCAAAGTAGTATTCCTCGCGGTTTCTGCATCCGTTCTCAATATACGACTTTGCCTGCTGCATGTTATAGGCCGTCGGCTTAAGACACAGAATCAGGCTCAGAAGTGCCAGCGGAAGAATCACAAGCTCTTTTCTCCTGATACGTCCGCAAAAAGCTCCCAGAATGTGAACTGCAGCAAGCACCGTCACGGCAAGTGCCGGATACATCAGTCTTGAGCCCCACGGCTGCCAGCGCAGAAGTGCCATGATAAATCCAAAGCCCAGCCATGCACTGATGATAAAGCCAAAGCTTATCCGTGCTGCTTCCTCCTCCCGAAGAGGCTTTCTGCGAGCCGTCTGCACCAGCCGGATGACAAGCGCGATTACAAGAAGTACAGCAGCCAGCAGCGCGAAATAGGCTGCAAATGCACTGGAGGTACGGTCGTGGCTGTACATATCATTTCCGGTATTCAGATACGTGATAAAATCAAAGCCGTGGAAGGAAATCGCAATGTTGTTTACCTCCACCTTTAAGAGTGCTCCGACAGATATGGCAATACGATAAACAAAGCCGTTAATCCACGTCCACAAATGCTGTGTTATCAAAAGCGAAAAATTCTTCAGGATATTTACAATGATGTAGCTGACATTTTTCGTCGCCACCATAATATCTCCGCTCGTTGTATCTGCGATAAAGCTTCCGCAGGACAAATAGGTACGAATCAGTGTCTCACTGATGGTCAGAACCAGCGCACCTCCCGCCGTCAGGGCACAGAGCAGTAAATCCTTTATTTTATCCTTTCTGCCAATACATACCACAATAAGCCACGGAACAAAGAACACCATCGATGCACATACACTCACCTTCATGAGGAAGGCAAAGCCCACCGTCGCACCGATGCAGACCGTTTTTTCCAACAGCTCCCTGCGTGTTTCCTTTGCAAAGGACAGCCTGTCCGCCCTGATAAACCAGAGCAGCCAGTAGAGATAAAGCACATACCACATCGCCGCTGACAGGTCGTTCTGGGTCGTGATGCTCTGGGAAATCGTCAGTGGCATGGAAAGATAAACAAAGGTTCCAAGGATTGCAAATCTGCGGTCAGTCCCAAGCATACGCGCAATTTTGTAGAAGTAGTACGCTGTGATAAGCATGTTGACATACTGATACAGATTCAGCCACTTATCGCCCCCCGAGAGCAGGAACAGATAAAGCATGTTGTACTCGGCAAGCACCGGCGAATAGAGCTGACGGTCAATTGTTGTCAGATAATAGTTGACATTTCCGTGATCCGTCCAGTAGCCTATTCGCGCAAGATGATACGTCATGGAATCATAATTATAAGGCACCGTAAACAAGGCTCCGACAAGGAGAACGAAAACAAGAAGCAGACTTGCCGTGAGGAGTATTTTCTCACATACCGAAAGCCCGCAGGCATACTTTTTCGTTTTTCGCTCCGGCCGGAAATATGCTTTTCCGTATTTCTTCATCCCAATTCCGGTAAAAGTTGCAAACACAACCGCCCACGCTGCAAATGCGGTCCATCTGTTTAACATGCTTCCTATGCTCAGCAGATTTGCAAACAGCACCACTAATGCATTAAAAATCACCAGAGCCTTGGCAAGTGCCTGCGATGTTTCCTCTCCGCCGCGACAGAAATAATATAAAATTGCTGCAAATGCAGCAGGAAATATAAGTACCATAATAACCTCCGATATAAGCTGTATTCCCATGCATTGTATCACATTCTTGCACATATGTCCTCAAAAGGGTATACTTAATTCAGTATCTTTTTGAAAAACTTGCGAGGTATTACATGAAAGCATGGATTGTTAAAAACAAAAAACATATTTATATATTGATAACAGCTCTCGTACTCTGGGCTGTCACCTTTTACACGGACACCCGGATTTTTTCTTCGGACGGACTGAATATGAATTGTCTTCCGATTGACCTTAAAATGTCAGGACTTATGCATTTTATGACCAAGTGTCTCGTATTGCTCTGCCTGTTCTTTTTTATTGAGTTTCTCGTGTATGCCTTCCGGCACAAAAGGCTTCTGCTGCCCTTCCTTTTGCTCATGTGCATCTACGGTATCGGTCTGCTTATCACCTACCCGGGATATTACATGAATGATGACCCGATTATTTTTTCTTATGCAACACGTTATTATCCTGTATACTGGCATAATTACCTGACCTCGCTCTTCTACATGACAGCGATGTCCCTCTTCCCGTTATCGGCCGCGCCGGTTCTTTTGTCGGACATTTTTTACGCCCTTGTATTTTCTTATGCATATTACCGTGCAGAGAGAATTTACCATTCCAAATGGTGTCTTTTGATTCTTCTCTCAGGTATTCTTCCTTTTGTTCTGCTCGGTGCCCTCATGTGCTTCCGCCCGGCAATATATGCAGGTTTTTTTCTCTTTTATTTTATATACCTGTATTTTGAACGCAAAGAAAAGGCAACTCTCACCCCGGTAAAGCTCGTGTGCCTTGCACTGCTTTGTGCCGTACTTTCTCTCTGGCGCAGCGAAAGCATCGTGCTTTTGATTATCGGAGTTTTCATGTTCAAAGCAGCTTACAGAAGCCGAAAAAAGGCACTGTTTTATTTCGTTCTCTCCATCGTATTTTTTATGCTGGTAAAGCTTCCGCAGTCGGTTGGAGAGGATACCTATTACGGCAGCGATTATCTTATTATCTCCACCACCAGACCACTGTCTGTCATCCTTCACCGCGAGCAGACCTATGATGAGGCGGACACGGATATTGCAAACATCAGCGCAGTCACTGACTTTGGCTATCTGCACAACGATTCTCTTTCCTGCAGTGCCTACAACCGTTACAATTCCGACCACAACGAAGGTCGTTACACCCAGACCGGCGCAACCCGTGAAGTGCAAAAAGCATATCTGCGCAGTGCTCTGCGCCTGATTCTGCACAATCCCGATTTATTTCTCGGCGAACGCATTCAGTTATTCTGTGTAACAAACGGATTTTTCGGATATGATGAGGATATGGTGCTGAACCTAAAGCCTGTGGCATCCACGAATTTTCATCTCTATGAGCACGACAGGGAATATGGTCTGGAAATGCTCGAAGCCTATAAGCGTCTCCCACTCACTTATCATGAAGGTTACGCCATGGCACTCTTTCAATTCGGCGGCGAAGCTTTCATTCCCATGCTTCTTCTTCTGTGCGCAGCCACTCTGCTCACACTTGTTCGGAAAAGATGGTTTTTATTCTCCTGCTTTCTTGCCATGATTGCAAGAGAGGCAGTCATATTCCTGACTGCCCCGGCTTCTTTTATTCAATATTCGTATCCTATGATGTACACAACTGCCACTCTTTTGCTTCTCATGCTTGTGGAGTGGATTTCTTCCCGAACAGAAGAAAGGAAAGCACCGGAATCCACCTCAGAATCATAATACTGACTCCGGTAAGCACACTCATAAGTAAAAATGCAAGCACTATCCACAAAACTCCCTGCAGACTGTAAAGGCACAAGCCTTTTTCTGCAAGGCCGAGAATTCTGGCAAAGCGAAAATGCAACACATAAATTTCAAGTGTATACAGACCGATAAAAGACAGGAAACCACGTTTTTCTGTCTTTTTTTGTCTGCGCTGCGCCAGTCCGTAAACTATGGAGTAGCACGAGACGGTTCCCGTGAAAGAGGCAAGCATCTGGCGCATCAGAACATCCATCCCTGTAACCGGTGCTGTCAGGTCATCAAGCACTGCCAGCAGAACAAAGACGACGGCCAACAGAGCCACGGCAACAGACTTTGCACGTCCGAGTTTTTCTCTTGTGGTCTGCGACGGAAAAAGTAAAACGGATAGGCTATGTCCGTATCCGCCTGCAAGATAACCCAGCAGATAAAACGGAAAATATTGTACCGTAAGCGAAGGACTGAGGAATGTATTTGCACTGTGCGACTGAAGGAAAAACAGAAGATAAAACAGCGCACTGACCACCAAAAAGACACCTGCTTTTTTACACTGTACTCTTTCTTTTCTCTCATCCGTGCTTTTTTCCAAAAGCCTGTCCGCGAGTGTCTGCGCCAGCATGGCACACAGCGTTATAATAAATAAGGTCATTAAAAACCAGAGTCCTCTGTCCGTCTGAAACAATAGGTCCCTCAGCTCTTTCACAAACATTCCGGCCGAAAGTGTGCGGTTTTTCAGGTGTACAAAAACATGAACCAGAACGAACCACGAAAAAAAAGGAATCAAATAGGAAACAGCCCTGGCCGGTAGCTTTTTCAGACCGGTTCCGCTTCCCGTCCTCTTCACTCCCATCGCCGCGAGCACTCCGCTGACCAGCATAAAGAGAGGCATCTGCACGGATTTAATCATATCATACAGGTACGGGTCACCTTCATTAAGACCGTTTAACACAATACAGTGTCCTATCATTACCAACAGAATGGCAAAACCCCTGACTGCATCAATGGCGGTGTTTCTTTGCATAAAGCACTCTCTCCTTTCCCCATGCGACAGCGGTCAGAACAACCGTTGTCACCAAAATTACAAGCAACGGATGCATCTCCGGAAAAACGGTTTCTATCATGGCAAAAGCAAATAAATGGTAGCACAGAAGAAACAGCGTCTGCTGTCCTATCAGAGTAAAAACCTTCAAAATATATGTTTCCGTCTTACGCATCAGATACATCAAAAGTGTGGAGGCTACCAGTGCATTGTACAAAGCCATCATCGTTGATTTTCCGTAGTCTCCCACCGAATAATTCGCAGAGCCGTTTATCAGGGCACAAATTAAAAATCCTCCGAGCAAAAGAAGAAGAACCCATTTTTTTCTGTCAAAGTAATCCAGAAACTTTTTCCTCTTCATAAAATATCCCCATAAAAACATAATGAGGAAATACGGAACTGCATCCAGACTCCACGGAAGCAGCAACGGAAACAGGTAGTGATAAAGATTTGCCATACAAAGCAGAATCACTGCACCGAGCAGCATTTTCCGTCCGTCACGTTTTGAGAGACGCACCAGAACCTCAAACAGTACCATCGTCAGAAACAGTGCCGGCAAAAACCATGTCGGAGAATTCAGCATCCCATAAAAATATATATTTTCTTCCGCAGCCGGCGGAAACAGCATTTTCGGTTCCGTGACGAACATCTGGTTTCTCGCATAAAAGATACCAATCACATCTGTTGCCTTTTCTCTCAAAGCCATCTGTCCCAAAAGGACATCTTTTACCACGAAAAACACAAAAAGAATCCCATTTGCCGTTATGTACGGAAGAAGAAGGCGTTTTGCCTTCCTTCCGAAAAAGGACAAAAAGGACTCTTCTCTGATTCGATAGGTATAACCGGACAGAACGAAGAAAACAGGCACAAAAAACATGCCTCCCCAAAAACGCAGATACGGGGCTGCAAGCTGACTGTGATTGACCATCACGACAAAAATCGCTATACACTTCACAAGGTCTATCCATTTTTCTCTCTGTTCCCCGGACATAAGCATCTCCATTAATCGCTGCAAAGTTTTTTGGTAATTCTGTCAGCAAGCTTCATTCCCGGAATCTCCACATACCTGTGGATGAAGAATGAAACCAGCACCGTCAGACCAAAGGATAAAACATAGTTCAAAACCGCCAGCACATGATAATTCACATGCTGATACAGTGCCAGATACAGTCCGCTGGAGAATGTACACAGCACGCCGAAATGTGCGAGGTAGAATCCGTAACTGTAGGTATTAAGCCATGTCAGTTTCCGGCTTCCGAGTACCTTCTGCGGAGTCTTCAGATGAAGCACTGCGTAAAGCAGGCAGGAAGCACCGATAATATAGTAAATCATTACCTTTGGCGGAATCAGCGCATATATGCTGCCCACCAGTCTCTCCGGCTCTCCAATCGGCGGATAGGAGCCAAGTCCCAGTCCGAACAATAAAAGCAGCCACATCAGCCATTTCTTTTCTGAGAGCTTTGCAATCCATGCAGGCGGCTGATAGGTCAGGTCACACACAACGGCTCCTAAGATAAATGCCAGAAAATCCGAACGGATGGTAAGGATTCCTGCTATCACATATGCCACATAGCGTGCCCGGCTGTTTCCCAAAAGCGAGAGGATTGCAGCCACCAGAATGGTTCCGAAAAATTCATAGTAAATAAACCACAAAGGTCCGTTATATTTATTGGCTCCGTTGACAAAGCAGCCCCATACGGCTTCCCATACGGCTGATAAAAGCCCCGGTTCAAACTGATTGTAATTGCCGACATACAGTCCGCTTCCGATTACTGCAGATGCCTCAGCATTCATGAACAGTCCAAGCTTCATCAGCAGCCAGATTACAAGATTGGCCGCAAGAATCGGGAATACCAGACGAAAATACTTTTTCACCACTCCCTGTGTCAGCGAGGTCTTATCCCCCGTCGTAAAAAATCGATACCCGACAAAAAATCCGCTGATTGTCATAAAAATCCGCACACCGAACTTTCCTCCCATGATAATGTTAAGCGGAGTGGTTCCGACAAACGCCTCGACAAATGCCGTGTGAAAATCTGACGGAATCAGGGAATAAAATCCACAATAAAAAAAATAATTAAAATGAAAATTAAAGATTGTCAGACAGGACAAAACCTTCAGTCCGTCTACAAAATCAAGCTTTCTCGCCTGTTTCATACATTAGTTCTCCTTTTGGATAAATCCGATAAACAGCTTCTTACCATTGATGACAAACCGAAGCATGACAACGATAAGAAACAGCATGACATATGCCACGTAACAGAGCGGTATCACAGGCTCTCCTCTGAAATAAGCAGAATAAGCGATATAAGAAATAATCACCTGAACCACCGCCACATAATACATATCCATATACTTCATCACAAAGATGACTGCAAGAATGTCCGCAAGAAGACCGCATCTTTCATCCATCTGTGGCATAAAAAACGGAAACAACATGGAAAGGAGAAGGGAAATTGATATAATTTTTCCCGAGTCATACTCCTCTTTTTTCTGTAGTGCAAGAATCACAACTGCCAGCATCACAACTGCTGCCATACTCTTAAACACCACGGAATACTCTTCCACGAATTTATCCGGACCGATAATCTGGAAGAAATTCGGCCAGTTATAGCTGAGCAGGTTTTCGCCTCTTGTCAGGGAAAGCAGTCTCTCGGCCTCAAAAACCGGGAAGGAAAGTTTTCCGTCATTTGCTACAATTCCGTTGCGGAACCACGCTCCGCATAGAGGCACAAGGTAAACAGTCAGCTTTGTCTTTTTCTGCATGAACGCAATCGCAAACACCGGAAGCAGGAAAAATGCGTAACGGCTCAGAAACAGGCTCACTCCGTAACATACCACGGCCGCGTTTCCTTTTCCTTTGCCGAGCAGCATCAGTGAAAGAACCGCAAAGAATACGAAAATCGAATCTCCCATGCCCCACATTGCACTTCCAGCCGAAAGCACCGGAAGCAGGAGCACGATGGCATACGCCAGAAAGGCTTTTATCCTGTGTGCGGTCAGCTCAAAAACATACAGTCCGCTCACAATTGCAAGCAGAAGGTCAAAGCATGTCGTGACTGCCTTCAGCCCGTCGCTCATCTGCAGATAGGACGAGGACTCCATACAGGTGTAAGAAACCACCTCAGCTCTTGTCATGATTCCGAACACTGCTGCGAAGACAAGCAGAAGGATATCAATCGGTGCAAGCTTCCATTTGCCTATTTTTAATTCCGTCACAATAAAATCGGTTATTTTTTTATCCATAATTTACTCCAAAGCATTTTGTTTCATCAATTTCACACAGGTGACTGCATGATCAGACATAAGTAAAAGAAATACCACGGTATATATATACATCGGCACAATGTTATTCTGCGCCAGATAAATGGTATAGCCGGCAAACGAACAAAGAATCGTCAGCAGCGGAATATAGAATTTCTCAGGCTCCACAAACATATAGATAATTGCCATGACATCCACAAGGACTGCATATCTTTCGTGCATATGCGGAAGGAAAAACACAACAGTCATCGTCAGAAGCATTCCCATACGCAGCATCAGTCTTGTATCCAGCACATATTTTTTGCGTGCAAACACATAGAGGAAAATCATCAGCGCACCGAGTGTAACCCAGATTCCTGCCTCCGCGTACTCAAACAAAAACACATCCGTTCCTATCAGCTGATAGATATTCGGGAACTTGTGTGAGAGCGCGTAGATATCCATCGCTCCGTTTGCCTGAAAGAAGTAAACACTTATCAGCTCCCAAAAGCTCTTTCCGGCAATCAGTGCCGGAATCATAAAAATCACATACATCAGCGGCAAAAACAGAAAATGCTTCAGTTTTACCTTACCCTTCATCCAGAGAATCAGGTAAAGAGGTGCTAAAAACAGAGTCTGAAGCTTAAACGCAAAAGCAATTCCGTAAAACATCATACTCATCGCCGGTCTCTCCTTCAGCATAAAATAAAGGGACCAGAGAATAAAGCTTGTAAAGATAATATCACACTGTGCCCACATGGCTCCGTTGGTTAAAATCGTCGGCACCAGGAGCAGTGTTCCATAGCCCAAAATTGCCTTGGTCGTGTTTTTGGTCTGACTGTAAACTATCGCCATAATCGCAAAAGCTGCCACGAAATCAAAGAATATCGAAACCAGCTTCATCAAAAGCAGGGTATTTAAAAACGGACAGATACTGATAAACGACAGAATCGTAAGATACGGTGTTGTATAATCCACATATTCAAATTCTGCCGCCAGACCTTTAATTCCGCCTCCGGCCTCTCTCAATGTCGCAACCCACGGTTCAAAGAACATCTTGTAATCTCCCGCCACAACATTGCGAAGCGCGTAACGCGCCACAAGTGCTACGACGGTAAATGAAAGAAACAATATCGCATCCAGCGTCGTAAATTTTATATTTCGTTTTTTCAGATAAAACGTATGGGTGAACATCTCCCTGATCTTATCATCCATCACTCAAATCCTCATTTCTATTTTTTCATCTCTGCTGCCATGTACTCTGCAATCGCATCATGCCAGTCCTTGAACATAAAGTCTGTTGTCAGCTTAAACATATAATTCTCCAGAATGGAATATGCCGGTCTGGCAGCCGGTGTCGGATATTCTGCGGTCGTAATCACTTCCACCTCCGTCTTAAGTCCGGCCAGACGGTAAAATTCTTTGGTAAAATCTGCCCAGCTGCAGCTTCCCTCACAGGTCGCATGGAAGGTTCCGTAATTTTCCGTCGGAAGCAGACAGCAGATTGCCTTGGAAAGTTCAGAAGCACTTGTCGGTGAGCCGAACTGGTCTCCTACCACTCTCACCTTATCATTTCCCGCTGCTGCACCAAGCATCGTGCGCACGAAGTTTTTTCCGTCCCCGTAAAGCCATGCGGTTCTGAGGATAAAATAATCCTTTGCAAACTCTTTCACAAAATTCTCTCCCGCCAACTTGCTGGCTCCGTATACACTCTTTGGTCCTACCGGGTCAAACTCAGTCAATGCTCTGTTTTCATCCCCCGGGAATACATAATCCGTTGATACCTGAACAAGCTTTGCCCCTGTCTCAGTCGCCGCTATACTTAAATTTCTCGGGCCGATGGCATTGATTTTATATGCCAGTTCCTGCTGGGATTCGCAGGCATTCACATTTGTGTGCGCTGCACAGTTTATAATCGCATAAGGCTTTACTTCGCGCGCCAGCTTCATTACACTGTCAATGTCAGTAATGTCAAGCTCTGCCACATCCGTATTGATGCATTCATATTCACTGTTTCCGGCAAGCCGGTCATTCATTGCCTTTCCAAGTTGTCCGTTACATCCTGTGATAATCAGTTTTTTCATGCTAAAATTCCTCACTTTCTGTTTGCGCCTGCTGATTCTTCTCGTCACGCAGGGCAGCATCAATCGCTATCTCCTGCACAAGACTGTCGAGTTTATTTTCAAGCTGTGATATCTTAATGGAAGAAGAAAATACCTTCAAAAGCAGGATAAAAATCATAACCAGGAATATGAGATTGACCGGTGCCTGAAATCCCATCAGTCTCGTCAAAAAATACACCACCTGCGGAAACGTGCCCATGATGACGAACACAATTGACAAAAACACCCAGAAAAGGGAGTCCGCAATCTGAATCTGGGCCTTCCGTATTTTTCGCAGCACGTAAAATAATGTGACAATCGACGCAAGTAATATTAGTAATCTCAAATAATAAGACATTTTATAACTCTCTCCTTCTAAACCACTGTAAAAACAAAATAGATGAGCAGACTGTCGTCATATAACGGATTGTTTTAGTTAGCGTAAGGTAACTTTCTCCCGCCGTTCTCTCATTCATGACCACCTGTATCTCCGAAACTCTTGCTCCGCAGTTAATCAGATAGGCAATCGTATCCGGCTCCGGTCCGTAATTCATACTGTGGGCGAGTTTTGCAATCATACGCTTGCTGAACAGACGCATTCCCGAAGTCGGGTCCTTAATCTTTTTACCGGTTGTGAGAATGATACAAAGCTCTATCAGCCTGCTTCCAAGCATTCGTGCACTGATTGGCTTCTTCTCCGTCACAAAGCGCGAGCCGATAACCACATCCTGATTTTCGCTCTCCATCTTATGAATCATGTCTGCGATGTAGTCCGGGTTGTGCTGTCCGTCTCCGTCATACTGGATTGCACAGTCATAGCCCTTCATATACGCATATTTCATCCCGGTCTGAAACGCTCCGGCCAGTCCCGTATTCACTTTTAAATCTACCAGATTATATCCGTTTCTTCTGCAGATTGCAGCCGTATCATCCTTTGATCCGTCGTTGATAACTACATAATCATATTGAGGATATTCCTTTGTCAGCCTGTCCACAACGCGCTCTATATTTTCTGCTTCGTTGTAAGCCGGAATAATAATCAAACATTTCATCTTGGCAACCTCATTTTTTCAAAAACTGTAAAAGAACTCTCATAATACGGCAAAAATCCACGGTCCACGCAAATGCCACACGATTTTCCTTAAGTGCCCTGTGGCCTTCCCTGAGCGAGCGGAGATAACTGCCTGCCGAACCGGTGCTTGCCGATTCTTCGCCGTGGAACATATGCACAAGAACCTCATCTATATACGAGAGCTGAACCCGGTTCTCTTTTAAGATACGAATCATAAACTCGTAATCTGCGGCTATTTTGTAATCCGTCTTATATAAGCCGTATTTCTCATATACTTCTTTTTTTAAATAAAGGGTCGGGTGACCGGGCATCCAGCCGGTGCGGATATTACCCTGTCCCATACGCCAGTGCCGGATTACTTTTCCGCCTGCTACATAATTGATATTCCCATGAACACCGTCCGTATGTTCCCTTTCCATAAGCGAAACCATCCGGGAAATCACGGTCTCATCCGCAAACTCATCACACATGAGCCCCACGATATCCCCTGTTGCCATGCGGATTCCTTTGTTGAGTGCGTCGTAAAGTCCTTTGTCCGGCTCACTGATATATGTCACCTTGTCCGGACGGCTTTCCTTCAGCTCCTGCAGAAATTCCACGGTACCGTCGGTCGAGCCCCCGTCCACTATAATATATTCTAAATTTTCATAATCCTGCTTTAAGACCTGCGCCGCGCACTTTTCCAAATGCGAGCGGTCATTATAGGTCATTGTAATCACTGAGACCTTCTGCATTCTGTTATCTCCATCCGAATTTTGACCATAATCATATATAGTATACTATAAATCAGCGGTAATTGCAAAAACTGCTTGCCTTTTCGCCACGTCCTGATAGAGGGAAATATAGTCTTTGTATCTGGCTCCACGTTCAAAAGCCAATGCCCTTGCCCTGCACGCCTGCGCCGAAAACGGTTTCGTCTCACAGACCATTCGGATTTTTTCCTCCAGGGCCTGCAAATCTCCCTTTTCCACCACAATTCCGCAGTTCTCGTTTAAGGCTTCCCCGCTCCCTCCGGTCGCAAAGGTAACAACCGGTGTTCCGCATGCGAGTGCTTCCAGATTCGTCGTAGGGAAATTGTCCTCCAGCGTTGCATTGACATATACATCCGCATCACGGTAAAGCTGTGCCAGCTCTCCGACATTTTCTGTACGGCAGACAGGTATCAGCCTGTTTCCCTTATATTTACGTTTCAGCCTTTCAGCCTGTCTTTTATCAACTCCAACAAGCTTTATCCTATAATTTTCAGGCAGTATCTCCGCCAGCTTTTCAAAATAAACAAGACCTTTGCGCTCCTCCCAGCGATTTGCCACCCCGAGAATCGTATACGTTCTTCCTTCCCTTGCCTGCCCGGTCTCCTCAGAGGATGAGCTTGTCTTTTCTCCCGGCGAAAACACCTCGAGATTGATTCCGTTCGGGATGACCTGTATGGGATATTCTTTGAGAAATGATTGTTTGACAAGCCCGGCGAGCCAGTGACTCGGTGTCACAATCGTAAGATTCTTTACGCCCGTATAGGCTTCCCTCTTTGCCTGATAATTCCGGCGGGTATTATCCCTGAAAAGTGCATAAGGATATACCTTTGCATGGACTTTACAGTGTTCGCAGCCTCCGAGTCTCCATTTCTCACAGCCGATATAATCAAAGTACGCACAGTGCCCGGTAAAAGGCCAGCAGTCATGCAGCGTCCAGACCACCGGTATTTCCGCCTTTTTCAGATAAGCAAACAAAAGCTCCGTCTGGAGATAAAAGCCGTGAATATTATGCAGATGGATGACATTCGGCTTCACGCTGTCGAGCCATTCAATCAATTCCTCTGTGACCTTCGCTGAGCCAAAGCCTGATTTCCCCTGAAAAAAATTCTTCATCACGTGGCAGCCAAAATCCAGTGGCGTGCCAATCTTAAACACCTGAAGACGCGAATCCGGTTTCCCGCGTCCGACGGCAATATAAGGCTCATGGCCTGTTTTTTTCAATGTATCATATAAATCCACGCAGATCCTGCCGACACTTCCGACACCTGCAACCGTATTTACCTGTACGATTTTCATAAAAAACTCCCATTTTTCCCGCTCTTTTGATATACTGTTGAAAAGAGCTTATTTTCCGCTCTCAATCTAAACAGAAAGCAGGACATACTATGTTAATAATACAACCGATAGGTGGTTTGTGCAATAGAATGCGCGCCATTAATTCCGCTTTGGTACTTGCGAAAAAGCAGAACAAACAACTGAAGGTCATCTGGAATGTAAACGCCGAGCTCGGCTGTCCGTTTGAAGAACTTTTTGAAAAAACGGATGCCTTCACCGTCATAAACATCCGTTCCAAATGGAATCCCATCAAGCTTTTTTACCAGTTTACGCGCAAACGTATAGGAAACGAAGACATCCGCTCCAACCGGAACGAAAAAGGACTGACGGACGAATTTGCCGCCACGCTCGACTGTCCTCTCTATATCGCGACAGAGGAACACTTTTTTGAGTGTCACGATTATTCCGCCTTCGTACCGACACGGGAAATTTTTACGCGCATTGAAAGCCTTATCTCTTCTTATGGTTCCCACAACGTCGGCGTGCATATTCGCCGGACAGATAACAAGCCGGCAATCGGAAAAAGCTCAACACAGGCTTTTATCGATTCCATGGAAAAAGAAATCGCTCTCTTTCCCGACACAAGATTTTATCTGGCAACAGATGACCTGTCCGAGGAGGCGGCTCTCCGGCAGAGGTTTCCGGAACGCATCATTTCAAACGAGTCGCGCGACCTCTCACGTGACAGCGTGACAGGTATCAAAGACGCACTCCTTGACCTGATGTGTCTTGCGCGCACGGATAAAATTATCGGAAGTTATTTTTCCTCTTTCACTGACATTGCAGCCGATTGGAACGGTATTCCTAAATGTGTTGCAGGAGAAGACTCTTAATAAGCAGTCCTTCCGCTTTTCCAAAAAAATATCTCCTTCACAAATTTACATCCATTTGTGAAGGAGATTTTTTATACACAGCTTCTTACTGTACCTGTGATGTATACTCTACACCGTCAATGATTACGCTGCGGTCATTCTGTACCACTGCGATATATGTTTTTCCCGGATTGAATTCCACCTGTGTCAGATCGTCATAGTAATATCTAGTCGGGCTGTCATCATTATTTTTGCCCCATTTGATATGAACTGCTTTTCCGTTTGTGATAAAATAACCATCCTGTGTATCGTCATGGCAACGGAAGGAAAGATATCCCTTCGCATCACGCACCTCATAGTGTGCAAACTGGATGATAACGTTTTCAAATGTAAGCTGCTCCCCTGTCGTTCCGTCACACTGTGGCTCTTCGTAAAGATTTTTCTTATAAAGTCCGGCTTCTTCATCATATACCAAAGAAGATTTCGTGTATGGGAATGCCTTTGCAAGGCTTACTTCTTTTGCAGCAAAGCTTCCTGACGCGCTGTCAAGAGTGTTCTCTTTCTGTGTTGCATAAACAAAATGCTCGGCACGGAAACGGTCAAAGTTATGTGTTAAGCTGTAGTCTAATTTTGCACACTCTGAAATCAGTTTTTCACCACTTGTATAGGCATTGTGAGGTACTGCCTTATCCGTTGTACGATAGAATGCGTTGCAGCCCGGAGCGGATGAGGTTGAGTTTACCGCACACCCCGTAATGTTGTATACATCATCACGGTTGGTAACCTCTGCAAGGTAATACGGTCCTCCGAAGTGAACGAGAATCGGATCCCACTCATATGCCCAGTAAACATAATAATCACGACAGCTACGAACATTTCCGAGAGTTTCAATGTCATGCCAGTCTTCAATAATTGCCATCTGACGGGACATATCTCCCTCTTCCATACACTCATACAATACACCTGCCTGTCCGATACCGTACTGAGGCTGTGCTGCCTTATCCGTCGGAAGCATGATTGCCAGCGGACGCTGCTGCCATACTTCTTCATCTATAATCTCTCCTGTGAGAGAGCTTCTCTGTTTTCCTGCCGGAAGTTCTTCCACAAATGCATCTTCATCTGTAACAATCTCTTCCGCCACAGGTTCATTCACTACTTCCTCCTGAACCGGTGTTTCGTCTGTCTGAATCTCCTCAGATTTTCCGCATCCGGAGAGGATACATCCCACCGACAATGCAGTCAATAAAAATAATTTCATTTTTCTCATAAGTTTTCACCTTCGTCTTTAAATTATAATTTTGTATTTTTAAGTACACGCTTTTTTGATTTTACCATACTCCCTATGGGTTTGTCGATACAAAGATTAATATTCGACCGAAAATGCCAGATAATCCCTGCTTTCGGCAATGATTTCGCCGGATTCATAAATCGATGCGTATTCTTCATACACATCCCTGCCTACAAATGCGACTCCTTTTTTTCCTCGATTCGTGCTGTGAAGCAAAAGCTCCATACAGCCATCCTCCACACAGCGAAAATCTCCGTATGCCTCCGCCACAAAGACATCCTGCTGGCTCCAGTCCGAGGAGACATTTCCGTCCTCCGACAGGCTGTAATCGACAAATGCCTCACATCTCCTGTATTCCTCCATCGCAGCAACCTCTTTCACCAGCTCCTGAAATTCATTCGGCCCTGCGCTGTTTATCGTCTCATACACATTCCCCGTAAAGTAAACAAGCACAAACAGCACCGCTCCGGCAAACACGGTTCTCACCGCCGGAAGTATATTCCTGTTTTTCACTATCCGGGCAGTTACTATTCCTGCGGCCAGAAGCAGCGGAACCAAGACCGGATACATATACCACAAAAGCTTATTCGTCACAGCCGAAAAGCCGATAAAAGGAATCAGCATCCACAAAATCCATCCAAGATACTTTTCTTTATTCTTCCACGCAAAGCATCTGTTAAAATATACAAATCCTGTCAGACAGATGACAAAGGCACACAGATACGGTGTCACCTTTCCGGAGGAAGCTCCCAGAAAATATTCCGCATAATAGCCAAACGGTGCAATATTATTCTGCAAAGTCCCGTCTGTTCTGCCAAGCACATCCGTCTCCCACATTTTTCTGAAAAACTCTGTGCCGTCTATCATAGCTCTCGGCACCGCCCACAAAAGCAGCGGTAAGATAATTGATGCAAGAAACAGAATCCAGTTTTTCAGACTAAGCTTCCTTATCTGCCCTGTCAAAATCAGGTACAGAGCACCGATTACGGCAATGATTCCCGCGTGGAAGCTCTTCGTCAGAAATGCCAGTGCAAAGAAGAATCCGCACAAATACAGGTTCTGTTTCTTTTGGGGAATCTGCATCATACAAAGCATTGCCAGTGTAAACAAAAGCACGAAGAGGCTGTCTGCATCGCCTGCACGAACCATATGTGCCTGAAAGGCCGTTGTATTAATGGCAAGAAATGCGACTGCGCACAGGGACTCTGCCCTTCCGTAGTGTTTTTTCACATACAGTCCCGCCACAATCGCCAGAACGACATAGCAGAGTGCCGAATAAAATCTGAGTGCAAAGACTCCGTTTCCGAAAACTGCCATGCCGAGCATAATACACCACATGCTGAGCGGTGGTTTTAAATTGTAGTAATCCGCCTGTCTCAAATATGTATTCTGAAACAGACTTCCTCCGTTTGCCATCTCATAGGCATTTACCCCGTGTCTTGCTTCGTCCCACGGATCCACATATTTGACATCCAGCTTATAGAATGCAAGAAATGCAATCAGGGCAATCAAAAGCACGAAGCAGAACGGATATATTTTTTCAAAACTTTTTTTCATCGCATACCTCCACGCGCATCAGTTGCGAAAATACGCTCTCACAGCAAGCCAGATGGCGCAATACATGTGATGCTTCATAAAAAACAGAAACATTTTTTCAGCCAAAGTGAGCTTCGGCATGTGATAAATCCTCAATGCCTCTCGCACATCCGGCTGCTCCAGCACCTGTTTCATTTCTTTTTTCAGCTCCCTGTACGGAAGTGACTTCTGCTTATAAACAATTCCTTTGGTATGAAGCACCAGAAGCGAAACGTAATCATTCCATATCTGCGGTTTCAAATCATATATCTTTTTTTCATCCGAGATACGACAGAGATTCCTGCGCATAATCCGTATTTTTTCCGGATAATCCCTGTCATGGCGCATCGTCATTGACGTACTGTTCATATAGTAGTAATACGGAAAATAATCCCGGATAATCTCAACACGTCCGGCATCCAGAAACATGCAGAGGGAGAACTGATAATCCTCTCCTATGCTGACCTCATCCGCACACATATCAAGATTCTTTTTTACAAGTGAACTTTTCACAAGCTTCGTGACACGGTTCGGCTGCAAACGTCTCCCCAGAAAACTTCCGTCGTTAATCAGTGTCGGATAAATAAGCTGTGACAGGTCATCCTTTTTCAGACTGTCTGTTTCAAGATCCATCTGCTCCGTCCATCTCCGCTCCGGGTCATCTTCATACAAATGCGTCAGACCGCAGCAGACAATATCCGCATCCGTCCGGACTGCTCTGTCGTACATTCTTTCATACATGTCAGGCTCTATATAATCGTCACTGTCCACATAGCCGATGTATTCACCTGCTGCCTCCAGCGAACCCCTCTTCCACGCAGACGTAAGTCCGCCGTTTTCCTTATGAATCACGCGGACACGTGCGTCCGTCCGGGCATACTCGTCACACAGCTTTGGTGAATCATCACTGCTGCCGTCATCCACCAGCAGTATCTCAATATCGGACAAGGTCTGAGAAAGCACGCTCTGCATACACTTACCCAAATATTTCTGCATATTGTAGACAGGAATTACCACACTCACTTTTGGCATTTATCTTTCCCCGCTTTCGTCATCAATGAATACATACCGGGCAAAGTGAGAAAAATCCGATATCCTGCTATTGTTACGAAACTGAGGAATCCTTTTTGTGGCTCTTCCCCCTTTGCATTCATCCGCAGGGCACTTCTCACATATCCCTTAAGCCGTCCGGCTGCTTCTCTTTCCCGCGGGCACTCCCGTTTCAGAGGATAAAAATAGCGGATTGCAGCATCTGCACGGGCCCGTACAGCCGCCTTCAGTGCCTGCGTCTCCTCTTTTTCCTGCAGGAAATCAATTCTTCCGTCCATCGCATCAAACCATTGCAGCCGACGGATATTAAATTTGGCGCGCGTGATGCTTTCAGGCATACTAAAATACGCATACATCGGCATTTTCACATACACGCCCTTTTCCACCCTGTCGAAAATCCGGTAGGTGGTCGCTTCATCTTCATGAATCATTCCCTTCGGGAATCTGATATTTTTCCACAGAGATGCCTTATAAAGCTTGTTCCAGGCAACAATAAAATAAGTTGCATCTCCGCACAGAGCATCATACTGATTCAGCAGCATCTGCCTACGGTCATATACCTCCGACGGCACCTCACCCTTTTTATATTTTTCCAGATATTCCGAAAAATCCGGTCCTTCCGCCGTCTCCATCGCTCCGGTTACTTCATATCGGCAGAGAGCAACCTGTGCCTGCTGTCCTGTAAGCTGCTCATACAGCACCTCTATGAAGAAAGGCGCGTAGTAGTCGTCGCTGTCGAGAAAAGCAATGTAGTCTCCGCCGGCAATGTCAAGCCCCGCGTTTCTGGCATCGGAAAGGCCTCCGTTTTCCTTATGAATCACCCGGATACGAGCCTCTTTTGCCGCGTAGGCATCACAAATAGCCGGGCAGTTGTCCGGCGAACCGTCATCCACCAGTATAATTTCAAGATTTCTGTAGGTCTGTCCAAGCACTGACTCCACAGCACGCTTTAAATATTTTTCTACCCCATATATCGGAATAATTACGGAAATGAGTGGTTTCATGTCTTTCTCCCTCTTTTGACAAGTTTTACAACCCATGTACGCAGCGTTACCATGCACATGGTCATTCCGATCATATTTCTTTTCAGAAAGAAGTATATAATTTTATAATCCGCTTTCTCCGGACGGATTACTTTTTTCTCTCCGCTGTGAAGAAAATCTCCGGTCGCATCGGCAAAGCTTTGTATCGTCTTCCGTTTTTCTTTTCTGTCTCCGACTGTAAAGCCCGTCATTTCAATCTCATCCAGAAAAGTCGTTATGACCTTGGTTGCCAGAAAAGACATTTCCTCCTCCGTCTTCATCCCCAGACTTTGGAAAAAATTCTTTGACTGCCCATACAGATACAAAGCCGTTTCAATTTTATCATCTCTTTTTTTCGTTGAGAGTGTAGTTCCGCGGTCATCCTGAATGTATTCACATACGCAGTTATCCACCACGGTTATTTTATCCGCATCGAGAATATATCTCATATTAAACAGAAGATCCTCGCCGAGTGTCCTGTCTGTCGGAAACTGTGCCTTGATTTTATCCGCACGAAACAGCTTGTTCCATGGCATATTCAAAAAGCCTTCCGTATACAGCGTCCGAAGTTCCTCCTTCGCACCTTTCACCTCAAAGGTTCCCTTTACGCCCGGAATCTTCGTGATACATTCACCGAAATACAGGTGATGAAAACCTGCAATGACCAAATCACTCCCCTCGTGCTGCATTGCCTTCACCATGGATGAAATGGCATCCGGTCCCACATAATCATCACTGTCAAGGAAACGGATATACTCGCCCTCTGCCTCTCTGATTCCGTGATTGCGTGCCTTCGACACGCCCTGATTTGACTGGTTAATCACACGGATTCTTTTATCTGTCTCTGCCAGACGTTCTGCCAGAATTCCCGAGCCGTCGGGCGGACCGTCCACAATCAGCAATATCTCTATATCCTGATAGTCCTGCTCGAGCAAACTGTTTACACAACGCTCAAGCGTCTGTTCACTTTTATATACTGGTACTATAACACTGACCATAATTTCCTCTGTTCTATATATTCATTCCGGTAATCACAAGTGCATAAATCATGCACATATTGAGTGCTGCCATAACTCCGAACATAATCCTGCTGCGATTGTGCTGCTGCAGCCGGCTCTCCCATCTGCTGTTTAAGAAACATACGGCAAAAGGCAGAAACATCGGTATAAAATATCTTCCCTGCACGCCACGGATTTCGTCTGCTCCTACTGTCGTGTAGCTTGCATACATGGAAGTCCACACGATAGCAGAAGTGCCCAGAATCATAATCAGAATAAGCACAATGTTTTTCCAGCCGATTCCTCTTCTCTTTTCTCCCTTTGCACTTACCAGCACAAGCCAGAGTGCAAGCAGAAGCACGATATAGGTTGCAATCGTAGGTGCCGTTCCGAGATATCCGTACCGGAAGAAATCAGAACCGCCAAAAAGATAGTCCCCAAGCATCCCCGCCATAGAGCCAAGCAAAAGGAGCGTATAGGTTCCCGGATTGCCGAAAATATACGAAATCTGTCCCGTTACGCTTGTTCCGAGGTTTCTCTTATCTCCGGCGTAGCTGAAGTTGCTCACAAGATGATAATCGCTTCCCGCCGTCGGTGTCGGGAAGAAAATGTTATAAATCATAAGTCCTGCCACGACAAGAATGGCTGCCTTGCACACAACCTCCTGCCACCGGCTGTAAAATTTATTTTTTCCGTAAAACAGCATCAGCAGCACCATCACAATGTAAATCGGCTTTGACTGACAACCGATTGCAAAGGATACCAGAATAGCCAGTGCATTCTGCCATGTCAGCTTTCTCTCCGGCTCCAGCAGCTCGTTGATGACAAGCACCATTCCGAGAAGAAGAAAGCTTGTCAGCACAGCATCATAGGTCAGCGCGGAAGCCAAAAAAACATTGTTTGGCAAAAGCGCAATCAGTGCCACGATGTTTTTGTTTTTTCCCGCCAGCCGTATTGCAAAAAATACAACCAGAATGTAGAAAAGCAGATTCCCAAGCTTGGCAAGTGCCACTGTGTCTGCAAATCCCATATTTAAGGTCCTACCAATCCAAAAGCCGACTGCCATCGGATAATATACCCGCGTCTCTGAGCGCACAAAACGGCTCTGACTGCCTATGTCCGCCCAACTGAAATCGTTATTTTTATCAAGATAGGCCTCCACGAGCTGTCTCTCCTCCGGATTATTAAAGTGCGGAAGAAGATTTCCCGACATCTGAAGTGCCGACTCCGTAAATTCTATGGTTGTACCGTAAGAAAGCTTATACGCCGCTTTCGCATGCACATACTCATCATAGCTGACCTGATTGGTTCCGATGCCGAAAATCAGAAGGCATCCGAGCATCAGGCAAATCACGGCAAAAATCCATTCCTGTCTGTCACGCAGTGCGTCTTTTTCCATGTATAAGACCGCCGCCATGGTGAGCAGCAGTATCATAAATGCAATGCGCATTGGATTCGGACTGAATTTATTCGAGATTGTAAGCTTCATATCTGCCGGATTCAGTTCCTCCCCCGACAGAACGGCAATTTCCATATAATCTGCATACACATCGGCATTGGCGATTCCTGCACCTGTTTTTGCCTCGATGGTACAGTAGATGTCATCTTCGACCATTTTTCCGTCTCTGTAAGCGATTACACTGTAGCCTGCACTCTCTTCCACCGGCGCGCGAAGATCCATCTTGTGAATATAATAAGGATTTCCGAGGTCCACCTTAATCACTGTTTTTTTCACCTTACGGTACATGGTTCCTCCGGTTTCTACCAGTGTCTCATCCGCCGGCTCCACATATTCCTCGCCGTTGTACTCCGCCAGCATCCGGAGATTGTCCCTCTCGATTTCTATGCTACGGATTTCCTCCTCCGAAAGCTCTGCAAGCTCTTCACCTACAGAAAAAGTCAGCATTTCGTCGCTTCCGTCCATCACAAAGGTAATCGGCTCGGCTTTGTGGCGAAGTGCCCTGAACTGAAAAAATACACATTCCACAAGAAATGCAACCGTTACAATCACAAGAAGAAGCAAGACATATTGCAAAACATGTTTCAGTCTCTTTTTATTGTCCGTCATGTCCCGTCTCCTCCTTTTTCTTCCTTCCCGGATAATTTACCGCCATTGAGGCTGCCAGAAAAACAAAGGTAAGCAGGCGGAAATCATATAAAAACGGATAGGTATCATGGGTATAAATGTGATTACATTTGAGTGAAACCTCCGTCTTTTCTTCACCCTCCGGACGATTTTCGGCTATGGTCCTTGTTCCTTCTATCTGTCTGTGGTTTGCCATGAGTGCCGGATAAGCATCCGGGTCCTCTTCCGCCGCGTCCAGAATAAATGTAATTCTTATATCTCCCATACATTTCTCATAATTTTCAAACGGCAGATATACATATTGAATATCATCACCTGCTGCCACCTCATAAACATTGTGGCTGATGCAGTCTTCTCCCGCATAAACGGTATAAATGAGATTCGTCCTTGTCAGGGCATGTCCCCTTTTGTTGACACCGACCTGAATGCCTTTCAGAGGCAGTCCCTTTGTATTCATCTCATATACAATTTCAGTCTGTAAAGAAAGAGGAAGTAACACTTCCGTGTCGCCTTCCTCTTCTTCCATATTGATTGTAAATGTATCAAGAACTTCATTCGGAAAGATGTAACTGCCGATAAACCCTGCCAGACATAACAGGGTTATAATCGGTAATACAATATTCGCTTTCCATTTTTTAATTTTAATTTTTTTCATTGCGAAACTCCAAAACTGCCTAGTTTTCACCGATGCCAAGTCTGTTCAGGGCTGAGAAAATAGCTCTCACGGAAGCTCTTGTAATGTTGCTGCTCACGCCGACACCATAGGTAACTGTTCCGTCATCCGCATCGAGAAGATGAATGTATGCAGCCGCCTGTGAACTTGCACCGCTCTGAAGCGCATGCTCTTCATAGTCAAGCACTTTGACACGGACTCCCAAATGCTCGATAATACCACGCTGTACAGCATCGATAGGTCCGTTTCCGACTGCCTCGAAGAACTTCTCCTGACCGTGGTCCGTATAGACAACCGTAACCCTTGTATCGAAAGCGGAATCTGTCGCACCGCTCATATCGTCCACACGAAGTCTTCTGAAATGCAACGGCTCCTTGCGGTCGAGATACTGCTCACGGAACTGTTCCATAATCTGCTCCGGAGAAACCTCACCCTGTTTTTCGGAAATATTCTGAATAACTTTTGCAAACTCCTTGTGCATTCCCTTTGGAAGCTTGAAGCCAAAATATGTGTCCATAACAAATGCAACGCCGCCCTTTCCGGACTGTGAGTTGATACGGACAATCGGCTCGTATTCTCTTCCGATGTCTGCCGGATCAATCGGCAGATACGGAACCTGCCAGATTTCGCTTCCGCTCTCTCTGAGGGCTGTGACACCTTTGTTGATAGCATCCTGATGTGAACCGGAGAACGCCGTAAATACGAGTTTTCCTGCATACGGATGGCGCGGATGAATCGGAATCTTACAACATCTCTCATAGAGCTCAATGCTTTCATTGATATGTTCAATGTTCAGATTCGGATTGATTCCCTGTGAGAACATATTGTAGGCCAGATTCATAATATCCACGTTACCTGTACGTTCTCCGTTTCCAAACAATGTACCTTCCACACGCTCTGCGCCTGCAAGAAGTGCAAGCTCCGCACTGGCAACACCCGTTCCTCTGTCATTATGCGGATGTACTGATAATATAATACTTTCCCTGTCTTCAAAATGCTTATTCATCCATTCAATCTGGTCGGCGTATACGTTCGGTGTATTCATTTCCACCGTAGAAGGAAGATTTATGATAATCGGGTTCTCCTTAGTTGCTCCCCATGTCTTCTGTACGGCAGTACAAATACGGAGTGCAAAATCAAGCTCCGTACCGGTAAAGCTTTCCGGTGAATATTCCAGAATAATCTTACCCGGGAATTTGGCTGCACGCTCCTTTACCATCTCCGTACCCTTTACGGCGATGTCAATGATTTCATCCTGATTCATGCGGAATACAACATCTCTCTGCAATGTGGATGTTGAATTGTAGATATGCACAACCGCCTGCTTACAGCCTTCAATCGCCTCAAATGTCCGGTCAATCAGCTCTTCCCTGCACTGTGTCAGCACCTGTACAACCACATCATCCGGAATCAGCTTACGGTCTACGAGCTGGCGCAGATAATCATATTCAATCTGACTGGCAGCCGGGAAACCAATCTCTATTTCCTTAAATCCAAGCTTAATCAGATGCTGGAACATCTCAATCTTTTCTTCCACGACCATCGGATCAATCAGTGCCTGATTACCGTCACGAAGATCCACGCTGCACCAGACCGGTGCCTTTTCAATCTCCTTGTTCGGCCATTCTCTCTCCGGATAGTCCACAACCGGATTCTTACGATATCTTTGATAATTCAACATGTTTTTTTGCCTTCTTTCTACAAAAGTATAGTTTCAACCAAAAACAGCCCATCGTCAGATGGGCTGTTAACATCATTCGCCTAGTCCGTTTTCGATAGCGTTGACAAGAGCTGCCAGAGCCTCTTCCTCATCCTCGCCTTCACAGACAAATTCTATTTCATCGCCACACTTAACACACGCGCCAAGAACGCTGAGCACGCTCTTAGCATTTGCCGTATTATCTCTGGAACTGAAAGTAATCAGAGACTTAAACTGCATCGCTTCCTTACATAGGTTGCCAGCCGGTCTTAGATGTAGCCCTGTTGGATTTTTGATAGTAACTTTCTGGCTTACCATTTATCTGCCCTCCATTACATATTTCGTCGTTACCCCTGTTAATCAGTGTATCATATTTGCCTTTTTTTCACAAGCTATTCCATTAAAACATAACATCCTGAATCAGATTCGCAAGCTTTTTGGCTTCTGCCTCTATCTGCTCCTGATCTTTTCCCTCAATCATGACACGCACAAGCGGTTCTGTACCACTCGGACGAATCAGTACACGTCCTTCTCCTGCAAACTTATTCGTCAGCTCCTCAATCGCACTTGCCACTTCCGGATAATCCATATAGTGTTCTTTCTTGTGATTTGCTACCTTGGCATTCACCAGTGCCTGCGGAAGTACCTCCATGACGGATGCAAGCTCTGAGAGCGGCTTGCCCGTCTCCACGATTACCTGAAGCAGGTGAAGTGCACTCAAAAGTCCGTCTCCCGTCGTATTCTCATCAAGGAAAATGATATGTCCTGACTGCTCTCCTCCCAGATTGGAACCGATTTCACGCATGCGTTCGAGAACATATCTGTCTCCAACCTTTGTCTGCTCTATCTTTAATCCGTTCTTTTCTCCCATCAGGAAAAATCCGAGATTACTCATAACGGTTGCAACAATCGTATCATCATTTAAGGTTCCTTTGGATTTCATATGATTACCGATAATTGCCATAATCTGGTCGCCGTCTACTGTCAGCCCCTTCTCATCGACAGCCAGAAGTCTGTCTGCATCTCCGTCAAAAGCAAGACCTACATTTGCTTTTTCAACCAACACACGTCCCTTAAGCTCTTCCATATGCGTAGAACCGCAGTTCGCATTGATATTGCTTCCGTCCGGATTGTTGTGTATGGCTATCACATGCGCTCCGAGCTCCTTTAGT
The DNA here is from genome assembly GCA_964519385.1 of uncultured Kineothrix sp. Taxonomy (GTDB): domain Bacteria; phylum Bacillota; class Clostridia; order Lachnospirales; family Lachnospiraceae; genus SVFI01. Next base: position 173,970 of record CAZFLR010000001.1, read on the forward strand.
GCCTCGACCGAGGTATAAAATGCTGCTCCTTCCGCACAGTCTACCACGATTTTGAGTCCCGACAAATCCATCGGTATCGACTGGATTGCATGATTGATATATTCTTCTCTTGCATCCGTGCGGTATTTAATCTTGCCGACCTGTGAACCTGTAGGAAATTTCACACCGTCCATTCCGCTTTTAATCACAGCTTCGATTTCATCTTCCATCTCATCCGGAAGCTTATATCCGTTTCCGTCAAAAAACTTGATTCCATTGAATTCTACCGGATTATGAGATGCTGAGATGACAACACCTGCATCCACCTTGTATTTTCTCGTCAGATACGCCACCGCCGGTGTCGGAAGCACTCCCACATAAACTGCGTTTGCTCCCACCGAGCATGCTCCTGCCATCAATGCATTGGCCAGCATATCTCCCGAAATACGTGTATCGCATCCAACCATAATCGTAGGTTTGTGTTCCTTCTCTTTCGTCAGGACATACGCTCCGGCCTGCCCGAGCTGCATGGCAAGCATTGGTGTCAATTCCGCATTTGCGACTCCGCGTACTCCGTCTGTTCCAAACATTCTGCCCATTGTGTCATTCCTCACTTTTATATTTTTTATTATTTCTCACTTAATTCAACCAAAACCGTAATTTCACCAGACGGTTTCACAACGCCTTCAGGAACTGTAATCTCAAGCGGAAGACGATATCTTCCCTCTTCCAGAACGGTCAAATCGTTTTCCGTCATATATGTTTCCCAGTCCAGACTCAGCTCCACATCTTTTCCCTGCAGCCGGCTCATCTGTGTGGCAAATCCTTCCACACGGATTGTAATCAGCTTATCGCTGTCAATCACTTCCGTCTTCAGTCCATCCGGCAATCCGTTCATTTTGATGTCTGCTGTCGAAATCTCAAATTCTTTTTTTAATATTTTATCAATCGGAACTTCCACATTGACCGTCTTATCATCCGGATTTGCAAGTGTAATACCTTCCGGAAGGTATCTTGTAAGGTCCACTTCAACACTGAAGGTCTTATCGGCCCCGTCAATCTTGACAGCCGCCGAAGAAATATCAACCGAAGTCAGATAAGTCAGTGCTGTCTGTTTGCCCGCCACGACAATGGTCTGTCTGTCCGGCGTGAGTTCTCCGCTGATGCCGTATCCTTCTTTCGGAACTCCGCTTGTCGAAAATCTGAGCGGCAATTCCTTTGTCGCAAGAATCTGCGCCGACATTGCTACTGTTGATATATTCTGCGTCAGATTTGCATCTGTAATCACATCTCCGTTTTCATCATACAGCTTTAAGTCTACGGAAGTGTTCACATCTCCGCTGAGTCCGGCAACAGACAGCTCCGCCGTAACCTTTCTGATGGCAGACACAACCGACTGGGCTCCGGAAACACGGACAATGTTCTCCGCTGTGGTCACATTTCCTACCACGTAGCCCTCCTCAGGATCTCCCGACACAACCGGAGAGATAACGAACTGTTTTTTCATCATTTCTTCGATTTTTACCGTCGCATACTCGAGCTTGGATTTCATGCTCTCAATCTGACCGCTGTATTTATTGGATTCAATGCGAATCGGAACCATGCCCGTCTCCTCATCATAATCCTCTAGATCCACGACCGCCTTAAAATTATCCTCACTCAGATAATCCTGCACAGAACGCTTGGCACTCACTGAGATAGATACCGTCGAATCGCTTGTAAGTTCATATACCTTTCCCTCAGACGTAATGCTGTCCGTATTCGTCACAACCACCGGTATATCCGAATAATTGGTATTGATTACCGGATCGGAAACATTAATCACTGCCAGCCACAAAAGAATAGAGATAAACACAGCAAGTATTTTCAGGCCCAGATTGTCAAAGATTTTAGCTTTCTTCATTCTTGCCCCTTCCCTTCCATGACAGTTTCTTTTTCTTCTTCTCATCCGTTGTCTTGTACTGCAATGTCGTAAGCTTGGATCTGAGTGTATCCGGCTCCACATTGCGCGTCAGCTTCCCGTCATATGCCATAGAGACACGTCCGGTCTCCTCTGAAACGATGATGGTCAGGGAATCTGTTACCTCGGAAATACCCACACCTGCACGGTGACGTGTTCCGAGGTCCTTGGAGAGCTCCATATTGTCAGAGAGCGGAAGATAACAGGTCGCCCATGTCACTCGGTTTCCGCGTATAATCACGGCTCCGTCATGAAGCGGTGTATTATGTTCAAAAATATTGATAAGCAACTGGCTTGTCACAAGTCCGTCCACTTCAATTCCCGTTCTCTCGTATTCTGCAAGCGGCAGATTATGTTCTATCACAATCAGCGCGCCCGTCTTAACTTTTCCCATTTCGTAGCATGCTTTTACGATTTCCTGCACCGTCTTATCGGAAAAACGTCCCTCGGACACCTTACTTGCCTCAAACGGAAAAATCGCACTCATAAAACTTTTCTGACCAAGCTGCTCAAGTGCACGCCTGAGTTCCGGCTGCAGAATGACCACAATGGCTATCGCCGCGATTGAAAAAATCTCTCCGGCAATCCAAAGAATTGTGGACATATTAAAGAGTGCTGCGATAAGAAGAAATGCAAGAATCACGATTACGCCACGTAAAAGAGCCCAGGTCCGCGTATTGCGAATCCAGACTAAAAGCTGATATACCACAAATGAAATTATGAATATCTCGGCAATATCCGTCCACATAAGCGTTTTCGGAATGTGCATTGTGGAAAGATATTTGTCAATAAAGGTTGTGATTTGCTGCATTTGGAACACCTGTCTTTATATTATTTTTGTGTATCCGTGTGAATGTGCATGTTCTACAGAACACTCGTAATCTTCTTAACTGTATGGTTTGATCTGGCAACTGTATTCTTCGGAATCGCTTTCACGTAGTAATAGTATTCGTCATCCTCAAACTGAACATACTCTGTTCTGGTATAATCCACGTTGAAGCTGAAAAATTCCACAATCTTGGCTGCCACAAGTGCTGCCACCGTACCAAGAACAATCGAAAGAATTGACATATCCGTCCCGTACAGAAGATTTCCCACCAGCAGAATGACAACGTTTGTCACCGCTCCTACGAACATGGCTATTGTCCACGCGTGATCCACAGATAATCTACGGATGACATAAACAATAATTGTGGCTGCACAGAAAGAAATCAGCACAATCATCATTGTTTTATTTTTCAAAACGCCGTCGAGCACGTATCTGAATTTTGACACTGTATCGTCTGCGTCCAGAGCCATAATCATGGATGCATTTGCACTTATGTAATGAATCACATAATAGGCAACCACGCCACATGCAACCGATACGACAGAGGCCGGTCCGCAAAGGAGTCCTACTGCAATCGGAATCACAAACGGAATCTTCAGTCCGAAACACAACGGCAGAAGAAGCACGATCAGTGTATCCTTCGGTGAAAAACGATAATACAGCACAAACATCAGAAGAAAAATTCCGCCCGCAACTATTGCACACTCCATGGAAACCGCATAGCTGTGCATCAGAACAAAAATCGCAGCTATGACCACCATGAGATTCATCGGTAAAAAAGAACACATGAGTGCAACCAGAAGCACAAGAACCATGTTGTTAATTTTGGTCATATATCCGAGATTGATATTGATTACCAGCATCGTCGTGAGTGCCAGTATAAACTTCAATAACGGAAGCAGATAAACTTCATTCCTACTGTAAAAATTTCTTAAATTCTCTCTCAATTCCAATAAAGAAGACATAATGTAACCCTTTCCCGAAACACGGGATCCTCTCCCTCTAGTGATTGTTTTTTTCTATATCATAAATCGCAGCAAGCTGCTTTAAATGACGGTAATATCTTTTCAGGCTTCTCTTGGCCCTGCTGTATCTGAACGAATATACGATGTATGTAATAAGAGCATATGCCACCACAAACACAATATAATACAAAAGAATCTGTTTCCCCATCATCCAAAGATCCAGTTTGTACATATCCTGCAGCAGAGTTTCCAGATTATAATAGACATACAGCGCGCCTACGATTAAAAATCCGAAAGTGGCACTGATAACGGAGCGGATAATCTGCATGCCCATGTAATCACTGCGGAAATAGTTTCCGATGGACATATATTTCTTGCCCTCATTCTCTTCATAAGCTGCCATTCTTGTCATGAGTTTGATTCTTTCCTGACTGAGCATCGGTCTCTCCTTCTACTGCAACGTCTTGTCAATAAAACGCATTCTGTTTTCTTTTGCTTTGCGGATTTCCACCGGCGACTCCACCTGCACACCATGCTTTCCCATCGCGCTGTTCAGATTGCGCATCATTTTGTCCTTACATGCCGGGCAGAATTTCCCGCTTCCAATCATTTTTCCGCAGGACTCACACGGAATTCCTATCGGTGAATCCGAGGTAAATTCAAGACGTTCCTGACGAATCCATGCCTGAATCTGCGAAATCTCAACTTCACATTCCTCAGACACCTCCGTTATGGTCGCACGGCCGTGCTGTTGTATATATTTCTTGACAATCTGGAACTTCTCTTCCTGTTTATCCCGGCAGGAAGGACAGACAAAAGGTCCTACAATATAGTTAAACAGTCTTCCGCACACGCGGCAATTTTTTATATCCATAAATAAGCCTCCTGCTATTTACCACCGGATAGTGTCAGAAAATAAATCTTCTTCACTCCTGCCCGGCGCAATACAGCCGCCAGAGCATCCACCGTGCTTCCGGTTGTATATATGTCATCAATAATTATAATCGTATTTAATTTTACATCATTTCTATACAATTTGAAAGCCTTTTTCAAATTATTTTGCCTTCCGGAAAGGTCCAGATTCTTCTGCGGAACTGTATTTCTGCTTCTCACCACCAGTTTCGTTCTGACAGGCACTCCCATTCTGCGTCCGATATGCCTTGCCAGAAGCTCCGACTGATTATAACCGCGCATGCATCTGCGCGCCCTGTGAAGCGGAACCGGCACCAGTGCGTCCGGCTTTACCTGTTCAAAAAAAGTCTGCATCTGACTTTCGACAAGAGCTGCATACGCTCTCGCGTACGCTTTTCTCCCCTTGTACTTAAAACGATAGATGGATTTTTTCACCTCTCCTTTATATACAAGAAGAGACCTTCCGCTGTCAAACTGATGATTGTTAGCACTGCAGTCAGAACAATATTCCTCCTGCCCCTTAAGCTGCTTTCCGCACTTCATACAATAGGGCTGCTTTACAAATTCCAGCTTTGAGAGACAGTCCCTGCATATAAGTTCCCTCATTCCGGCCACAGGCTCATCACAAAACGGACACCGGGCCGGATATACCATCCGAAGAAGCCCCTCCGCCAAGTACTGCACTGCATTCATGAATTCTGGTTTTAAGTCCCGAATAACGTGTCTGTACATTTTCATTCCGAATCATTTCCTCCACCATTTCCTGTGTACCAATCAGCGTCACACATTTCACTGCCCGCGTCACAGCCGTGTAGAGCAGATTCCGGTACGCGAGAAGCTTCGGAACCCCCAGAAGCGGAATGATCACCGCCGGATACTCACTTCCCTGCGCCTTGTGTATTGTGATGGCATATGCAAGTTCCAGTTCTTCAATGTTATCGAACGAATAGAGAACCTCTTTTCCCTCTTCGTATTCCACCTTTATCTGCCTTGCATATTCATTGATGGAAACAATCCTTCCCACATCTCCGTTAAATACACCCTGGCCCTTCTCTATTGTAATATTGTATTTCCCCACAACCTCCCATTCCAGCTTGTAGTTGTTTTTAACCTGCATCACCTTATCGCCCTCCCGGAAAAGTTTCTCCCCGAACAGGTACTCTTTTTTTCTGTCATCCTTCGGATTGACATATTCCTGTAAAATCCTGTTGAGGGTCGCCGCTCCGAGTGCTCCTTTTTTCATTGGGGTAAGAACCTGTACGTCATAAGGCTGTGCACTGGTATAACGGGGCATTTTATCCGTCACAAGCTGAACGATATTGTTGTATATTCTCTTTGCATCATCTCTCGGCAGAAAGAAAAAATCCCTGCTCTGATTATCCAGACGAATCTTTTCCCCCGAGTGTATTTTATGCGCATTCAGGACAATGTCACTTCCATCCTCCTGCCGAAAAATCTTTTGAAGCTTCACGCAGGCAAAGTCTCCGCTCTCCACCACATCCCTCAGCACCTGTCCCGGACCGACTGAAGGGAGCTGGTTCATATCCCCGACAAGAATCAGTCTTGTGCCCGGCGTAATCGCCTTCAGGAGTGATTGAAACAAAAACACATCCACCATGGACATCTCATCTATAATCACCGCATCAAGCTCAAGCGGATTTTCCTCATTTCGCTCAAAATAACCTCTTTCCGCATCTGCTCCGCCGCTCACCTCCAAAAGCCGGTGAATGGTACGGGCCTCGTAACCGGTTGCCTCCGACATACGCTTTGCTGCCCTGCCCGTCGGCGCAGCAAGTGCAATATTGCAGCCTCTGTCTATGAAATAGCGGATGATTGTCTGTATCGTTGTCGTTTTTCCCGTTCCCGGACCTCCCGTAAGAACAGAGACACCGTTTCTGATACTTTCCGTTACCGCCTTCTTCTGAAGCTCATCGAGCTCTATTCTTTCCTCTTTTTCAATGACAGCAATCCTTTTTTTGAGTGCCTCCGTCTCTCTCTCCTGCATAAGAGGCTCGTTCAGACGCACCAGCATGGCTGCCACATTCATCTCTGCATAATAAGCCGGCATACTATATACACATTCCTCTTTGCAAACCAGCTTTTTATCCATTGCCAGATTCATAATATGCGGCTCTATCGCCCCGCGTTCCACTCCAAGAAGGGACTGCGCGCGTTCCAGAACATCTTCCAGCGGCAGATATGTGTTACCCTCCGCCAACCCCTGCTGAAGGACATAAAGAATACCGCTCCGTATACGATAATCGGAATCCATGTGAATCCCGATTTTTTCCGCTATCGCATCCGCCATCTTAAAACCGATCCCCTCAATATCTTCTGCTATTTTATAGGGATTTTCCTTCAACACTCCATAGACGGAAAGTCCATATGTCTCATATATCTTCACTGCAAGTGTATTGCCGATTCCGTACTTCTGCAGAAAAAGCATTGCGGAGCGCAGCTCTTTTTTCTCTGACACCGTGACTGCAATCTCCTGTGCCTTGCGGAGGCTGATTCCTTTTATTTCCGCCAGCCTCTCCGGCTCCTCCTCCATAATGCGCAGCGTGTCTTTTCCGAACCTTTTGACAATACGTCCGGCCAGTGCTTCCCCAACGCCCTTAACAGCACCGGAAGAAAGATACCTTCTGACCGATTCCTCGTCCGTCGGCTCTATGATTTCATATTTTTCAACCTTAAACTGTTCTCCGTAGCTCGGGTGATAATCCATCTCACCGCTGACCCGGAGCATCTGCCCTGTGACATCAACTTCAAACACACCGACAACGATGCATTCCTCTTCCTCCTGCCGTCCCATCAGGACACAGTAGCCGTTCGTCTCATTGCGATATATAATTCGTTCAACATACACTTCTATTGTCTGCATAATTCTCCTCTACGCTGCTGTAAAACAAAAGAAAGGCTGCCAAAAGAAAGGCAGCCCTGTTTATTATTTTATTCTGTAATCTCAGTTGGTGTATCCAGACCGTAATTACGTTTCATCTGCTCATATAACGTCTGTGCCAGTCCGATACTGTTTTGCTCAGTCGCCTGCTTTGCAAGATCTGAAATCGCACTGTCTTTGAAATAACTGACAAGCGCGGAATTTGAACCACTGCTGTCCTCACCAAGCAGATTCGTGGTTTTGGTCATTTCCTTCATAATCATTTCCATAAAATACGCTTCAAATTCCTGACAGACCTCCATCAGTTCATCTTCCGTCGCGTTGGACAAATCTTTATTCTGCAAAGACGAAATGGAACTTGCATTCTTTCCGTTTGTCTCTGTCAGAGTATTTGCATAATTTAAATATGTAGAAGTTAATCCGCTAATATCCATGTATTACTCCTATCTTCTCAGGTTGTTTGCCTGCTGCATCATGTCATCTGTTGTCTGAATCGCCTTGGAATTCATCTCATACGCTCTCTGCGCCACAATCAGATTTACCATCTCATCAGCCACCTGAACATTCGAGCCTTCCAGATATCCCTGTGCCACTGTACTTTTCACCAGTTCATTATTCGTGGCTTCGTTCAGTGCTGCTCCGCTCGCCTCTGTTGCATTATAAAGGCTTCCTTCCAGCTTCTCCAGTCCCGACGGGTTCTGGAACTGATAAAGACCGATTGTAATTCCCAGAGACTGCGCATTGTTATTTGCATCCGGATAGCAAATCGTACCATCCGCAGAAATCGTCAGCTTGGAGGTTACATAATTTTCCCCGAAGGAAATCTTATTGCCCCGGGAATCCAGCACGTAACGTCCGTCCGTTGTCGAAAGTGTCAGGTTATTTCCGTCTACTGCCCAGATAAAATTACCATTTCTCGTATAGCTTGTTTCTCCGTTTTCTCCGCGCACTGCGAAAAAACCGTCTCCCTGAATGGCAAAAGCAGAATCCGAGCTGCTTTCATATAAGCTTCCCTGTTTAAACATGGATGTTATCGCAGAGTTGCGGACACCGAGCCCCACCTGTGCACCCACCGGTTTATTCTCTCCGTTTGCCGTTGTCGTTCTCGTCTGGAGATTCTGATACAGAAGTGTCTTGAACTCTGCCACCTCTGTCTTATATCCTGTTGTATTTACATTTGAAAGATTGTTTGCAATCGTATCTACATTTGTCTGCTGGGCAATCATTCCGCTTGCAGCCGTCCATAAACTTCTTACCATACTTTCAATCCTCCGTTAACCTTAAATCTTACCAAGCTGATTCGCTGCAATCTCCAGTGTACCGTCAATGCTCTGAATCAGTTTCTGATTCGTCTCATAATTACGTGAAACCGAAATCAGCTCCACCATCTCATTAATTACCGTCACATTCGACTGTTCCAGATATCCGGAATACACGCCTGCTTCCGCCGCCTTCTCCCTGGCACCGTCCACCTTGAGATAATAGCTCTCGCCGTAATGCTCCAGATAGTTGTAATCTTCAAAATCAGTGACCTGTATATTCGTCACCGTTCTTCCGCCCTGCATGATTGCACCGGACCGGTCAATCGAAACTGCCTGATTCGGATCCAGAACAATGTGTTTTCCGTCCTCATCCAGAACATAATCTCCGTCCTTTGTCACAAGCTCACCGTTTACATTGAGTGTAAAAGAACCGTCTCTTGTGTATTTGACAGAAGTTTCGCCGCTCTTGGTCGTATATTCACAGGCAAAAAAGCCATTTCCGGACAGTGCAAGATCAAAGGTGTTCTCCGTCGCCTTGAATGACCCCTGGGAATAATCTGTATAGTTCTCACCGATTTTTACTCCGAGAGACATCTTTCCTATGTTACGGGCAATCGCCGGATCGGAAGTGTCCTTGATTTTAAATGCCAGAACATCATCAAAAGCCTGACTGGTCGCGCCTTCCTTTTTAAATCCGACAGTTGCGGAGTTCGCAAGATTATTGGTCAGCACATCCATCCGGTTCTGCTGATTCACCATTCCTGTCCATGCTGTATAGAGTCCTTTTACCATATCATTCCTCCTGTGAAAACCGCTTACACCTCGTCTCTGTAGCCTGCCAGGAATTCAACATATTTACCTGTTCCGATTGCCACACATGTCATCGGATCCTCTGCCGTCATGGTATTGATGCCCGTCTTTGCATAGATTAAATCTTCCAGTCCGCGAAGGAGACTTCCTCCTCCCGTCAGAACAATACCTCTGTCTGCAATATCTGCAGCGAGCTCCGGCGGTGTTTTCTCAAGTACGCTGATAATCGTGTCAATAATCTGTGAGGTTGCTTCTCTCAGTGCTTCCTCTGTCTCCTCACTTGTCACCTCAACCGTGCGCGGAAGACCCGTCACAAGATTACGTCCTCTTACTTCCACAGAGTCCACTTCCGGTCTCTTATAGGCAGAACCGATTTTAATCTTGAGATCTTCGGCGGTTCTCTCACCTATTAACAAATTGTGTTTTTTTCTCATATAACGAACAATTGCCTCGTCAAAATCATCTCCTGCAATTTTAATGGAGGCACTCACTACTGTTCCCCCGAGTGAAATCACAGCAATATCGGAGGTTCCTCCGCCGATATCAACAATCATGTTTCCGCAAGGCTTGGAAATATCAATTCCTGCACCGATAGCAGCAGCGATTGGCTCTTCAATGATGGAAACCTCACGTGCACCTGCCTGATATGTCGCATCCTCAACCGCTTTTTTCTCTACCTCTGTGACACCGCTCGGCACACAGACTGCAATGCGCGGCTTACGGAAAGTCTTCTTTCCGAGTGCCTTCTGAATAAAATATTTCATCATCTTTTCTGTGACAGTATAGTCTGAAATAACACCCTGTCTGAGCGGTCTGACCGCTACAATGTTTCCCGGTGTACGTCCAAGCATCAGTCTCGCGTCCTCACCGATTGCCTTAATCTTATTCGTGTCACGGTCAAACGCCACAACACTCGGCTCTTTTAATACAACGCCTTTTCCTCTGATATATACAAGGATGCTGGCTGTTCCAAGGTCAATTCCGATATCTGTGTATTGCATCTTTCTTCCCCTTTCATGGTAACTTTTTTATTAGTATAGCGGGCGAATCAAAAGGCTGTTCCCGCTCTGTCTGTCCAAATTTTGCATACGCGCAATTATTATAGCGCATTTCCATGCCATTTTCAAAGGGTTTTCATAGAATTTACACTTTTTTTCGGTATCTTGTAAAAACAAGTGCAAAGACGCACAGCTTTTGGAGGAAATCTTCCCGGAAAATCTGTGCGTCCATGCCTTGATATACTGTTTCATTTCAACTTGTTCGTAAATGTTATCGGTCAATCCCGTGAAAAACTTTAGAGGCATTTTTATTTTTTCGTATTTTTATTATTTATCCTTCTCCAGCATTTTTCCGATATAAATGCCTGTATAAGAGGACGGATTCGAGGCAACCTCCTCCGGTGTTCCCTGCGCAACGATTTCTCCTCCGCGCTCACCGCCTTCCGGACCGATATCGATAATATAATCGGCCGTCTTAATCACATCGAGGTTGTGTTCAATGACAAGCACTGTATTTCCTCCGTCCGTCAGCCTGTGCAGAATCTCGACAAGTTTGTGCACATCTGCAAAATGAAGTCCGGTTGTCGGCTCATCCAGAATATAAATCGTTTTTCCGGTACTTCGCTTTGAAAGCTCCGTCGCAAGCTTGACCCTCTGTGCTTCTCCTCCCGAGAGTGTTGTCGAAGGCTGTCCGAGTGTGACATAGGACAGACCCACGTCATAGAGTGTCTGTATCTTTCTGTGTATCTGCGGCAGATTCTCAAAAAATCCAAGTGCCTCTTCCACTGTCATGTCAAGCACATCCGCAATACTTTTTCCTTTATATTTCACATCCAGCGTCTCTCGGTTGTATCTCTTTCCGCCGCAGACCTCACACGGTACATATACATCCGGCAAAAAGTGCATTTCTATCTTGAGGATTCCGTCACCGCCGCAGGCTTCACATCTTCCGCCTTTCACGTTAAAGCTGAAACGTCCCTTCTTATATCCCTTTGCTTTCGCATCCTGTGTGGAGGCAAACAAATCTCTTATCTGGTCAAAAACCCCCGTATAAGTTGCCGGATTGGAACGCGGTGTTCTTCCAATCGGTGACTGGTCAATATCAATCACCTTGTCAAGCCGCTCCATTCCCTTAATGTCCTTGTGTCTGCCCGGCACCGTGAGTGCACGGTTCAGCTCTCTTGCCAGTCTCTTGTAAACAATTTCATTTACAAGTGAAGACTTTCCGGAACCGGAAACTCCGGTCACACAGGTCATTACACCCAGCGGAATTTTTACATCGATATTTTTTAAATTATTTTCGGCCGCTCCGATTACCTTAAGGTAACCCGTTGCACGCTTCCGTATTTTCGGTACAGGGATTTTCTTCTCTCCGCTCAGATACTGTCCTGTTATGGACTGAGGTATCTTCATGATATCCTCGGCTCGTCCCTCGGCAATCACCTCGCCTCCGTGACTTCCGGCTCCCGGACCGATATCGACAATCCAGTCCGCCTCTCTCATCGTGTCCTCATCATGTTCTACCACAATCAGAGTATTCCCGAGATCTCTGAGTCTCTTTAATGCTCCGAGAAGCTTGTCATTATCTCTCTGATGCAGACCGATACTCGGCTCATCCAGAATATAGCACACACCGACAAGCCCGGAACCTATCTGGGTTGCAAGACGTATACGCTGTGCCTCCCCGCCGGAGAGCGTTCCTGTTCCTCTGGAAAGTGACAGATATTCCAGACCGACATTCACCAGAAATCCGACTCTGTTTTTGATTTCTTTTATGATACGGCTTCCGATTATCTGCTGCTGTTTCGTGAGCTCAAGATTTTCCAAAAATTCATGCAGACGCAGGATTGACATGGAAGTAATCTCATGAATATTCTTATCCGCAATCGTCACTGCAAGCGATTCTTTTTTCAGACGCATGCCTCCGCATTCCTGACACGGAGTGATGCTCATAAACGACTCGTACTCCTGCTTCATCGTTTCTGATGACGTTTCGCGGTATCTGCGGTTCACGCTCTTAATCAGTCCCTCAAATGCGACCGGATAAATCCCCTTTCCGCGCTGCCCTTCATAATAAACCTCGACCTCTTCACCATCCGTTCCGTAAATCAGGATATCTCTTATTTTCTTCGGATAGTCCCTGAACGGTGTGTCCAGACTGAAATCATAGCGTTTACATAGAGCCTGTAAAATAGCATTCGTAAAGCTTCCCTTCTGATAGCAGGACTGCCATCCCGTCACGGCAATTGCCCCCTGATTAATGCTGAGAGATTCATCCGGAATCATAAGCTCCGGCGTAAATTCCATCTTATATCCGAGTCCGAAACATACCGGACACGCGCCGAACGGATTGTTAAAGGAAAAGCTTCTCGGTTCAATCTCATCAATGCTGACTCCGCAGTCAGGGCAGGAAAAGCTCTGGCTGAAGTTCAGCATTCCGCCCTCTCCCGTATCCACGACAAGCAGACCATCCGCCAGCTCCAGCGCATTCTCCACCGAGCCCGTCAGACGTTTCTCAATCCCCTCTTTCATAATCAGGCGGTCCACAACAATTTCTATCGTATGCTTGATATTTTTGTCTAATTTAATCTCTTCCGAAAGCTCATACAGATTTCCGTCAATACGCACCCTTACATAACCGCTTCTCTTCGCACGCTCAAGCACCTTGACATGCTCGCCCTTGCGTCCGCGCACAATCGGAGCAAGAATCTGCAGACGGGTTCTCTCCGGAAGCGTCATAATCTGATCCACCATCTGGTCAACCGTCTGCTTTGCAATCACCTTTCCGCACTTCGGACAATGCGGAATACCCACACGCGCATACAGCAGACGGAAATAATCATAAATTTCCGTAACTGTTCCGACGGTGGAACGGGGGTTCCGGTTGGTCGATTTCTGGTCGATGGAAATTGCCGGTGAAAGTCCCTCAATGTTTTCAACATCCGGCTTCTCCATCTGCCCGAGAAACATTCTTGCATATGAGGACAAAGACTCCATATAGCGTCTCTGACCCTCAGCATAAATCGTATCAAAGGCAAGAGATGACTTTCCCGATCCCGATAATCCGGTCAGAACCACCAGTTCATTTCTCGGTATGTCTAAATCAATATTTTTTAAATTATGCTCTTTTGCACCGCGTATTTTTATAAGTTCTTTCTTTTCGTTCATGTCACACCTTCGTATTACTCATATATAATATCCGCCAGCTTCACATAGGCATATAAATCATCCACAAATGCCCTCTCCGCATTTTCATAAACCACAACATCCGGACTGAGGGTTTCTACATAATACTGCATACGTTCATAATTTTGTCTGGAAATCATATACACCTCTTTATAGCGGTAAGAAAAATACTGCCAATTGTCCTGCAGGAAGCTGTCCTGAAAAATCAGAATCGTCTCATCCGACAACGCATCTTCATTTACAAAATGCTGCATACTTGTCCCCGGTATATATTCGAGCGTTTCAGCAAGGTCTGTCCTGCGTTCAATCGCCTCTGCATATTCCGGCCTCAGGGTATACACCGGAACCGTTTCCGTGAGAGGAACCGAAACTCCCTCCACCTGCTCCCGGGTATAAGTAAGTTCAAATGCCGACTCGTCCAAAATAGGCACTTCCGGCTTCTCCTCCCTGACTTTTTCGTTTAAAAGCTTAAGACATGCCATTGCACCGAGCGGATTCCAATGTGCCGTATCATATCGTTTATTGTATATTTTCTGCGTTTTTTTCAGTTCTTCATATTCCTTCAGAGGAATCACATAATCAACACCATTCTCATCCAGCTTGCGCGAAAGCATCTCCATGATACTCTCCCTGCTCTCGTCCACATGAATGTAGTCCGGCATATATTCTCCGTAAACAGTCTTCTTATCAAGCCCCACCACAAAAACAAACGGTATCCCCTTCTCCTCAAGATAGGCATCCGTGCGCGTCAGGTAGGTCACAAGGCTGTCAATCAGCTCCTCATCCGTCGCCAGCTTTTGGTATGCACGGATATACTCGCTGTCTCCCGGGAAAATTTCGTCTTCTTTTCCGTACATGTGCATATCATCCGTAAATTCACCAAACAGGACATGCACGACGCTCATGTAAATCTGCACTGCCTCCTCGCGAAAGCCCACACGGTCTTCCACATAATGCCCGTACCATTCATTTATTTCCTGGTTAAAATGCCATCCGGGCCACATGGTCATCCGTCTGTTCTCAAGCTTTGAATCTATGATTTCTGTTGTATCAAGCATACAGAACGGAACAAAAATAATCACCAGAAACGCGAGAGAAAATATAATGTTTAATATAATCATTCTTTTCTTTTTCATAAAATTTCATTCCTCACCTTAAAAGCGGAAGTAAATAAACGGATTATATGAGCTGTTTATCACAAAAATAAAGCAGACAACCAACAATACGAGAATCAACATGCGTTTTAAAATTTCGCCGGCAAAGAGAATTCCTTCCGGAAATTCCGGCATTTTCACAGACAGCTTCTCCGCCGCCCGTCTCCACGGAACGCAAGCCAGAAGCGCAATCACAAAATAAAAAATTGTCTGATTACTCATGTAGTAACGCAATCCGTAGGCTGTAAATGTATTTCCGCCGGCTCCGAACATCACCGCCGCATATTGGCCAAACTGTGAGATATCCACCAGTCCGAACAGCACCCAGCCGACTACCACAACAAACATCGTGTACAGCCATCCCAGACAGGCGGTTAAAACATTCTTCCTCTTCGCGACGGAAGTTTTATTCGTCAAAAAACGCTCCAGCAGGATAAAAGATCCGTGCCAGATTCCCCAGAGCAAAAATCCCCACGCAGCACCGTGCCAGATACCGGTTGCAAGAAACACAATCGCAAGATTCAGATACACATTGCCTTTCCTGCTTCCTCCGAGCGGAATATACAGATAATCGCGGAACCATCCGGAAAGCGATATATGCCACCGTCTCCAGAATTCACGGACGGAACGGGAAATATACGGATAATTAAAATTCTCCATAAATTCAAATCCGAATATCTTTCCAAGACCAATCGCCATATCTGAATATCCGGAAAAATCGTAGTAAATCTGAAGGGTATAAGCCAGTGCGCCAAGCCATGCCACGGATGTGCTCATCACTGAAAAATCTCCTGTCATGACGGAATTGGCCAATTCGCCCATGGTGTTTGCAAGGATTGCTTTCTTTGCAAGGCCGATGACAAAGCGGTTGATTCCCTGTGCGAATTTATCTGCCGAATGAACCCTCTTATGCAGCGAATCGCATACATCCTTATACCGCACAATCGGCCCGGCAATCAACTGCGGAAACATGGAGATATAAAGCGCGAGCTGAAAAGGATTCTTCTGTACCTCCTCCCCCCGGTACACATCTATCACATACGACAAGCCCTGGAAGGTGTAAAAGGAAATCCCGATTGGAAGCATAATGGACACCACCGGAAATTCATGAAAGAACCGATGCACCGTCTCCATTGCAAACGTCAGATATTTAAACACAAACAACAGTCCGATATTCAGAACCACCGCCAGTGTCACTGCCAGTTTTTTCTGCCTTTCCGCTACCTTCGCCGTCTCCCCGCTCTCCTTGTTCCTGCATGAGGCAATCCACATCCCCAGCGCGTAATTGAGCAAAATGGATGCCAGCATAATCCATACGAATCGAGGCTCTCCCCACGCATAGAAAAACAGGCTCGCAAAGAGAAGAAAATAATCTTTTAGCCGTCCCGGCATCAAATAATATCCTATAATTGTAATCGGCAAAAATGCACATAAAAAAATAATTGTGGAAAAAACCATGGTTATCCCTCTGTTTCGTGTAAATGTTTCTTTAATTCTATCATTTGATCCCTGAGCATCGCAGCCGTCTCAAAATCAAGGTCCGCAGCAGCCTTCTTCATCTGCTTCTGTACCTTGCCTATGGCATCCTTCAGCTCCTCTGTGCTCATGGATTCCATATCCTTCTCCATGCGCGTATCCTTTGAATTTACCGTCTTTGAAATACTGATAAGCTCACGCACATCTTTTTTGACCGAGCGCGGAATAATATTGTGTTCCTTATTGTACGCATCCTGTATCGCACGCCTTCGCTCCGTCTCTTCGATTGCACAGCGCATAGAATCCGTCATGACATCTGCATACATAATTACATGACCGTTTTCATTTCTTGCCGCACGTCCGATTGTCTGTATCAGAGAGGTTCGTGAACGCAAAAAGCCTTCCTTGTCCGCATCCAAAATTGCCACGAGAGAAATTTCGGGGATATCCAGACCTTCCCTTAAAAGATTGATACCGACAAGCACGTCGAACACATCCATACGCATATCACGGATAATCTCTGCCCTTTCTAACGTATCAATGTCCGAATGCAGATACTTGACCCGGATTCCGACCTCTTTCATATAATCCGTCAAATCCTCTGCCATACGCTTGGTCAGAGTCGTCACAAGCACCTTGTTCTTCGCCGCCGTCTCCTTCTTTACTTCAGAAATCAAATCATCAATCTGGCCCTCCACCGGACGGACATCTATCCTCGGATCCAGGAGACCCGTCGGACGAATCACCTGCTCTGCCCGAAGCAGCTCATGCTCCGTTTCGTATTCTGCCGGAGTCGCAGACACAAACAAAAGCTGGTCAATCTTCTCCTCAAATTCGCCAAAATTCAGCGGTCGGTTATCCAGTGCCGAGGGCAGTCGGAAGCCATAATCCACAAGCGTGGTCTTACGCGACCTGTCGCCGTGGAACATCGCCCGTATCTGCGGAACCGTCATATGCGACTCATCTATGATAATCAGATAATCTCCCTTGAAATAATCCATGAGAGTCATCGGCGTTTCTCCCTCTGCCATTCCGTTCAGATGTCTGGAATAGTTCTCAATGCCGGAACAAAAGCCGGTCTCCATCAGCATTTCCACATCAAAATTCGTCCGTTCGCTGATGCGCTGCGCTTCCAAGAGCTTGTCCTCTCCTTTAAAATAGCGGACCTGCTGCTCCATTTCCTTCTCTATCTCTCCGCAGGCATGCAGAATCTTCTCACGCGGAACCACATAATGCGATGCCGGAAAAATAGAGATATGATTTAACACGGAATGAACCTCTCCCGTCAGCCCGTCCACCTCGGCGATACGGTCTATCTCATCTCCGAAAAACTCAATGCGTATGATATAATCGCTTCCCTGAGCCGGATTAATCTCCAGAACATCCCCCCTCACGCGGAAGCATCCACGGTCCAGATCAAGGTCATTGCGGTCATACTGTATCTCTATCAGCTCATGTATCACATCATCACGGTCTTTAATCATTCCCGGTCGGAGTGACACCATCATCCCCATATAGTCATCCGGACTTCCGATGCCGTAAATACAGGAGACGGATGCAACCACAACCACATCCCTGCGTTCCGTAAGAGAAGCCGTTGCAGAAAGCCGGAGCTTATCAATTTCATCATTGATTGCAGAATCTTTCTCAATATATGTGTCTGTCGAAGGCACATACGCCTCCGGCTGGTAATAGTCGTAATAGGATACAAAGTATTCCACTGCGTTCTCAGGAAAAAACTCCTTAAACTCACCGTAAAGCTGTGCGGCAAGTGTCTTATTGTGTGCAATGACCAGGGTCGGTTTATTAAGTCGTGCTATAACATTTGCCATGGTAAATGTCTTGCCGGAGCCCGTAACACCCAGCAGGGTCTGGAATTGATTGCCTTCCTCAAACCCCTTCACCAGCTCCTCGATCGCCTGAGGCTGGTCTCCGGTCGGCTTATATTCAGAATGAAGTTTAAAGCATTTTTGCGCATCCTGCATGAAAAATACCTCCAAATCTCAAATTCAGGTGTTCCAATAAATAACTCAACAAATAGTATCGCTCCTGAAACCGTAGTATATCACAAAATATAAAAATTGTATAGCTTTCAGCGAACATTAGTTCTGTTTTTGAAGTAAAAAAAGACACAGGTTCCATCCACTCAACCTGTGCCTCCCGATTCACTCGGTTTTATCCTTGCTCGCCTGCTCAAGTGCCTGCGAAAATCTGTCCCACATTGCTCCATAGCCTTCCGAAGACGGCTTGACCGGTTTCTTAATTTTGTTTTCTTCATCTATCAGAATCTGCCCCTGTTTTCCCATAAGGAGCACACGGGTTCCGAGGGTAATCGCCTCCTGTATATTATGAGTAACAAAAATGAAGGTCACCTCTTCTTCCGTCGAAATTTTATACAATTCCTTCTGAAGATTATTCCGCGTAATGGCATCCAAAGCTGCAAACGGCTCATCCATCAGTATAATCTGCGGCTTTAAGGCCAGGGCTTTCGCGATTGCCACCCTCTGCTTCATGCCTCCGGACAATTCATGCGGATAGTATTTCTGATATCCGTCGAGTCCGACCTTTTTAATGTACCTGTCAGATATCTCTTTAAGCTCTGCCTTGTCCTTTATGCCCTTAAGCTTCAGCGCGTACTGTATATTTTTTTCCACCGTCTTCCACGCAAACAGCTGGTTGTAATCCTGGAATACCATGATGCGGTCTGTCGACGGCTTAGTCACGGCTTCCCCGTTGCACTCCACCGTGCCCTCATACCCCTCAAATCCGGCAACACACCGGAGAAAGGTGGATTTTCCGCAGCCCGACGGTCCTAAAATACAGATGAATTCTCTCTCCTTAACCGTCAGGTTCAAATCCTTTAAAATCTGACTGGTTCCGCCCTGCGAGGAAAATGTCTTGGATAAATTTTTTACTTCTAAAATCGTTTTCATTATCTTACCATTCCCCACTTTCTGACTGTATGTTTTTCCACTGTACGAAACAGACCGTATTCAATAACGACACCGACGATAATGATTAAAAAAATCGCCGCATATACACTCGCGTAATCAATCCAGATGGTTCTCGCATTGTTGATAAACACCCCGATGCCCGCCGACTGCGCAGCACCGAAAATCATCTCCGCACTGATTAATCCGCGCCATGCTCTCGCCCAGCCAACCTTGATACCCGAAAGCAGGTTTGCAAACGAGGCCGGAATATACACACCAAAGACGAGCCCGACCGTACTCAGGCCGATATTTTTACCGGACTCTATATAAATACGCGGTGTTGTCTTAAAGCCGTCTATAATATTCCGCGACATCGGCCATACGACCGAATGAATCACAAGAATTAAAATGGAAGTATCGTTTGCCCCGATGGTAATCATCAGAATCGGCAAAAGTGCAACTCCCGGGAGAAGGTCAAACACAGAGACCACAAGGTTATAAACCGAATCAAAAATCCCGCTGATTGCCGAGAGTCCCGAGAACAGAATCGCAAGAAAAATGCCTATCCCAAGTCCTTTCAGAATGGACACCAGCGAATGTCCGAGGTACTTGAGAATCATTCTCTGCGGATTCGTAAATCCGTCAACCAGACTCCTGAAAATCTCATCCAGTGTCGGAAATCCCATAATATTTCTTTGTGTAGCGTATACCTGCCAGAAAACAACACAGGCAAGCACGAAAATAATCTGTGCCGTCAGATTTTTATACTTTTTCATTTGCTTCTTCCTTCTTTGATGACACTGTGCTTATTCAGAAACCACATTGTCATATTTTAAATCTTCCATAGTTACTTCTTTTGTAATAAAGCCGGCTCTGTACATAAAATCCGCCATATCTTCCGCACCGCGAAGCTCTGTAAAGAACTGACAGTCTTCCTGATTCAGGTAACTCATAACCGTCTCACGGTCAAGCTCAAGATATTCCACTTCAATATCTGCTGTCGCCTCCATATCGTTGTTGACAAAGTCAATTGCCTCATTCAGTGCTGTGCAGACTGCATTGTAAAGCTTCTCATCTCCATACACATTCTCGGATGCCATTGCAAGCAGGAAGCTGTTTCCGCTCGGCCATACCTCACCGATTTCCGGGAGTTCATTGTATGCTTCGTTTTCTCTCTCCTGATAAATAAACGGAGAAGATGTCAGATGCAACTTAACTGTTCCGGACTCAAGTGCTGCCATACCCTCTGCATGGGACATAGCCTGAATATTGTTATCAAGTGCATGTGCATCGCCCAGACTCTTCTCAGCAGCCATTGCAAGTAAAATATGCTGAATTGAACCTGTATTTACAAGTGCAATTTTATCCTCCGGTGTGATGTCTGCAAGACTGCGGATTGACGAGTCATTGCTCATAAGTCCGTGTGACTGTGAACAAATATTAGAAACCGCCTTGTACGGTACGTCTGCTGCCACACCCAGAATTGCCGGTCCAAGACCCATACATCCGATGTCAATCGTTCCGCCGATAATCCCCTCATTGATTGCTGCTCCGGAATCCAGTTTGACAAATTCCACCTGAAGCTCTCCATCATAGTTAGCTTCAATTAACTTCTGTTTCTCCATCACATGGATTGGCGCGTATCCGATACCTCCCTGATATGCAATCGTAAGTGTCTTTCCTTCCGTATTTTCCGCCGTCTGCGTTCCTTCACCTGTACCTGCTCCACATGCCGTAAGCGAAAATACCATAGTGATTCCCAGTAAAACTGCTGCAATTTTCTTCATCATTTCAAACTTCCTCCTGTTTCTCTTAAATAAATTTTATTTTCCTTCTACAAGGTGTCTTATCAGTGCTTCACAAGCACCGGACATAAACAAATCCTTGTTATAGGCCACATAAATATTGCGTCCGGAGATTGTGTCCGGAAGCGCATACACACAAATACTGTCAAGATTTCTGTTTCCCTCAAGAGCACCATCCGATGCAAAACAGCAGGCCTCGCCCTTCAAGACAAGGTTGAGTGCCGTAGAAACCTGATTGACAGTAATTTTATTTTCCGGAACAATTCCGTAGGTCTCAAAGAAATTTTCCATCTGATCATGCAAAGGCTGTCCCTTTTCCAGAAAGATAAATTCCTCTCCGTCCAAAAGTGTAAAATCAAACATTTCTCCGCTCTCTCCGGGTGTTACCTGAAACTCCTTAAGCTTTTCATTCAGCGGATTTTTCTTAGGTATGCACAAATATATCTTTTCCTGTTTGATAAGCTTTGTTTCAAAATTTTTCGGAACCTCTTCACTCGTGCTTACAAAGCATCCGACCTCCCCCTTCAGGGACATATCAATCAACTCCGCCAGAGGTGAACACTTAATGTCAACCCGGTACTGCGGATTCTCCTTCCGAAGCGCTATCAGTGCGTCCGTCACCACCGATTCCACATATGCAACGGGACCTCCGATTACCACTTTACTGTTTACTTCCTGACGGTAGTCATTGATTCGCTGCTGAAAATCGTCCGACAAAACCTGCATCTTCTTCAGGTAGTCATAATAGAGCTCTCCCTCCGGTGTAAAGGTAATCGGAACTCTCTTACGATGAAAAATCTTAAATCCAAGCTCATTCTCCAGTGCAGTCAGACCGGAGCTGAGAGCCGGCTGCGAAATCCCGAGAAATGCTGCTGCCTTACTTAAGTTTCCCTGTTCCACAATCTGCATTACATAATTGTCATATACCCGTTTGTCCATACCACTTCTCCTTTTACTTATGCGCCATAAGCATTTCCTTATATCACTTTAAACCGATTAATCGAATATGTCAAGAACTTTTCGTATATCAAGTGCAAATAAAAAAGAACCAACGATTCGCACGAAAGGTGCAAAGGTTAGTTCCTTTGTTTCGATATAAAATTTTAGTCCTCTATCTCTTTTCGCAGTCTGTCACGCAGTCCCTTCGATATTTCCGGATGAAACTTACGTGCAAATACGCATCTGCCTGCTTTTATTTTTTCATAATCATTTTCCGTCAGGTAACACGGGCTCGAACCGTCGCCCCTGCTCCAGTCCATATATCTGAGTTCTCTGTTTTCGACCTGTTTGGCCCATCGCGGTTCATTCATAAAGAGCGTCTGGAACAGAAATTCTTCTGGTACCTGACATCTGTACAAATCATCCCAAAACTCCTCATGGCACGCCACATATTCCACTACATACGCGGCTGCAGCCTTGGGCATGGAAATATACACAAGTCCTTTGTATATGGAAGTAAACTCTCCGATGCCCGGACGACAGACTCCTGCCTTTTTCTGGATAAGCACTGTCATATGCTGAATCATCCAAAGCACCTTGTTTTTCACATTTTTATCCTGAAACCAATTGTAATAACGATACCTCTCTGTTACCGTTTCAGGCAAATCCTCCGGTTTGATATAGCTCATATATATCTTATCTGAGTCAAGGAACTGCTCATCAAGCTCCTCCGGTGACATGAGCGGAAAATCCTCACCCGTCAGCATGTGGAGATACGCTGCCTCCTCATTAGCCACGGCCATCATTATAAGCTCCAGAATTGCCCGCACATGATTAAATCCGCCCCACTTGATGTCATATTTCCGAATTGCCGTACAGCCGGAGATACAATTCAGCTTATCAATATCCTCATCCGTAATGGTGCGGCTCTTCTTATCCACATGAATATACACATATCCCGTCTTTGTAAATATTTGTGCCAGCTCAAACAGCGAAGCTGCATCCTTATACGCCGTAATCAAATAGGCCTGCTTCATTCCTTCATTTCTCCTGACAGAATTTCTTTCGCACTTTCTAATTGATTGTCACTTCCATCTTTTACATATGCTTCAACATCCAGCTCAACTTCTTTATCCGGTTCAATTCCAACCTCGTGAATGTCGTTTCCTTTCGGTGTGTAATAATGGCTGATGGTAAGCTTCATACCGGAACCGTCTGTGATTCCGAAAACCTTTTGCACAATACCTTTTCCGAATGTTGTAGTTCCCACCAACGTTCCTAAGCCGTAATCCTTAACCGCACCTGCCAGAATCTCTGCTGCAGATGCACTGTTTTCATTGATAAGCACAACCAGAGGAACCTCCAGACAATTCTTTCCGTCACAAGCATATTCCGTCCTTTCCCCCTTCTTATCCTCCATATACACGATAAGACCTTCCGGAAGAATCTTTCTTGCAATCTGAACCACGCTTGACAGGGTTCCGCCCGGATTACTTCTCAGGTCAATAATAAGACCTTTCATTCCGTCTGTCTCTGCCCGGGCAAGTGCCTCTTCAAACTGCCCTGTTGTCACTTCCTCAAACTGGGTAATCTGGATATATGCCATTCCTTCTTCAAGCTTCTCATAATTAACCGTCGGTGCTTCCACACGCTTTCGGGTTACCGTAATCTCAAGATAATCCGGCTCGCCCGTCCGGTAAATAGTCAGCACAACCTCTGTGTTCTCTTCTCCTTTGACAAGGGCAACCACATCCGTTGTTGTCATTCCCAACGTTTCCTTACCGTCTACTTTAACAATAAGGTCCTCGGCCTTCAGACCGGCTTCTTCTGCCGGTGTATCCGCGATTACGCTGCTTATTTTACAATACTGTGTCTCCTGGTCCATCCCGATATATGCACCGATTCCGTAATAGATGCCCTCCGAGGACTGCTGAAGCTCGGTAAGCTCCTCCGGTGTATAGTATTGCGAATACGGATCACCCGTCGCCTCCACGATTCCCCGGTACAGACCCGTCTCCAGATCTTCCCGTTCCACATCGCCGAGGTAATACTCATTAATGCTGTCCTCAAGTATTCCCAGCTTCTGAAGCACCTGTGCATTCAGCACACTGTTACTCTCTTCCGTCTTAGAAGCCCTGTTTCCGACAACACTCACATCCGTGCTGTTTTTCATGACTATAAGCCAGACAACACAGGTAATCAAAAGTGCAACCACAAGACCTGCTATCATACCGCCGGCAAACCAGTTACGCTTTACCGTTTTCTGTTCGCGTTTCCGCTCCTCAAGCTGATCCAGCATCTCATAATTCGTATAATCCGTTTCATCTGTTTCGTTTATATCCCGCCTGATAACACTCAATGTAGTATTCCCTTTCGCTTATAAATAATTCCATGGACTTACATAATTTCCGTTCAGACGGACACTGAAATGAAGATGTGGTCCCGTCGAACGACCTGTCGAGCCAACCGCTGCTATCTGCTCTCCCTTTGAAACTGTCTGTCCCGAAGATACATACAGCGCGGAAGCATGCATATAAATCGTAAACAATCCGCCGCCGTGGTCTATCATGACATAATTTCCCATGGAAGCGTTATATGTCGCTGCAACAACCGTACCGTCTGTCGCTGCAAGTATCGGAGTTCCGCTCGGTGCTGCCATATCCAGTCCGTTGTGGAACTGCTGGACACCAAGAATCGGGTGTGTACGCCAGCCATAGTCATCCGAAATTCTTGTATAAGAAGGAGCTGGCCAGCAGAATGCACCTCCGCTGTAGGAAGGAGCCGTGCTGTTCCCGGAAACATCCATCTCCTGACGTTTGGCTTTCGCCTTTGCCACGGAAGCCTCCAATGTGGCGATAATACCGTTTTGTTCCGCAATCATATCCTCGTATTCTTTGATTGCCTCTTCTTTATTTTCTATACTCTTCTCGTATTCTTCAATCTCGCTCTGCTTTTCAGCTATGAGACCCTGCATTTCGTCCTGCTGTTTCTTAACGTCATCTTTTACGCCGGCCAGTATTTCCCGCTGTGATTCAAGCTCTTTTTCCAGCTCTTCCACAGCAATCTTGGTCTCCTCATAATATTCGAGCATTTTCCGGTCATATGCTGATACCTGTTCGATATACTCTGCCTTATTCAGCATCTCACTAAAACTCGTACAGGAAAGAAGTATCTCCAAAAAAGACATCGAACCGTGCTCATACATAAAGCGGATACGGATTTTCATATCCTCATACTGCTTCTCCACATCCTCTTTTGCCTGTTCCAACTTTTTCTCAGTCTCTTTATGCTCTGTTTCCTTCTTCTCAAGAAGCGTCTCAACCTCGCTCAGCTTCGTGGATACCTGACTCATCTCACTGTCTAACTGTACCACGTGCCCCGCCAGTTCATTTTTTTCCTTCTGCAAAGACTCCTTTAAAGCCTGCGCCGCCTCAAGATTGGCCTCAAGCTCCTTTTTCTGCTCCTGTGCGCTGCTGAGCTCACCCGTCTCGCTCGCTATTTTCTCATCCAGGCTTTCTTTCGTATTGTCTGCCATAGTGGTACAAGGAAGCATAAGCATTATCATAAACGCAAGCACAGCTCCCAGCCATCTCTTTTTTCTCAACATGACCTTTAACTCCTGTATATTATTCCATATTCACAATCAGACGCGAATATGTTTGCGAACCGTTGAAAAACTTCCGATAAAACCGATTCCGATACCAATCATCAGGGAAACAGGAATCAGAATCTGGAACACCTGCTCCACCGTCAGGAATTTCAAAAGCTGGGTCAGCATCTGAAATCTGGAAGTCACATAACTGATTACATGATTATAAATAATATAGATAACGGCAAGCGGAAGAACAGAGCCCGCTGCACCAATCAGCATACCCTCAATCACAAACGGAGCCCGGACAAAAAAGTCTGTCGCACCAATGTATTTCATAATATTAATCTCTTCCTTACGGACGGAAATACCAATGGTTACCGTATTGCTGATAAGGAATACGGAAACAGCAATGAGAATTGCAATAATTCCGACCGAAACATATCCGATGAGCTTATTCATACCGGATAAGGTGTTTGCCGTAATCTCGGAACGGTTTACCTTGCGGACACCGTTGATGGATTCCACATAGGCTACCAGGCTGTCCTGCATGGAAACATCATTCAGGTATACCTCGTAGTTTTCCGAATCCTTGATTGGATTGTCATCACCGAAGCCATCTGCATATTCGCCGAGATAATCATCCTTAAAGCTTTCCCAGGCCTCGTCTGAGGAGACAAAGTTCACACGCGAAACCTCCGCGCGCTTCTCAATCATCTCACCGATTTCAACAATCCTTTCATCACTTGTGTCCTCGTTAAAAAACACCGTGACCGCAACTCCGTCCTGGGCCTCCTTCACGATATACTGAAAATTGGCAACCACGGAATAAAAAATCCCAAACATAAAAAGACATGCACTGATAGTTGCCATGGAAGCCAGCGAATACCATTTGTTGCGGAAAATATTCACCACGCCCTGTTTCAATGTATAAATTAATGTACTAAACCTCATCGATGTATGTACCTTCCTTCTCATCACTGACAATAACGCCTTTGTTCATAGTAATTACACGCTTTTTCATCGTGTTTACAATCTCGCGGTTATGTGTTACGACAACCACAGTCGTACCTCTTGCATTTATCTCCTCAAAGAGCTTCATAATCTCCCATGAGTTCTTCGGGTCAAGATTACCTGTCGGCTCATCTGCCAGAAGAATCGGCGGATTATTCACAAGTGCTCTCGCAAGTGCCACACGCTGCTGCTCGCCACCGGAAAGCTGACGCGGTCTTGCCTTATACTTGCCCGCCAGGCCCACGGTTGAAAGAATCGACGGAACATTCTTCTTGATTTCCTTGCCGGGCGTTTGTACGATACGCTGGGCGAAGGCAACATTCTCATAAACATTCCTGTCCTTCAGAAGGCGGAAATCCTGAAATACAACACCGAGACTCCTCCTGTATTTCGGAATCTGCTTATGACGGAGTGCTGCCACATCCATCCCGTCAACAACGATACTTCCCGAAGTCGGCATCAGCTCCCTGAGCAGAAGCTTAATCAATGTTGATTTTCCGGAACCACTGTCACCGACAATAAACACAAATTCACCCTCATCAATATGAAGACTGATACCGTTGAGTGCCGGTGCACCTGTTGAATATGATTTTACAACGTTTTCCAAGGTAATCATAGGATTCATTTCTCCTTACATCTAATAGTCAAAAGTTTCCATGTATTTCATGTACTTGGCAACCATCATTGCAATCTTGAAGGTAATCGCATCTTCAAACACGCGAAGGTCAAGTCCAGTGCTCTTCTGAAGCTTATCAAGACGGTATACCAGAGTATTCCTGTGAATAAACAACTGTCTGGAGGTCTCCGAAACATTCAGACTGTTTTCAAAAAATTTATTGATGGTGACAATGGTTTCTTCGTCGAAATCATCCGGACTCTTATTGCCGAAAATTTCGCGGATAAACATCTTGCAGAGCGGTATCGGAAGCTGATAAATCAGTCTGCCTATGCCAAGCTCTCCGTATGCCACAATCTGTCTCTCATCAAAAAAGATTCTGCCGACATCAAGTGCCATCTTTGCCTCTTTATAGGAACGGCTCACCTCTTTGAGCTCTCCCACCATACTACCATATGCAATATGTACTTTGGAAGCACCTTCTTTTTCCAGAGCCGCGATAATATTCTTCGCTGCCTGCTCAAGCTCGACCTTCACTGCAGCCTCTTCTGTCTCCTTGACAATAATGACACTGTTCTCATCCACAGCGGTGATAAAGTCCTTATTTCCCGTCGAAAGAGCAGCCCGCACAAGCTCAACCGAATTGACATCTTTTCCCTCGGCTGTCTCGACAATCATAACCGTTCGCGGAGCCTCCATACGGATATGAAGCTTCTTAGATCTGCTGTAAATGTCAACCAGAAGCAGATTGTCCAGCAGCAGGTTTTTGATAAAATTATCCTTGTCAAAGCGTTCCTTGTAGGCAATCAGGAGATTCTGCACCTGAAAGGTCGCCATCTTGCCGACCATGTAAACATCCTCTCCGGAGCCCGTTGCCACAAGAACATACTCCACCATCTGCTCATCATAAATCTTAAAGAACTGATACTTTGAAACCTCCTGGCTGTCTGCCGGCGATTTCACAAACTCAACAACGGCCGATGTGTAATCCGCTTCTCCGTCAACCGTTGATGCCACTGTTTTTCCGTCCGTATCGATGACAGAAAAATCCACTCTGGAAATAGCCTTAAGCCCATCCAGAGTATTTTGAAGAATCTGGTTCGAAATCATATCCCCACTCCTTTTTCACTATACCCTTCTCAGATATTTATACATTTTTCACAAATATTGACAGCCCCGTAAATACCTTTTGCACATTACTTTTTCTATTTTAAAACATTTTAACAAAAAAATCTACTGATTTACCCCATTTTTTTAGCAATTTTATTCAAAAAAGGATTTCGCAAAATCCTTAGGGTCATTTCACGAAATCCTCACTTTTCTTATTATCCTGTTCCTGATTCTGATACTGTACAACCTTTCTGTGAAACAGTTTCTTTGACAGCATCTCTCCCAAACGCCAGGCTATGCTTTTCCGCTGCGTGGCATGCACCACTTTGTCCTTTAGCATGAGCCAGATGCGCGCATTCATCTTCATGTGGTTATTTCCGAAGAAACTTTCTCTCTGCGGAGAAGGGATGTTGGAAATCACAACGTCCGGCATCACACTGTTCATCTCATTTACCAGCCACTCTTCATCCTGTTCAAGATTGTCAAGCGAGAATCTACCGACAATCCGGAGCGACTCCTGATAGCTTGCAAGACATTCTTCCAATGCCGAAAGCTGCTCCTTTGTCCCCGTCAGAAGATATGCCTTTCTTCTTCCGCGGACAAGCTTCTTCAGAAACTCATCCAGGAACTCATCATTCTCTATTTCTTTCATCCGGTTACGATTTTCCACTCCGGCCGCATGCAGAATATCT
The DNA here is from genome assembly GCA_964519385.1 of uncultured Kineothrix sp. Classification (GTDB taxonomy): domain Bacteria; phylum Bacillota; class Clostridia; order Lachnospirales; family Lachnospiraceae; genus SVFI01. Next base: position 203,098 of record CAZFLR010000001.1, read on the forward strand.
GTATCGGCAGCAACCGTAAGATCGATATCGGACAAGAAACTTTTCAACTCCGGTGATTCCTCTGCTGCCATCAGACCGCGCGTTGTGATATAGGCGATGGTACTCACCTTGCTGTCACGCAGAAAAAAATCCACCTTCCGCATCGCTTCACGCACCGAATAGTCCTGCAGCTCTACACCGAGCACATGCATACGTTTCATATTATATCACCTTTATTACTTCATCCATACAATATCCGCAATCATGTAAAGCAGACAGACCAGTGCCGAAAACACAAGCGGCAGTGAAAGAATCCCGTGCTCCGCATCTCTGACCTTCATTCTTCCTTCCCGGGAAAACATAAGCCGGACATGCTCCACTCTTCCTTCGTTTTTCAGTATCTTATAAAACAGACAGCCCGCAGCCGCCGTTGTAAAACACGAAATCACTGCATATACGGCAATCAGCACACACAACGCCTGCTTATACGGCATATGCATGACTGTCTCAACCATCTGTCCGGTCTGCCGGGCATCCATGGCCGCCGTCTCCGCATCCTGTAACAGAAGCTGAATGACATTTGTCACATTAATGCATACATGAAAAAGCATACTGTAAAAAATGCTTCCCGTTCCCTCTATAAGCAGAACCCCGATGATGCCGACAAGCACCGCGTAACTCATCTGATTAAAATTCAGATGCATGAGTCCGAACAGAACAGCCGACATAAGCATCGCCGCAACCATCCGCCCGCTCTTCCGGTAGCCGTGATAAATGACACCACGAAAGACAAACTCCTCATTGAGGGGACCGACAATCCCTATCATGAGCAGAAGCTGCCACACGGGAACTCCCTGCAGAAGCGGCTGCATATTGGTCACTTCATTTTCCACAAACAACATGGAAAACGCATTTACCGTCGCAATCAGGGGCATACAAAGAAGCGTAATCAAAATCACAAGAAGTGAGGTAGACCACTTCGGCCTTCCCATCGCAATCAGGTCCCCCGGCTTCGTCCTCGTCCCGACTAGAAATAACAGAGCCGGAACAAAAACAAGTGCCTGACTGAGCAGCAGAGAAAACATCATGCCAATCTCCAAAGGCTCACTCATCGCCGCTGCCACGATAACCACCAGCACATTCAGCAGGATTATGGAAGCAAATAACCAATTAACTCTTTTTGCATTCATAAACTAATTGTTCATCATAAAGTTTACAATCTTGTTGATATCCTCCGGCTCATAAGCAAGAAGCTCCAGTTCCCCGATGGAACCGTCCGAAAAAATATTTGCAAGTGACACATACTGTGCCAGTTTGGATCTGAGATTGAGACGGTCGCCTTCTCCCGTAACCAGCTCTACCTTTCCGCTGCAACTGTCAATCATCTCAAAAAACTTCTCGATATTTGTAATATTCTGTACCTTCATTATAATTTCTCCTTATATTTCCTTTTTCTTCTATTTTCCCCAGTATAATCCATGTGATTAAAAAATGCAATTCTTATACCAGTTTAATTGTCTCAGGCTCCACCGTAATCCTGCGCTGCTTGTACAGTCGTCCCTCTGCACGCTTAAATTCGTTTTTGCTCATGCCTGTCCATTTGCGTATCTTCTCCGGTGCAGACTTGTCTCCGATTGGAATACTGCCTCCGTTTTGATTCAGAAGCTCTATCAGTGCCTCCGCATCCGTGTCCATCTGAAGATGTGCCTTCTGACGAATGGAAAGATCAAGTTTTCCGTCCTCCTTCACCTTCACGACGCGTGCGGTTACTGTCTGCAGCACCTCAAGCTTTCCATAGAGCTCCTTCTTTGCAATCAGTGCCGAATACTTATCATCCACTGCCACAAAAGCACCGAAATTGGAACTGATTTCATAAATCATTCCCGTCACCTCATCCTCCGGCTGATACGGACTGTCCGCCGAAAGATACGGATACACCCTCATCGTCGCGCAGAGACGGCTGCTCTTATCCAGATACAGGGCAACAATCACCTCATCACCCTCTTTGACCTTGATTGTCTGCTCACGGAAAGGCAAAAACAAATCTTTCTCCAGTCCCCAGTCAAGAAATGCTCCGACCTTGCCGACAGAGACCACCCTCAGTCTTGCAGTCTCTCCGAGCATCAGCTTCGGTGTGTGAACGGTGGCAATCGGTCTGTCCTGCGAATCCTTATACAAAAAAACCTCTATTTCATCTCCCGGACGGAGTCCCTGCGGAACCTGTTTTGCCGGAAGAAGCACCTTATCTTCTGTTTCCGTGGCACTCTCAGCGAGATATACACCAAAGTCCACTTTTTTAACCATAACTAACGTCTGTTTCTGTCCAAATAACATAGCTTCCTCACTTTTTTGCCTGTTTATAACTGCAAAATTCTACATTGGCATAGGGTTTACCGGCTTCATCGCAGAGTGCAACACCGATGCTTCCCTCTTTTTCCGGATATACCACCGGATATATGATATCGCCCAGAAGAGCGGACTTGTGATAACTGGCTCTCATACGGCCAATCCAAAAACCTTCCGGAACATAATCACATGCCATACTCACATATTGGGCATTATTGACATGATGATTGGTGTCCAGATGATGTCCGCGGACCTCTATCGGCTCCTGTCTTTCTCCATCGCCCTCAAACACAAGTTTGCGGTCCAGATATTCCATTTCATCCGGCGGCTCAATCTCATACCTGTCAAGCATTTCCTCTGTCGGTTTCTTAGGTCTTCCCGTATCTGTATCCAAAAAAGTCCAGAGCGTATTGGCAACAGCCAGCCGTTTTCCTTCCCCATCCTTCATACAGAAATTACGCAAGCCGAGGCACAGCTTAAAATCATACGGATGCGTACAAATCTCCACCTGCTCTCCCAGCTCCGGATATCGTCCGATGTCAATCTGCCAGAAATTCATAACCCATACAGCGTGAATGTCACTTAAATATTCCACACCCACACCGAGATCCTCCGAATGAAATGTCGCGCAATCCTGAAAATAATTGAGCAGAGCAAGCAGCGTCAGCTTTGAATCACTTGCGACCTCACTGTATCTGATTCTGCTGTTGAAAGAATACATATTTCCACTTCCGTTTCATGCCTATTCCTGTGAAAAAAAATGCCGCAGAACCTTTCACGATTCTACGGCGAAGCTGGGCTACAAGGATTCGAACCTTGAAATGACGGAGTCAGAGTCCGTTGCCTTACCGTTTGGCGATAGCCCATCACAAGGACAAAGTATACACGATAATTTTACTTTGCGCAAGTGTTTTTTTAAATTTTTTTAAATTTTTTGACCTTTTTCGTTTTTATACTTCAAACATCAGCTCTCCATAGGTCGGCACAGGCCATACATCCTTGTCTACAATCATCTCAAGCTCATCCGCCGGAGCCCTCAGGGCATCCATTGCCGGAACCACCTCATTCATATAGAAGAACGCCTGCTCTCTTGCCCTCTTAATATCACGGGCTCTGCATTCTACCTCCTTCAAGGCTGCGCAGGCTGTCTGCATGTCAGAAAGATAACCGGAAACATTCTCAAGCATCTTTCTCTGAACATCCGCTTCCACTCCTGCACTATGTAATGCATTTACCGTCTCAGCGAGCGTCTTTGTATATTTAACCACCGCCGGAATAATCTGTTTACCTGCCATGTCAATCATGGTCAGTGCCTCAATATTAATCGTTTTGGCATAGGTTTCGTAGATAATCTCTTCGCGGGATTCAAGTTCTGCCTTTGTATAAATTCCGAACTGTTCAAACAACTCTACCGACTTATCACTTGTCAGTGTCGAAGCCGCCTCTACAGTCGTCCTGATATTCGGAAGACCGCGTTTCTCCGCCTCACGTACCCATTCCTGCGAATAACCGTTTCCGTTAAAGATAATTCTCTGGTGCTCTGTCATGTACTCTTTAATGAGGTCATGGACTGCCAGGTCAAAATTCTCTGCATTTTCCAGTCTGTCTGCAGCCTCACAGAACGCCTGTGCCACAATTGCATTCAAAGTCGTATTCGGACCTGCGATAGAATCGGAAGAGCCGACCATACGGAACTCGAATTTATTACCCGTAAATGCGAATGGTGATGTACGGTTACGGTCCGTTGCATCCTTCTCAAAATCAGGAAGTGTAGATACGCCTGTTTCCAGCGTTCCGCCCTCCTTGAGTGATTCTGCCGCTCCTGTTTCCACAAGCTGTTTCACCACATCCTCGAGCTGTTCACCGAGAAAAATAGAGATAATGGCAGGCGGAGCTTCATCCGCGCCGAGACGGTGGTCATTTCCCACATCCGCCGCTGACTGACGAAGCAAATCTGCGTGCTTGTCAACAGCTCTCATGATACATGCAAGCACCAATAAAAACTGTATATTTTCGTTCGGTGTATCTCCCGGATCCAGCATATTGACACCTGTATCTGTCGTGATTGACCAGTTGTTGTGTTTTCCCGAGCCATTGACACCGGCATACGGTTTCTCGTGCAAAAGACAGCGCATACCGTGCTGTGTTGCCACACGTTTCATGGTCTCCATCACAAGCTGATTGTGGTCGGTTGCAATATTGGCCGTCTCATAAATCGGTGCGAGCTCATGCTGTGCCGGTGCAGCCTCATTGTGCTGTGTCTTTGCCGTCACTCCGAGCTTCCAAAGTTCTTCATTCAAATCCATCATAAACGCGCCGACACGTTCACGGATAACACCGAAATAATGATCCTCCATCTCCTGTCCCTTCGGAGCCGGGGCACCAAACAGCGTTCTTCCCGCAAACATCAGATCCGCCCTCTGTTTATACAGTTTTTCATCTACAAGAAAATATTCCTGCTCTGCGCCGACAGACGGGGTCACCTTCATCGCATCCTCATTTCCGAACAAACGCAGAATACGCAGTGCCTGTTTAGAAATTGCCTCCATAGAACGTAAAAGCGGTGTCTTTTTATCCAGTGCTTCACCCGTATAGGAATAAAACGCCGTCGGAATACAGAGAACAAGTCCCGTAGCAGCATCCTTTAAAAATGCCGGAGATGTCATATCCCACGCCGTATACCCTCTCGCCTCAAACGTGGCGCGAAGTCCTCCGGACGGAAAAGAAGAAGCATCCGGTTCTCCCTTGATGAGCTCTTTTCCGGAAAATTCCATAATCATTTTGCCCTCTGCATCCGGATGTGTGATAAAGGCATCGTGTTTTTCTGCCGTAATTCCGGTCAGCGGCTGAAACCAGTGTGTAAAATGCGTTGCACCGTTCTCTACCGCCCAATCCTTCATCGCCTTTGCCACAACATTTGCAGCCGTCATGGAAAGGCTTCCGCCCTGTTCCATCACCGTCCGGACCTCTTTATAAACCTCTTCCGGAAGGCATTCCTTCATTTTTACATGATCAAATACATTCTGCCCGAAAATTTCCTCTACGTTTATCATTTTTCTCATGATCTCTTTCCCTTCTTTCGCAAAATGTCAAATTTATCCGCTGGCTCAGAAAGAGTCACCGTCAGCTTCTGCTGCGGATGCGGAGCACTTTCCTGTTCCTGTCCCTCTTCATTACAGATGGCAATTACCTCAGCTTCCGTGTTGCGTCCGTCCGGCTTCATAATCTCAATCACTTCGCCGCGGCTGAATTTGTTTCTCTGCTCCACGGACACGACGCATCCGTTTTCTGCACACTCCGCCTGCTCGACAATGCCGAGGTAAATATATTCCTGCTCATATGTATTGCTGTCATAAATCTGTGTATTTTCATCCGGCTTACCGAAGTAAAATCCGGTTGTAAACTGTCTGTAGGTGCACTTGGAAATCTCCTCCCTGCACCACGGCAAAAGTTGCTCATAAGCTTCCCGTGACTCAAGTGCAGCATCTATTGCCTTCCGGTAGGTTCTCGCCACCGTCGCCACATAAAGTGCCGTCTTCATCCGCCCCTCAATTTTAAAACTGTCAATCCCTGCTTCCATCATCTCCGGAACATGCTCTATCATGCATAAATCCTTTGAGTTGAAAATATATGTCCCTCTCTCATTTTCATATACAGGCAGATACTCACCCGGACGTGATTCCTCAACTACTGCGTACTTCCACCGGCACGGGTGTGTACAGGCTCCGCGATTGGCATCTCTCCCCGTAAAATAATTACTCAGAAGGCATCTTCCCGAATAGGAGATACACATAGCCCCGTGAATGAAGCTTTCTATCTCCATATCTTCCGGAATGGCCTCCCGAATCTGTCTGATTTCCCGAAGCGAAAGCTCCCGCGCGCTTACCACTCTCCTGATTCCCTGCTCATACCAGAAGCGATAGGTCATGTAATTCGTATTATTCGCCTGTGTACTCAGGTGAATCTCGATTTCCGGGCAGTTTTTCTTTGCCAGCATAATCATTCCCGGATCGGAAATAATGAGCGCGTCCGGCTTTAGAACGGCAAGCTCTTTAAAATACTGTTCCGCCGCCTCCAGATCATAATTGTGCGCCAGAATATTGGCCGTCACATAGACCAGTGCCCCGTGCTCGTGGGCAAAAGCGATTCCCTCCGCCATGTCCTCTTTTGAAAAATTTTTCGCTTTGGCACGGAGACTGAACGACTCTCCGCCTATATATACAGCATCCGCCCCAAAAATAACTGCTGTCTTCAACACCTCCAGGCTGCTTGCCGGGATTAACAATTCAGGTTTTCTCATAACTGTCTCCTTACTTTTTTACCGAAAGAGTAATTCCGTCCCCGACCGGAAGAATACTCGTCTGCAACTGCGGATGATTCTTCAGCTCATACAGATACTCTCTCATGCGTCCGTGGATTGTCCTGTTCCGGCGTGTCACCGCATAACGTGACTCAATCACATCCCCGTCCTGCAGTACGTTGTCCGACAAGAGCACCCCTCCCGGCTTTAAAAGTCTCAAAATATCCGGCAGAAAATGTATGTACTGTCCTTTTGCCGCATCCATGAAAATAAGATCATATTCGCCCGAAAGCTCTGCCAGAATCTCTGCTGCATCGCCCTCTATCAATGTAATCCGGTCTTCTTTTCCGTATTTTTTAAAGTTATCCCTCGCGATAGGAATCCTTTTTTCATATTTTTCTATCGTCGTGATATGCGCATCTGCCGGCATATATTCGCTCATCAGTAACGCAGAAAAACCGATGGCAGTTCCCACCTCCAGAATCTGCCTCGGTTTATTCATCGTAAGCAATGTTTTCAAAAAACTCTGCATCTCTTTACGGACAATCGGAACCTCTGTATCGATTGCATATTTTTCAAGCTCTTCCAGATACGGAAACTCTTCCTTCTCCAGAGAATTCATAAAGTCAACATATCTCTGTTCTACAATCACTTACTCCGTCTCCTCTTCCCCGGTTCCGTTTTCTCCGGTCTGTGTCATAATCTCAAGCATTTCTTCGGACTTCATGGAGGTATTCAGTGAATACACTCCCGGAAGGAGCTTATCATTGTACTCTAAAAGATATGCCTGAACCAGAAATATCTTGGCATCCGAAATAAGTCCTCTTCTTTCAAGAAGCTCTCCGATATCCAAAGCGTCATCATCCGCCTCTACTGTAACGGTGACATCCCTGCCCGGTGATACTTCCATCGCCGCATCCGAAAATACCATATAGCCGAAATGGTAAGAATACATAGCCGCACGATACACCAGAACAACGACAATACACGAAATTGTCAGTCGGAATATCATATTCAAAATCGCCGCAAGTACCTGTTTTAAACTCACTTCTCTTCCTCTTTTCTACTCAAAATCCTCGCTGACCGCCTCCACGAGCGTTGATGTCACCTTCTGTATCATACGACAAAGGGCAAGCTCTGCTGCCAAAAAATCATGCACAATCGGATTGTCACGGAGATGTTCGCTCTCTCTCTGGAAACGTTCCATTTCATCATAAATGTTCTCCGGATAGCTTCTGGTCTGAATTTCATAATTCCTGCGACGGTAATCATCCACACGCGCCTTAAGCTCCGGCTGTTCATTGATTCGCTTTTTCTGTTCCTCGTAATCACGGTATACACCGGTGTTCTTTAATTTGACAATAAATTCATCCAGTTCACCCTGTAATTCCAACATACTATCATCCTTATCCTGTGTGTTATACTTCCATGATAATCGGAAGAATCATCGGCCGTCTCTTGGTCTTCTTCCACACAAACTCATTCAGAGCATCCCTCATAACATTTTTCATTCTGCCCCAGTCCGAAATATTTCTATTGATACAGTCATCCAGCACATCCGCAACAATCAGCTTCGCCTCATCTAAAAGTTCATCTGCCTCACGGACATAGACAAATCCTCTCGAAACAATATCCGGTCCCGAAACCACATAATTATTCTCACAATCCAGTGCGACCACGACAATAAGAATACCATCCTCTGCCAGATGCTGTCTGTCTCGCAGAACAATATTGCCGACATCACCGACTCCGAGTCCGTCTACAAAAATAGAACCTACCGGAACCTTTCCCGTCACTTCTGCCGATTCATCATCCAGTGAAAGCACATCTCCCGAACGAAGAATAAAAATATTATCCTTGTCCATGCCAAGCTCGCGCACAAGATTTGCCTGCGCCTTGAGATGACGGTATTCCCCGTGCACCGGAATTGCATACTTCGGCTGAACAAGCGAATAAATCAATTTAATTTCTTCCCTGCATGCATGTCCGGATACATGTGCATCCTGGAAAATTACATCCGCACCCTTTGCATACAGCTCATTTATGACCTTTGAAACCGCTTTTTCATTTCCCGGAATCGGATTGGAAGAAAAGATGACGGTATCAAGCGGACCGATATGAATCTTTCTGTGCATTCCGCTTGCCATACGGCTTAAGGCCGCCATACTCTCGCCCTGACTTCCCGTCGTGATAATCACTGTCTTCTCATCCGGGTAATTTTTGAGCTGTTCAATATCTATCAGTGTATTATCCGGTATATGAATATATCCCAGATTCATTGCTGTATCAATGATATTCACCATACTCCGGCCTTCTACAACCACCTTACGGCCGTATTTATATGCTGAATTGATAATCTGCTGTACGCGGTCCACATTGGACGCAAATGTCGCAATAATCAGGCGGGTATCCGTATGCTCTGAAAAAATGTTGTCAAAGGTCACACCAACCGTCTTTTCCGATGCAGTAAAGCCTGCTCTCTCCGCGTTCGTGCTGTCACACATAAGTGCAAGCACGCCCTTTTTGCCAAGCTCCGCAAATCTCTGCAAATCAATGGCATCGCCGTAAACCGGCGTATAATCCACCTTGAAGTCTCCTGTATGAACCACAATTCCGGCCGGTGAATAAATAGCCAGCGCAGCAGCATCTGCAATGCTGTGATTCGTTCTGATAAATTCTACTCTCATCTGTCCGAGATTGATGTGCTGTCCGAATTTAACAACCTTTCTCTTGACTGCCTTCTCCAGTCCGTGCTCAGACAGTTTTCTTTCAATGACACCCATTGTCAGCTTTGTCGCATAAATCGGCACAGGAAGCTCCTTCAGTACATAAGGAAGAGCTCCGATATGATCTTCATGCCCGTGTGTAATCATGAAGCCCTTTACTCTGTCCGCATTTTCCTTCAGATACGTGATATCCGGAATAACAAGGTCAATTCCGAGCATATCATTTTCCGGGAAAGCAAGTCCGCAATCCACCACAATAATACTGTCTTCGTATTCAAAGGCAGTAATATTCATACCAATCTGCTCCAAACCTCCCAAAGGTATGATTTTAAGCTTACTATTCAATTATTTTTCCTCCAAATTCTAAAAAAAGAACCTTTCATTCTGTTTTAATTATTTCTTTGATAAATCTTATTCCCCGTCTTCTACAAAAGCAATGTCATCCAGCATGCTTTCAAAAACCGTTGCCACTGCGTCAAGCTCCTTGTCATCCGAAACGACAGCATATGTGCTTTCATCGCCGTGTTCCTTCGTGACATCCTTTAAAATCAGTGCCTGCGCATCCCCCTCTTCCTTGTCTGTGACAAGAAGATAATCCACGCCTCCGAGACGTGTCTTTTCCAATACAAAAAGCTGCACCGCTTCTTCTTCCGTATCCGGTGTAAATGTAATCTTTTCCATCTGTTCTCCTAAAATCGTTTACTCGTTTTTCATTTCTTCCTGATGATGAAGATAGTCCAAATATCCCTGCAAAATATAAGAAGCAGCAATTGCATCCACGTATTCCCTGCGATTTTCTCTGCGAATCCCTGCTTCCATCATTGTTTTATCTGCTGCCACTGTCGTGAGACGTTCATCCCAGAGAACCACCTCAATACCCGTGCGGCGGAACAGCGCGTCCGCAAATTCTCTCGACTTTTCCGCACGCTCCCCTTCGGTTGCATTCATATTCTTTGGCAGTCCCACAACAAACTTCTGTACCTCATATTCCTGTGCCAGTTCTTCGATTCTGGCATAGGTCTGTCTCAGCTTATTTTCTGATTTGCGCCGAATAATCTCAAGACTCTGCGCCGTGACAAGAAGCGAATCGCTCACTGCCACACCCACCGTCTTAGAGCCGACATCCAAACCCATAATACGCATGTTGTATCCTCACTATTTCCAATGGTTTGCCTTGATGTATTCCTTAAGCATTTCTTCCACAAGCTCGTCCCTCTCAACTTTCATGATAAGACTTCTTGCATTTTTATGACTTGTAATGTACGTCGGATCTCCGGACATAATGTAACCCACAATCTGGTTGACCGGATTATATCCTTTTTCGCTCAGTGCTTCATATACGGTTGACAAAACAACCTTGACTCCCGTCTCCGGTTCCACTTCTACTTTGAAATATTGTGTATTGCCTAAATCCTGCATTTAATCACACCCCTATCCTTAGATTCTCCTACCAGTAAATCTGTTTTTTTCACTCGCATACCACTCTGATTATAACACCACTTTCGGATAAACTCAATTCTTTTGCGCAAAAAGCGTCTCATCATCAATCATGTCCTCCATCGAGCACATGATTTCTCTGTTTATAAGGTTTTCCTCTGACAGCACTGCCACCTTTAGATAATTCGGTGTATGTCCTACATAATATGTCACTCCGCCTATCTCCTGCGTCTGTTCAAACAAAACCGGAAGCACTTTCCCGACATGCTCTCTTCTGTAGGCGCAGGAATAGCTCCTGTCCATCTCCAGAAGAACCGCGCTTCTCTCTTTTTTCTCCTTTTCCGTAAGCTGTCCCGGCATGGAAGCAGCCACAGTTCCCTCTCGGCGCGAATAAGGGAAAACATGCATTTCAAAAAATCTGATTTTTTCAAGAAACTCTGTCGTCTGCTTAAATTCTTCCTCCGTTTCCCCCGGAAATCCGGTAATAACATCCGTGGTAATCGCCGGCTGTTCAAAATATTTTCTTAAGATACGGACCCCTTCGGCAAATTCTTCACATGTATATCGGCGATTCATGCGTTTTAATACAGTATCGCTTCCGCTTTGCAGGGAAAGGTGAAAATGCGGACACACCTTCTTCATCCCGGAAAGTCTGCGTGCGAAATCTTCAGTCACAATTCTCGGTTCCAGCGAACCCAGACGGATTCTCGTAATCCCCTCCACCTCATGAACACGTTCAATCAGTGCCAGAAGATCCTCCGAGCTGTCCGGCTGTTCCTTTTCGTCTGAGTCTTTTCTCATCTCGCGGTTTTCATTATAAGATTCCCCTGTGAAATCAAGACCGTAAGAACTCAGATGAATTCCTGTCAGCACCACTTCCCTGTATCCGGCTTCCACAAGTGCATGTATCTCACTAAGCACATGCTCCGGCCGGCGTGAGCGCACCCGTCCCCTCGCATAAGGTATCACACAATAGCTGCAAAACTGATTGCAGCCGTCCTGTACCTTAATGTATGCCCTCGTATGCTCCGCCGTGCGGGAAAGCTGCATCTCTTCGTATTCCTTCTCCTGCGCTATGTCGGGAATGGTTGTTCCAGAAAGGGTTTTATCTCTCTCCGTCTGCGCAAGTTCCCGTCTTCTCAGAAATTCTTCGACAATCGATACAATCTCTTTTTTACGATTATTCCCGATTGCAAGGTCAATATAAGGATCATTTTCAATCGTTGCTTCCGCCGTCTGTACATAGCAGCCGACCGCCACTACAACAGCATCCGGATTCTGCTTCTTTGCACGGTGAATCATCTGCCGGCTCTTTCGGTCTGCAATATTTGTTACCGTACAGGTATTTATGATATATATGTCCGCTTTTTGGCTAAAATCAACAATTTCATACCCCTCTTTTTGTAGAAATTGCTGCATTACGTCCAGTTCATACGAATTCACTTTACATCCAAGGTTATGGAGTGCCACACTTTTCATCGGTTTTCCTCTCTTTTTTTGTAAGGTTTTCGGCTTGACTTTTCAAACTCCTGCATTTAGTATAATAGACGAAGGTATTAAAGAAAAGGAGGATTTTGAAACATGAAAACAGTACAGATTTCATTAAATTCAATCGACAAGGTAAAATCATTTGTAAATGACATTACAAAATTTGATTACGATTTTGATTTAGTTTCAGGAAGATATGTCATCGATGCTAAATCAATCATGGGTATCTTTAGCTTAGACCTTTCTAAGCCTATCGACTTAAATATCCATGCAGAAGACGGTGCAGAGAACGTTATGGAAGTGCTCAAAAACTACACTGTATAGTCTTCATTTCACACCGATATTATTAAGAACAGGGCAAATGCCCTGTTCTTTTTTTATGCTACTCTGCAAAAGAATGTGCACAGCTATCTGATTTCAATAATTTCTCGCGTATCCAGTGCCGTTTTCACGAGCTCTTCTATCACATCTTCCAAGTTTTTCTCATGACCGCGGATAACATTCACATTCGGTTTGGTAACCGGATGCTTTGCCACGAAGATGGTACAGCAGTCTTCAAATGGCTGAATGGATGTCTCATAGGTATTAATCTTTTCGGAAATATCCACAATATCCTGCTTATCAAACGCGATAAGCGGTCTGTATACAGGCAGCTCGCACACTTCATTTGTCGAAATCAGACTCTGCATCGTCTGCGATGCCACCTGTCCGATGCTTTCTCCCGTCACAAGTCCCAGACATCCCGTCTCTTTTGCAATCTGCTCCGCAATCCGCATCATATAGCGGCGCATAATAATCGTGAGTTCGTCATGCGGACATTTCTCATAAATGGCAAGCTGGATATCTGTGAAATTTATCACATGAAGATTGATAGGACCTGCATAAGCCGAAACATATCTTGCAAGGTCAACAACCTTCTGTTTTGCGCGCTCTGACGTATAAGGCGGTGCATGAAAATAGGTCGCCTCGAGCTTAACTCCGCGCTTGCTTATCATATATCCGGCCACCGGAGAATCAATTCCCCCCGAGAGAAGCAGCATCGCTTTTCCACCCGTTCCGACCGGCATACCTCCCGGCCCCGGAATCGTCTCTGAATAGATATAAATTTTTTCACGGATTTCGACGCTCAGCTCTATTTCCGGATTGTGAACATCCACCTTCATGTCCGGATATGCATCCAGAATCACTCCGCCGAGTTCACAGTTAATTTCCATCGAGCTCATAGGATAATTTTTGCGCGCACGTCTTGCCAGCACCTTAAAGCTTTTATTTTTCTCCGGATATACTTTTCCGATATAGTCTACAATCGTTCCCGAAAGCTTTTCAAAGCCTTCATCCTCAACATAAATCATAGGACATATACCTGAAATACCGAACACTTTTTTCAGTGCCTCCACTGTCTCGTCATAATCAAATTCAGAAACTGCATCCACATAAATTCTGCCCTGTGTCTTGCGGACAGAGAACTCTCCGTCCACCTTGCCAAGCGCGAAACGAATCTGTTCTACCAGCGCGTCCTCAAACATGTAGCGGTTTCTTCCCTTGACTCCGATTTCTGCGTATTTTATCAAAAATGCCGTAAACATAGTATCTCCTCTTTCTTTAATGCCTCGTATACCTGCGAAGCACCGGTAATATTTCATTCAAACAGTTCAAAGTATAATCCAATTCCTTCTCAGTTGTAAAGATGCTGAAGCTGAATCTTATGGTCGAATCGAGCATTTCCTGCGCCACTCCCATACTTGTAAGCGTTGCACTCACCGTATGTTTATTCGATGCACAGGCACTTCCCGCTGAAACATACACACCCTTTTCCTCAAGTGCGTGCAGCAGCACCTCACTTCTCACCCCCAAAAAGGATACGCTCACAATATGAGGTGCGCCCTCCTCGTACATTGGTCCATTGACCTTAGCGTTGCTTATCTGCAAAATTCCATCCGTAAAATATCGTTTCAGTTCATACAGACGACTGACATCCTCCGAGAGGTTGCGATACATGAGCTGTGCTGCTTTTCCAATACCTGCCACACCCGGGACATTTTCCGTACCGGAACGCATTCCTTTCTGCTGTCCGCCTCCGAACAGAATCGGTTTGATTTTGACACGTTCATCAATATAGAGGAACCCCGTCCCTTTCGGTCCGTGAATCTTGTGTCCGCTTACGGACATCATATCAATCCTGTACTTTTTCGGAAAAATTCTGTATTTTCCAAAGCTCTGCACCGCATCCACATGAAACAGCGTCTTCGGATTTATACGCTTAATCAGCTCTCCCGCCTTCTCTATCGGCTGTACGGCTCCGACCTCGTTATTCACATGCATAATGGATACCAGTATCGTATCCTGACGTATTGCCTGTTCCAGTTCCTCCAGACATATAACTCCCTGCTTGTCAACGGAAAGGTAAGTCACTTCATACCCAATGGACGAGAGATATTCCATAGTCTGCAAAATGGCCGGATGTTCTATCTTCGTTGTAATCAAATGTCTTCCTGCCCGACTGTTGGCACTTGCTGCCCCCATAAGTGCCCAGTTATCCGACTCCGTTCCACCGGATGTATAAAAAATCTCTTTTTCCTGTACCTTTAATGTCTTAGCAATAATCTCTTTTGACTCTTTTACATATCGCTCTGCTTCCACACCCTTTTGATGCATACTCGACGGATTACCGTAATCCTCGCACATCACACGACTCACAACGTCCGCAACCTCATCAAAGGCTCTTGTCGTCGCAGAGTTATCTAAATATATTTCCATTACAGCCTTCCTTTCAGCTTTTGTCCTTTTATATCATATGCCGTAACCGCCTTCATAGTGCAAGGCCGAATCCGCTATACTTCCGTCCCCTCAAGCTCATACATGAGAATTGAAAGTACCGCCATTCCCGCCGTCTCGGTGCGCAAAATCCTTTTTCCAAGGGTAACCGGATTCACGCCATTTTCTGTCGCATATGCAATCTCCTCCGGAGAAAATCCGCCCTCCGGTCCGATAAAGACCGCCACTGACTGTCCCGGCTCAATCGACTTTATCACTGCTCTGGTATAAGACATATCCTCTGCCATTTCATAAGGAATCAGTCGAACCTCCATTGCTGCAGCCCTATTCACTGCTTCCTTGAAGCTGTTTACTGCCGTCACCTGAGGAATACACGCCCGCTTGCTCTGCTTTGCCGCTGCCTCTGCAATCGACTGCCATCTCGAAAGCTTGGTTTTTTCCTTTTTCGCATCCAGGCGTACCACCGCACGTTTCGTCGCCATCGGAATTACCTCATGCACACCAAGCTCCACCGCCTTCTGGATAATCAGCTCCATTTTGTCAGCCTTCGGAAGCCCCTGAAACAGATATACCCGCACAGGAAGCTCCACCGCATCCTCTTTCACAAAACGAACCTCGCACAAAATCTCATCCTCGCCGAGAGAAAGTATTCCGCATCTGTATTCTCTGCCATCCACGCCGTTGCTGACGGCAATTTCCTCGTCCTCCTTCATCCGGAGAACATTTTTAATATGGTTTACATCTTTCCCAGTGATTGATACACGATTTTCCGTGATTGCACCAGGCTCTACAAAAAACTGATACATATCCTTCTCCCGCTTTCACAGCATTTTATTTCTGTTTCCGGGCTGTCACGCTCATCCACTCGCCCTGCTGTGTCACTTCTACAATTTTCATTCCCGCGTCCATTGCCGCTTTCTTTACAAGCTCTTCTTTTCCGCTGATAATACCGGATGTGATATAAATCCCGCCCGGCACCAGATGTTTTTCTATTACCGGCGTAAGAGGAACCAGAACCTCTGCCAGAATATTAGCTGCCACAATGTCATATTTTTCATAACCGACTCTGTCCTGAATCGCCTTGTCAGAGATAATATTTCCTATCATCATCTCAAACTTCTCCGGTTCAATCCCGTTCATTTCCATATTTTCTGCCACTGCCGGCTCCGCACATGGATCAAGATCCGTTCCGACCGCAGACTCAATCCCGTACATCAAGGATACAATTGCAAGAATTCCGCTTCCCGTTCCGACATCCAAAAGCCGTGTTTCAGGCGTGATAAACTTCTTAAGCTGCCGAATACAAAGCTGGGTTGTCTCATGCATTCCGGTTCCGAACGCTGTTCCCGGATCAATATGGAGCACCTTTTTATCCTTGTCCTCTTCACGCACTTCCTCCCATGACGGTGTCACAAGCAAATCATCAATGTAAAACTGATGAAAGAACTGTTTCCAGTTATTCATCCAGTCAATATCCTCTGTCTCTGACACGGTAACCGTGCCTTCTCCGATATCCATAAACATGCGCAAATCATCCAGCTCACGCCTCATATCTTCTATCAGGGCTTCTATATCTACATGTTGTCCTGTGCTAACTGCAAAATAGGAGTTGTCAACACCGGCAGAAACTCCTGCCTTCACCTGCTGTTGTTCCGCGTCTTTCTCGCCATCATCCTCCGGAACCTCCACGAAAAAGCTGACATATGCCACTCCGTCATTTTCCGGTGCATCCGGAAGAATATCAACAAACATCTGCTCTTTTTCCCACGCTGTAAGCGGCACCTTATCTTCTATCTGCGCTCCTTCAAGACCCAGGTCATACATCGTGCTGATAATAATGTCTTCCGCCTCCGCGAGCGTCTTAATCGTAAGTTTCGTCCATTTCATTCTCGTTTCCTCACTGCATACATGTAACATTCTTTTTCCATAATCCGTCGCTCATTATATCATATTTTTCAAGACCGGACAATGCCGGCTTCAAACAATGTGCACCGCCGCTGTCACTGCTATGATTATCTTCTTTTTCATTCCTCTTCCTCCTCGCTTTCCCACTCACAGAAAAACGGATACAGACTCCGGTTATTTCCGTCATCCCATTTGCCGTTGCTGTACATATATGCATGATTCTGATGCAGATAAAGACCAAGCCCGTCATTTGGTTCACCGTCATCCCAGTTCTTGTACAGCGCAATTTCTCCCTCAAGAATCCATTTCCAGTTGCCTTCCCTCTCTCTGTCCGTAAAGCCTATAGCCGCATAATTGATTTCCTTCTCTGTAAGCCATCCGGCGAGAAAATCGTTCTCCTGTGGATCCCGGATACAAACCAGATGACCTCCTATCGAGCTACAGTATTGCTCCGCGCCCTCCCAGGTCAATACTGCCCCGAAAAGCTGGTAAGTATTTCCGTTAAATTCTCTCTGATATTCCGGACGATTCAGTAAGATAAGCTTCTCTTCCTTTTCCTGATTTCCGCTTATTCTGACCTCGTAATATTGCTTCTCATATCGTTCCTCGTCTTCTCTTTCATCCAGCACCTCGATGTAATACTCGCCTGCTCTTATATTCTCCCATGTGCACCTGCCGTCTTCCCCGGTTTTTGTCTGTGCAATTATTTTTGAATCGGTTATACTGTTTCCCCTGCGCAGAAACAGCCTGATTCCTTCCAGTTTCTCTGCGCTAAATGCATCACAAACGCTGCATTCCAGGGAAATATCCGCAAGCTCCAGCCCAATATAGCCAAGATTATAGGTCATTTCACCTTTCTCAAAGGTAACATCTATTGTCTCGCTTTTATAACCCGATTTTTTTATAATGATTGTCAGGCCTGATTTCCGGTTTGTCTTGATAACAAATCCTTTGTTTTCGTATTCCACCTCTGTATCCTTATTTCCTGCGACAATCACCTGATAATCCCTCAGCAGCGGATTATCCGACATGTCATCTGTTCCGTCCTTTTCCACCACGATTCCTTTAATCAGCCGGTCATACCCGACAGTATCTGTGTTCGGTGCAAAGGCTGTACGCTCATCAGGTATTCCTGCCTGATCAAAAACCCTTCTAACAGCCGTAATCCTATCATAAGAGAAATGCATATCCAATGCCGCTTTAACGACCGCATAGCGGACGCGCTCATAATAATTGGTATCCTCTTCCTCCTTATCCGAATTCACAATATATTTCATAGAGCCATACCAGAGTCGGGCCAGCTCATCGTTCGTAAGCCCCAAATCCTGCTGAATCTGATATGCCGCATGTCCGATTACCGTGCTGTTTCTGTGAACATATGAACTGGCATTCTTCTCATTCTTCTCCTTATCTTTGTCTTCAATAAAAGTGTACCAGTACTTTCCAAAGCACACCGAAGGGTGCCCGTTGACGGAAGGGTCCTTTAGATTACGCGAGCCGGTGTATCCCGCATGGCTGTCTCCGTGAATCCACCATTCCTCCTTCCCCTCGGCATCCGCCTCCGCAAGACCTCCCAGAATATCCGCGTAAGCCTCATCCATCGCTCCGGCTTCCAACTCAGAAAACTTAGCCGGCACTATCTCGTGCATAACTCCATGGGTGAATTCATGTGCTATCACATCAAGTCCCCTTGCATAACCCCCGTTTTTCCCGGAACCAATTTCAAAGAACTTCGTATCCATCTTTTTATTTGAATAATATGCCGCATTACACCACTCATTTCCATAGTTAGCATAGACTTCAATTTTCCTGCCATTTCCATCAAAGGAAATCCAATTATGCTTGTTTTTGTAATAATCATATGCCTTTGCAAAATTCCGCAGACTGTAAAAGACCACATCATCCGAAAAACCCTCCGTATCGCTCTGTGCCACCCTGCAGCTTTCAACGATTGTGCTCTGCTGTGCATCATAGACATATATGTTTCTGGAGAGATCCGCAGCAATGTAATTTCCCTCATAGCCTGCATAGGCTCCGTTTTCCTTATCCTCATCAGTCAGGTGTGCTCCGGATGTCGTCATGCTTCCGTCTGCATTAGATATGTCTGCAGGTGTCGCATACATTACACCATCCTCCATGCGTATGATTTTTCCTGTGCCGTCCTCTGCCAGCACATCATAGGCACTGCCGTCAATAATTACATCCAGACTCCATGCGGGCTTATATCCTTCTCCGTCATTATACAGCAAAAGCTCACTTCCCAAAAGCTGTACATCCTTGTATGCTTCCTTCAATATCTGTACTACACCTTCACTGTCAAGCACCGGCTCTGTTTCCGCTTCAATTCCTTTTATAAAGCCTGCTGCCAGATAATCTGCATACCCTTCTTCCCCCGTGCTTACAATCACGTCACCGCCAAAGACCCTTACGCCTTTATAATATTGACTCATTCTAAATACGGTTCCGTCCTCATGCGAAATTCTCCGGTATACCTTAAAATCATCCGTCTCTTCATCTGCTCCCATCCAGCCGGCAACACCCCACACGGCGTTTACAGCCTCCTGTTCTGTCTCGACCCGCTCCGGCGTAAAGCGGCCGTAAATATAGCTCAGGGTCTCTCCTCCGTCATCCGAAAGAAGCTCAGCTCCTCCTTCCGGATTCCATTCCAGAAGCTCCTCCTGCGTAATCTGCCGTCTTTGCGCTTCTACCTCCTGTTTCAGAATCCAAAGCTCAAATTCTTTCTGTATGGTAAGAGTGCCTTGTTGAATCGTCGCCGTCAGTGTCACGCCACAGCTCTGCTCCGGTCTTGTCACCTTTCCCTGCGGACTGACAAGTCCTGCATCAGAGCTTTCCCATGTCACTTTTCCTCCCCAGACTGCTGTGGCAGGTAATGTTACATCCTGTGTAACTGCATATTTATTGTCATTTTCCGCATATATAATTTCAAGTGCCTCAAACTCCTGCGCAAGCTCTTCCTCCTTTTAAGACTCAAAAGATAATAATGTGTCAGTGTATTATAGCAATTCAGAGGCTGAAAAAATATTGGTTTTTGTTGGTTGTTTATATTTTTTTAAAGAAAAAGACAGTCACTCTGACGAAAAATTCATTCGTCAAAGCGACTGTCTCCTTTCAAGCACTGTCCTTTATCTATCGGAACAATCCTTTTTTCTTTTTAGAACCCTTGCCGGAACCGGAATCCTTTGGTTCCCCGGAATCATTGTCTTTTTTGCTTTCTGTATATTCCTTTACTGCCTCAAGCGTATTTCCCGTCTCTGCATCAAACCGGCGAAGAAGCTCCTTCGCCTCACCCGACAACTTCTCAGGAACCTGTACAACGAGTGTCACATAATGATCACCGCGTACATTTTTATCGCGAAGCGAAGGCACACCTTTTCCCTTTAAACGTACCTTCGTATCGGTCTGTGTACCTGCTTTTACGTCGTACACAACCCTTCCGTCCACTGTATCAATCAGAATCTCACCGCCGAGTGCTGCCACAGCAAATGATACCGGAACGGTGGAATAAATGTTGTAATCCTGTCTCTGGAAAATCGGATGGCGTTGCACCATAACCTCCACGAGAAGGTCTCCTCTCGGACCGCCGTTTACTCCCGGCTCACCCTTTTCACGGATACGGATACTCTGTCCGTGGTCGATACCGGCCGGAATCGTCACCTGAATCTTCTTACGGTTTGACACGTAACCGGAGCCGTGACACTCGCTGCACTTCTCCTTGATGACCTGACCGCTTCCGTTACAATCCGGACATGTCTGCACATTGCGGACCGTTCCGAAAAATGATTGCTGTGTAAATACTACCTGTCCTTTGCCTCCGCACTTTGAACACGTTGTCTTGCTTGTTCCCGGTTTTGCGCCGCTGCCTTTACAGGTAGGACAACTGTCTTTTAACGTCAGCTCGATTTCTTTCTCAACACCGAACACAGCCTCTTCAAACGTAATACGGACGCTTGTGCGCACATTGGAGCCCTTCATCGGGCCGTTGCTTGCACGGCGACGGCTTCCGCCGCCAAACATATCTCCGAAAATATCTCCAAAAATATCCGTAAAATCAGTACCGCTGAAATCAAAGCCGCCGAAGCCGCCTCCGGCACCGCCCTGTTCAAACGCAGCATGACCAAACTGGTCATACTGTCGTTTCTTTTCCGGATCACTGAGAATCGCATATGCCTCGGAGGCCTCCTTAAACTTCTTCTCTGCCTCCTGATCACCCGGATTCATATCCGGATGATACTTTTTCGCAAGTGCCCTGTATGCTTTTTTAATCGCCGCATCATCGGCGTTTTTATCTACGCCTAAGACTTCATAATAGTCTCGTTTCTGCTCTGCCATAACGCTTCATTAAACCTCTCTGTAATCTCCGTCCACTACGTCGCCTTCCGGCTCGCTGTCTGCCTGAGTTGCTCCCATATCCGGAGCTGCTCCCTGCGCACCCTGGGCTGCACCCTGAGCCTGCTCATACATCTTTGTAAAAAGTGTCTGGGCAGAATTCGTGAGTTTTTCTTTCTTTGCCTTCATCTCAGCAACCTGAGCTTCTGTCATTTCCTGGTCCTTCGTTGAATCAAGGAATGCTTTCAAATCCGCAAGGTCAGCTTCTACAGGAGCTTTTTCACTCTCTGTCAGTTTATCTCCCACTTCACTGAGAGCCTTCTCTGTCTGGAAAGCAAAGGAATCCGCATCGTTTCTTGCATCTACTGCCTCTCTGCGCGCCTTATCCTGTGCTTCATACTCAGCCGCTTCCTTTACTGCCTTATCGATTTCATCATCTGACATATTAGAACCTGCTGTAATTGTAATGTGCTGTTCTTTTCCTGTTCCGAGATCCTTTGCGGATACATTTACGATACCGTTGGCATCAATATCGAAGGTTACTTCAATCTGCGGAATTCCGCGAGGAGCCGGAGCAATACCGTCAAGACGGAACTGTCCTAATGATTTATTATCTCTTGCGAACTGTCTCTCACCCTGAACTACATTGATATCAACTGCGCTCTGGTTGTCAGCCGCTGTAGAGAAAATCTGGCTCTTCTTTGTAGGAATTGTTGTATTTCTCTCAATAAGTCTTGTAGCTACACCACCCATAGTCTCGATGGAAAGTGAAAGCGGAGTAACATCAAGAAGAAGGATGTCGCCTGCGCCTGCATCGCCTGCAAGCTTACCGCCCTGAACGGAAGCCCCGAGTGCCACACATTCATCCGGATTTAATGTCTTATTCGGCTCATGTCCTGTCAACTGTTTTACTTTATCCTGTACTGCCGGGATACGTGTAGAACCACCTACAAGTAACACCTTTCCAAGCTCTGAAGCTGTAATTCCTGCATCCTTTAACGCATTCTGAACCGGAATTGCTGTTCTCTCTACCAGATCATGTGTCAATTCGTCAAATTTCGCTCTTGTAAGGTTCATATCAAAGTGAAGCGGTCCGTTTGCATTCATGCTGATAAACGGAAGGTTGATATTCGTTGTTGTTGCAGATGATAACTCTTTTTTCGCTTTTTCAGCCGCTTCTTTTAATCTCTGAAGAGCCATCTTATCTGTAGAAAGGTCTACACCGTTAGCTGCCTTAAACTCAGCAATCATCCAATCGATAACCTTCTGGTCAAAATCATCACCACCAAGACGTGTATCACCATTGGTAGATAATACTTCAATAACACCGTCTCCGATTTCGATGATGGAAACGTCAAATGTACCTCCGCCTAAGTCGTAAACCATAATCTTCTGCTCTTTTTCATTATCCAGACCATAAGCAAGTGCTGCTGCCGTCGGCTCGTTGATGATACGTTTTACTTCAAGGCCGGCAATCTTACCTGCATCCTTGGTTGCCTGACGCTGTGCGTCATTAAAATATGCCGGAACCGTGATAACTGCCTCTGTCACTTTTTCACCGAGGTAGCTTTCAGCGTCCGCTTTCAATTTCTGAAGAATCATAGCTGAAATCTGCTGTGGGGAATATTTCTTTCCTTCAATATTGCGTCCGTTGTCTGTACCCATATCTCTCTTGATGGATGCAATTGTATTATCTGCGTTTGTAACCGCCTGACGTTTTGCAGGTTCACCGACAAGTCTCTCCCCGTTTTTTGTAAAAGCAACTACAGACGGTGTTGTTCTGGCTCCCTCTGTATTTGCAATAACTGTAGGCTTACCACCTTCCATTACCGCTACACAACTGTTTGTTGTTCCTAAGTCAATACCAATAATTTTGCTCATATCTTTTCCTCCTAAATTATATGAATGTTAATTGTTCTCATGTCACTACTGTACAACTGCTACCATACTGTGTCTGAGTACGGTGTCTTTATAGGTGTATCCCTTCATCAGCTCCTGTGCCACAATACCTGTTTCATACTCCTGACTCTCCACCTGCATCACCGCGTTGTGGAAATTCGGATCAAATTCTTTTCCGATTGCCTCAATCGGTTTTACGCCAATCGACTCGAGCTCTGTCATGAGTTGCTTGTAAATCATCTGCATACCGTCCGCAAAGGCTTTCTCGCCGTCCTCCGGTACCGTCATCAGTCCTCTTTCAAAGTTGTCAACGACCGGAAGGATTTTTTCAAGTACATTTTTGGCACCCATATCAAACATCTGTGCTTTTTCCTTTTCGCTTCGGTTTCGGAAATTTTCAAATTCCGCAAGCTGACGTTTCACCTTGTCTTCCAGCTCGTCAATCTTCTCTTTTGCTTTATCCTTCTCTTTTTTCTTCTTATCCTTCCCAAAAATTCCGGAGGCTTTTTCTTCCCCGGATTCCGGAGCTTCTGCCTCTTCTGTCTCTTCCGTCTCTTCCGTTCCGGCTTCTGCTTCCGCAGTTTCTTTTTCTTTCTCTTTTGCTGCAGCCTCCTGTGCGTCCTTAATCGCCTGCTTCACTGCGTCTTCTTTTTTATCTGCCATTTCCTCATTCCTTTCGGCTATTCATTTTTATCATACAAATTATCCAACTGATGCATCAGCCCCTTGAGAGAATCCACAACCTTTTCGTAATTCATACGCTTCGGTCCTATAATACCAATCGTTCCCCGCATTCCTTCTCCCAATTCGTAGGTTGCAGTGACAACACTGCAGTCTTTAATGCCGGAAACCGGAGATTCCTCTCCAATATATACCTGGATTCCGTGACTTTCAGAATTCGTAAGCGTTTCCTTTACGAGAGAGCTCAGCATCTGTTTCTCCTCAAAGGCATCTATAATTTCACTCGCCTTCTGATTATCTGCCAGCTCCGGATAACGGAAGATGTTCTTCGCTCCCGAGGTATAAATTTCCAGTTCATCGTCATCCCCTTTGATTGCATCTGCCACCGCATCAATCACATCACTTATGATATCCTCATGGACACCTGCCTGCTGTTTGAGCCGTGCAATCATTGCAAGATTAATTTCCGAAATGGACAATCCCCCGAGCGAGCTGTTAAGCATGATATTCAGCTTCAAAATGGTTTCGTCATCAAGGTATTCATTCATGTGAATGATGTTATTCTTAATGATATTTCCCTCTACCATAATGACCGCAATAAGCTGATGCTTATCTACCCGTGAAAGCTGGATGAATTTGACCTTATTTCCCTGTACCGCCGGTGCAGAAATCATCGCCGCGTAGTTCGTATCATTTGCAAGGACCCTTGCCACACGTTTCAGCATGGCATCCATCTTCTCTTCCTTTTCCAAAAGAAGCTCTTTCATCTCTTTTACTTCTTTTTCTTTGGCCTCCATCATCGTGTCAACATAAAGACGATATCCTTTATCGGAAGGAATACGCCCCGCCGATGTATGGGGCTGGAGAATGTAGCCAAGCTCCTCCAGATCTGCCATCTCATTCCTTATCGTTGCAGAGCTCAGATTTAAGTCTGTGTACTTTGAAATGGTACGGCTTCCGACCGGTTCACCGGTCTCCAGATAATTAAGAACAATTGCCTGAAGGATTTTCATCTTCCTGTTATCAATTTCCACCGTATCACCTCTTCTTTCTTTGTTAGCACTCGTTGGATTTGAGTGCTAACATTTTCTAAACATAGTTATATCATCCGGGCTTTTTATTGTCAACACCATTGCAAAAAAAGAATTCTAAAAAAAATATAAAAAGAGAACCGATACATATTATGCATCGGTTCTGAAGATTTTTATACTATGTAATTGAGATTAGATGGCAAAGCATCCTGTTACATTTCCGTTAATCACGTAGTATACTGCGTTCTCTTCCGGTTTTACATATAAGTCAACTGTCTTGAAATCAGCAACCTTTTTACCGAGATCATACTGCCATACATCTTTCGCGATTTTAACGAAATCTTCTGTCTTATACTCTTTTCCGTCAAACTGTAAGCTTACATTCGCTTTTACTTCCTCTTTCTTAGCAGGTGCTGCAGCTTTCTTTACAGGCGCCTTCTTAGCTGTTTCTTTCTTTACAGTCTCTTTCTTAGCAGGTGCTTTCTTAACTGCTTCCTTTTTCACTGTTTCCTTCTTAGCTTCTGCTTTAACTTCTGCCTTTGCCTCAACAGGTTTTGTAGCTGCTACCGCCTTTGCAACCGGTTTTGCTGTTGCTACTGCCTTCTTAACGTCTGCCATTGTGATAATCTCCTTTCACACTGTTATTCAAACAATTATTATCTTAATCTGTTTGATGCATCTCTTTTAATTTTTACGCGTTTACTATAACTCACTTTTGGTTGAGTGTCAATTTTTTTTGCCCAAAACCCTTGTAAACACTGCGTTTTCTCTGTTTTGTACAAAAAAATTAAAGTTTTGCGGCAAAATATATCAATAATACTGCACCTAAAACAATTCTGTAAATTCCAAATGGGATAAAATCGTGCTTTTTTATATAATTCATAAGCAATTTTATAACAAAAACTGACACAACAAATGCTGAAATACAGCCTGTGGCAAGTATCAGAATTTCATTCGGAGTAAAAACAAGCCCCTCCGCCATGAACTTGACAAGCTTAAGCAAACTCGCACCGCACATAACCGGGATTGCAAGATAAAAGGTAAATTCCGCAGCCACTACACGGGATACTGAGAGCAAAAGTGCTCCGACAATCGTCGCTCCCGAACGGGAGGTTCCCGGAAAGACCGCTGCAATAAGCTGAAACAATCCGATATAAAGGACAGTCCGGTAAGTGAGCTCCGACACACTGTTTATCTGCGCCGGTTTACCTTTTTTCTTCTTCTCGATTACAATAAAAAGAATACCAAATACGATGAGTGCCGTTGCAACACAAGGGAAATTATACAAATATTTGTCCAGGAAATCATCAAACAAAAGTCCTACAACCGCTGCCGGTACACAGGCAATCAATATTTTGACCCAGAGAAGCAGAACATCTTTTTTCCAGAACGGCTCTCCCTTCTTTGTCAGATTTACCGGAAAAATTTCATTCCAGTACAAAATAACAACCGCCAGAATTGCTCCAAGCTGGATTACCACCAGAAACAGATTCCAGAAATCCTCTCTCACATTCAGTTTAATAAACTCATCCAATATAATCATATGACCTGTGCTGCTGATTGGAAGCCACTCTGTAATTCCTTCCACAATACCAAACAGAACTGCCTTTAATATTTCCGCCATTCCATGCTCCTTTCGTCATCTTCATTCTTACTTTTCAAGATATGCCAGCATATCCTCATAACATTCCTTTGCATCCTCATATCCCTGCTTATAAAGTACCTCCAGTTTTTCTTTACTTTTTTCCAGCCGTCCCACTCCCGACGGATACTTCGGCCGGATTACAAACACATTCTCTCTGGCCTGCTCCTTCTCAAGGAAATCAAGGGTACGGTTATAACGTGTATGACGGATTGCAAGGTCATGAACCAGATGCGGATATTTATGATATCGCACCTTTGAAAGCCCAAGCATCGGAAACGGTTCTCTCCGATAGCCTTCCTCCTTTGTCATGATGACAACATTCTTCCGGTTACCGTCCTTCAGGGATTTCATAATCGGAATACAGTCCGCCACGCCCCCATCGAGGTATTTCTTTCCGTCCAGCTCCACCATGCGCGATACCAGAGGCATGGAAGCTGATGCCTGAACTGCAACGATATCCTTATAATAATCCTTCAACGGATAATAGACCGGCTGTCCGGTCTCTACGTCCGTAATCACCGCATACGCCTTTCCCTTGTATGCGTGCGCAGTCTCATAATCATACAGATCCAGTTCATTCGGGATCCGGTTATAACACATATCCGCATTAAAGATATCCCCTGTTTTGAGCAGAGAATAAAATCCGCAATAATTTTTATCCTCCAGATAATCCGTGGCCACCCGGAACCCTCTTTTGTGCTGCTTTGAGATATAGCTGCACAAAAGACACGCCCCCATGGAGACCCCGTAACAGCTTTCAAATTCGATCCCTTTTTCCAAAAAATAATCCAGTACGCCGGCAGTGTAAATGCCTTTCATTCCGCCGCCTTCCAAAACCAGACCGGCTTTATACATATGACCACTTCTTTCCATAACTTAAATATATGTGCGATGCTTCACCTTATGACGAAGCTGTTCACGTTTCCTATTTTATCATTCCGTATTCCGCTGCCAGCTTCTCAAATGCAGCAATGGAACGTTTTACCTTTTCTGTCTCCACACAGTAAGAAATGCGGAAAAATCCCGGGCATCCGAAGCTGTCTCCCGGAACAAGCACAAGGTTATATTTTTCAAGTGCCACATTACAAAATTCATTTGCATCCGCAACCGGCGATTTCGGGAACATATAAAAGGTTCCGCCCGGTTTCACAATTGAAAATCCAAGTCTTGTCAGTTCCTTGTATAAAATATTGGCATTTGTCTCGTATACCTTTAAATCTGAGGTCTCTCCGAGCAGCTCAGCCACTGTCAACTGAATCAGGGAAGCCGGACAGTTATGTCCGATGCCTCTTGAAATCTGCACGCACATATGGACAATGGTCTCCGCATCCCTACAGGCCGGATTTACAGCCACATATCCGATACGCTCCCCCGGGAAGGAAAGAGATTTACTGTAGGAATAACACATGATTGTATTATCATAAAACCTTGAGACACATGGCGCATCCACTCCCTCGAACACAATCTCACGATACGGTTCATCAGAGATGATATAAATATCATGCCCGTATTTTTCTTCTGCCTTCTTCAGGATATCCGCCAGTCTCTGAATTGTCTCTGTCGAATAAACGATACCGGACGGATTGTTCGGTGTATTAATTAAAACAGCTGCTGTCTTCTCATTTAATTCTTTCTCAAACGCCTCAAAATTAATCTGAAAAGAGGTTGTATCCGCCGGAATCACCTTCAAAACTGCTCCCGTTGCGTCCACATACGGTCTGTACTCCGGAAAAAACGGTGCAAACGTGATAATTTCCTCACCCGGACAAACTACCGCACGGAACGCATGTGCAAGTGCGCCTGCTGCCCCGGATGCCATAAACACATGATTGTAGTCATACGGAATACCATAGGTTTCCTTCAGGTAACCTGCAATCTTTTTACGGACCGAAAGAATACCGTGTCCCTCACTGTATCCGTGCAGGGAAAGCGGGTCTGATTCATCCAGAATTTTTTTCATTACCTCATTGACCCGTTCCGGTGCCGGAACACTCGGATTGCCGAGACTGTAATCAAAAACATTCTCAAAACCTATCTCCTCTCCGATTTTATGTGCCTTCGCGCTCATTTCACGAATCACCGATTTCATTCCTAACATTTCTTTGTACTTTGGTGAAAGCATGTTCATTCCTCCTATTCTTATATATCGATATATCAGCCTGTTTTCTGCCGTATTTCCTACCTGTATACGGAATACCCGTCCATATATGCCTGTATATCATCAATCAGCCGTTCTGTACGAATCCGTGTGCCCTCGTCCGTCAGATGTGTATGTGAATTGTAAAAATAACTCTCATCCATCATATAATCCCTGAAATCCGAAATCACCGGACAGCCCAGCAGCTCATCCATCTCTTTTCCCATTTCATAGTATTCCTCCGGTGACGGCGTGTTTTCGTACACGGCAATGGGATATGCAGCCACCAGCATCGTTGCTCCCCTCCGGGTCAGATAGTCATTGAGCCCGTTTAATCTCTCGGCTGTCGTTTCATTGATATGATTGACCGTCACTGCCGAAAAATCAATATTCTCCTCCGACTCCGGTCTTGGATAATAAATATCTCCGTATTCATTAAACGCACTCCGGCGATAGCAATCTGTTGTTTCCGTATTTCCTGTTTCCGTTCGCCACATAGTCAGACATTTCTTGAGATAGGTGGGATAGGCAAATATCATGTCGGGCCAGTCTTTGGCGCGAATCAGCGGATACAACTCTGCATGATTCTCTATCGTAATCCATGCAAGTACCGGATTTTTTATCTCATCCGTATCATCATAGTTCGTGTGCGCGATAATGTAGATGTCTCCCTCTTCGACATGAAGCTTCGCCGCCTGCTCATTAAATGCATTTCCGACTCCCCCGTGCAGCCCCATATTCACAACCGGCATTCCGAATGCCTCCTCAATCCTCTCGCTGTCAATGCCAAAGGCGAGGTTGGAATTTCCGACAAGCACAATCTTCGGTCCTTCCACGCTTTTAAGCCTGTGCACCTTATCGAGCATGGAAGCCTGATAATTTCCCGTA
Source organism: uncultured Kineothrix sp. (assembly GCA_964519385.1). GTDB lineage: Bacteria > Bacillota > Clostridia > Lachnospirales > Lachnospiraceae > SVFI01. The sequence continues at coordinate 232,682 of CAZFLR010000001.1, forward strand.
TACTGTGGCATCACAACCCCAAAGCAGAAGAGAAACAGCAAAAATGCCAGCACTGTTAACTTGATAAAAAAAACTATTTTTTTCTTCATGGCAACCTTTCCTTAAAACTGGAAATAAATAAATGCAGTCTGTGCATATTCGTAACCATAGACTCCAAATATCATAATCATAAGAAGTAATGTTATATATACGACATACCGCATCGGCGCGCTCTGCAGAAGCACCTCGCGATTGAGGTCAATTCCCCTATATCTGCAAACATCCACCAGAAACAGCAGGACAAATGCGATAAGCAGTCCAAGTAATGCTCCCGTGTCAAGTCCCCAGCCTTCCACTGCATATCCGAACGCCCTTGAAAATCCGAAATTAGCTTTTATCTGACGCAGCAGACCAAATACCTGCGAAACGCTCTCCGCCCGGAAGAACATCCATGTGATATCGACAAGTATAAAAGTACAGATGCCTGCAAAAAAGCGATGCGAATACCGTGATGCATCTACACCGAAACGCTCTCTTAATCTTCTCCTCAAGCCATCTGTTGCCTGTTCTGTCACCAGATAGGCTCCGTTGAGTCCGCCCCATATTACATAGGTCCAGTTGGCTCCATGCCATAATCCGCTCACCAGAAAAATAATCATGGTGTTTATGTATTTGCGCACGGTTCCCTTCCGGTTTCCTCCGAGCGGAATGTAGAGATAATCCCGAAACCAGCTTGTCAGTGAAATATGCCATCTTTTCCAGAAATCATTCACCGATGTCGCAAGATAAGGGCAGTCGAAATTGTCCATCAGCTTGAATCCGAGCACTCTTGCACTTCCGATTGCAATATAGGAATATCCTCCGAAATCACAATAAATCTGAAAAGCAAACAGTACTGTGGCAATCAATATTTCCACGCCGGAATATTCCAGATAATTATCATATACATTCGTCACAATCCCGGACAAATTATCGGCAATCACTATTTTTATAAAAAGTCCCCACAGCATTGTGAGAAGTCCGCTCCGTACCCGGTCCACATCAAAGGTATTCTTTCTGTCAAACTGTGCCAGCAGATTCCCCGAGCGTTCTATCGGTCCGGCTACAAGTTGCGGAAAGAATGAGACAAACAGTGCATAGCGGAGAAGATTTTTCGTCGCCTTAATGTCTCCTCTGTATACATCCACCGTATAGCTGAGTGCCTGAAATATGTAAAACGAAATTCCGACCGGTAACACCACATCAAATGCAGCAAGCTTCGCATCCTGTCCAAGCAGCTCAAGCAGTGCATTCACATTTTCCGCGAAAAAACCGCTGTATTTAAACACAAATAAAATTCCGATGTTGATGATAAAGCTTCCTGCAAGTGACCAGCCTGCAAGCCGTCTTCTTCCTTTTTCACTAAAATGCGACACAAGCAGACTGCACGCAAATGTAATCAGCGTAGAACCGGCAAGCAGAACTGCATACTTTGCATTCCAGTTCATATAGAAAAAGTAACTTGCTGCCAGAAGCCACAGATTGCGAAATTTATAGGGAAGTGCGAAATACAGAAGCACGACCACCGGAAAAAAGAGCAGATAACTGACCGAATTAAAAATCATTCTTTTTCCTTCCTTTGTAAAACAACATAACTAGATTGATTATACTTCCATTAGGTGTTTTTGGCAATTTTTTTGTTTATTATTGATAGATTCCGGCAAAAAGTGTAGGCACTATCACTCTAGGTTTTTCTCCGGTTAGATGCTATGATATAGATATGTTTATGGGTATATCACATACAGAGGACTTTGCGACTTCTTCTGTAGTGTTATTCTTTCACCTTGCGGACTCCAAATGGGGTCCGCTTATTTTTTTCGGGTTTTCACCTGAAACGAAGAAAAAGGACCTCCGAAATCATCGAAGATCCTTTTTGATTAGATATACGTGGGAATATACCCTGACTGTTTTAATTATTTATCTGTTTTCTTTGTAACAATATCAAAAATAACTGCTGCTAAAAGTACAAGACCTTTAACCACCTTCTGGTAGTTTGCATCCACACCCATGATGGACATACCAAGGTTGATAACACCCATGAGAACTGCACCTACGATAACTCCAGGAATCGTTCCGACTCCGCCGTATGCGGAAGCACCACCTACGAAGCATGAGCTGATAGCATCCATTTCGTAGTTCTGTCCGTATGTAGGCTGTGCACTTGTCATACGTGCGATTGTCAGCATACCTGCAAGTGCTGCAAGGAATCCCATGTTTGTATATGCGATGAAGTATACCTTCTTTGTATTGATACCTGAAAGCTTAGTTGCTTTTTCATTACCGCCGACTGCGTAGAAGTAACGGCCTGTTGTTGTTTTGCTTGTGATATATCCGTATACAAGGACTACAACAAGAACCCATACAAGAGCTGTCGGAATGCCTTTGTACTGTGCAAGACGGAATGCAAATACCAAAATTACTGCACAGATAACAAGTGTCTTAACGATCATGGATGCCAGTGCTTCCATCTCGTATCCTTTCTTTGCTCTGTTCATACGATTCTTAATCTGGATAATCACATAGATTGCACATGCGATTACACCGACAAGCATACATGTTACATTGAATCCGCTTCCTCCGAATACATCCGGGATATAGCAGTTTGCGCCACCACCGAATATCTGGACAAATTTCTCATTTGTAAGAGAAACAGTAAGACCGTTAAGAACCACGTTTGATAATCCACGGAACACAAGCATACCTGAAAGTGTTACGATGAACGGCGGTACATGTACATAAGCAATCCAGAATGCCTGCCACGCTCCGATTGCAGTACCTACTAAAAGCATCATGATAGATGCAGCCACCGGATTCCATCCGTTTGACTCCATAAGTGTTGCTCCGACAGCTCCTACGAAACATACGATAGAACCTACGGAAAGGTCGATGTTACCACCGGTCAGGATACACAGTAACATACCCGAAGCGAGTACGAATACATATGCATTCTGTGAAATCAAGTTACTAACGTTCTGAGGAAGAAGGATTTTTCCGCCTGTCTGCCATGTGAAGAACAATGTAACTAAAATTAAAACAATGATCATAGTATATTTTTTAACACCACTCATTAATTTCGCTTTATCCATTGTTTATTCTCCTTTACTTGATGATTTAATAATATGTGACATGATAACTTCCTGGGAAGCCTCTTCTGCCGCAAGCTCTCCTACCATCTTTCCTTCATTCATGATATAAATTCTGTCGCACATACCAAGAACTTCAGGAAGTTCGGAAGAAATCATGATAACAGATTTTCCTTCTGCCACCAGCTTGTTAATAATACAGTAAATTTCATATTTTGCACCTACGTCAATACCACGCGTAGGCTCATCCAGAATCAGCACATCCGGATCCGTGAACATCCATTTTGCCAGCAGCACCTTCTGCTGGTTACCACCGCTGAGATTGCCCACATTCTGTTCCACTGACGGACACTTCGTGTTAAGCTTTTCTTTATAATCAACTGCAATGGCATATTCTTTATCTTGATCAATCACACCGTTTTTGGAAATTGCATCCAGATTGGCCAGTGTCGTATTAATCTTGATTGGATTTGAAAGGATAAGTCCGTTTCCTTTACGGTCCTCTGTCACATAAGCAACCTTATGTTTGATTGCATCTTTAATGTTTTTAAGATGTACTTCTTCACCATTTATTTTCAATGTTCCGGAAATACCGGTACCATAGCTCTTGCCGAAGATACTCATCGCAAGCTCTGTACGCCCTGCTCCCATGAGGCCGGCGATACCTACAACCTCACCTTTTCGCACATTCATGCTGACACTGTCAACCACTTTACGTTCCGGATAGAGCGGATGATATACATTCCAGTCTTTTACCTCAAGATTGATATCTCCGATTTTCTTATCCTCACGTTTCGGGAAACGGTCCGTAAGCTCACGTCCTACCATGCCTTTAATAATCCGGCCTTCCGAAAAATCATCTGTTTTCTTATCCAGAGTCTCAATTGTTGAACCGTCACGAATAACCGTAATCTTGTCGGCTACATATGAGATTTCATTTAATTTATGAGAAATAATAATGGATGTCATACCTTCCTTTTTGAACTGAAGCATCAAATCCAAAAGTGCTTTGGAATCTGTTTCATTCAAGGAAGCAGTCGGTTCATCCAAAATAAGCAGTCTCGCTTTTTTAGCAAGTGCTTTTGCAATTTCTACAAGCTGCTGCTTGCCTGTACCGATATCTTTGATCAGCGTTCTGGAAGACTCCTTAAGACCTACTGTCTTTAAATACTTCTCTGCCTCTCCGTATGTATCGTTCCAATTGATGGCAAAACTCTTACCTCTCTCATTTCCGAGGAACATGTTCTCGCCAATCGTCATATAAGGAATCAATGCCAGCTCCTGATGGATGATGACAATTCCTTTTTCTTCACTGTCTTTAATTTTGGTAAATTTACAAACTTCGCCGTCATAGATGATGTCACCCTCGTATGTTCCGTAAGGATAAACACCACTGAGTACGTTCATCAGTGTGGATTTACCGGCACCATTTTCACCTACAAGTGCATGGATCTCGCCTTCTTCAACCTGCAGATTCACGTTATCCAATGCCTTAACTCCCGGGAATGTTTTGGTGATATTTTTCATTTCAAGTAATATTTTCGCCAATTGTATCCCTCCCAATATCTAATCAATTACTTTTTAACAGGCGGGATAAAAATCCCGCCTGCCAATAAACCGTTTTACTTAAGATTACTGTAAATCTGCTTCTGTGTAGTATCCTGAATCAATTAACAGTTCTTTGTAGTTGTTTGCATCTGCGAATACCGGCTCGCAAAGGTATGAAGGAACGATTCCTGTTCCGTTGTCGTAAGATTCTGTATCATTAACTTCAACTTCTTCTCCTGAAAGAATCTGTCCTACCATCTTAACAACCTGGCTTGCTAATGTACGTGTATCTTTGAAGATTGACATAGACTGTTTTCCGGCAATCATGTTCTTAACGTTAGCAACGTCACAGTCCTGACCTGTAATTACAGGATAGCTGCCTGTGTAGTTAGCTGCAAGAGCGTTAGAAGCACCAAGTGCTGTAGAGTCGTTTGAGCAAAGAACTACGTCAATATTCTTTCCGTCAGCATAGTAAGAAGAAAGGATGTTTTCCATTCTCTTCTGAGCTTCTTCTGTAGACCAGTTTGCTGTAGCAACGTCTGCGAAATCTTTCTGTCCGGACTGGATTACTAACTTACCTGCTTCGATGTATGGATTAAGTACGTCCATTGCTCCGCCGTAGAAGAAGTTTGCGTTGTTGTCACCCGGGTCACCTGTGAATACTTCAAGATTGAAAGGACCTGCTGCGTTTTCAAGATCTAAAGCGTCAACGATGTATTCACCCTGTTTTGTACCTACCATGTAGTTATCAAATGTAGCGTAGTAAGAAACTGCATCTGAATCCATGATAAGACGGTCATATGCGATAACCGGAATACCGGCTTCTTTTGCCTGGCTCATAACTGTTCCGAGTGAGCTTCCGTCGATAGAAGCAACTACAAGTACATCAACTCCTGATGTAATCATGTTTTCAATCTGAGATACCTGTGTAGCTGTATCATTTGAAGCATACTGTAAATCAACTGTATAACCTGCAGCTTCAAGTTCTTTCTGCATGTTTGAACCGTCCTGGTTCCATCTCTGTAAATCCTTTGTAGGCATTGCCACACCTACCAGACCTTTGTCACCGCCTGATGCTGCTGTTGTTGTAGAAGCGTCCTCAGAGCCGCCACATCCAACTAACAAAGAAGCAACCATAGCAACACTAAGTAATGCGCTTAAAATTTTCTTTTTCATTGTAAAGACCTCCCTAATAATTTTATCTGTAACACGTTTATCTTTGCTACACCGTTACTATAACACATGAAGAATAGTAATTGTTTGCGAATATCTTTCATTTTTTATGAACTTCTCTGCGCAAAAAAAATAAACGCTAGCACAAATTTGTTGTACATGCCAGCGTTTTTTACAAAATAATACTATTGCCTTTTCCTTTTTTCCGTGCACGTGCCCACTAATGCTGCACGTTCAGATAAACATCCTCTTCAAAGTGAAATCCCGAGTCTATAATGACCTCATTCATATTTTCGACGTTCACTGCAATTGGTTCGAGCACAACACCGGGAACCATGTAGGTGCCATCATTAAATTCCGAATAGGAGGCATCTGCATCCGTGGCAGAAACTTCCTTTCCCTCCGCGAGAAAACACGCATACTCCGCAGCCTTCTGCGCCAGCTTTTCCACCGGCTTGTACACTGTCATGACCTGCGTACCCTCCACAATTCTCTGGCATGCCTCCAGGTCAGCATCCTGTCCGACAATTTTAATCTTGCCGGCCAGACGGTTCTCCGACAGCGTGCGTATCACGTTCGTTGCAATCATGTCATTTCCGCACATAATAGCGTCCACATCATCCAGAAGCTGAAGATTTTCATTGATATAGGCAGAGGCCAGCTCCGCCTTCCATCCGTCTGCATGCATGATATCGGCAATTTCTATTTCGTTTTCCTCCATCACTCTGCAAAATCCATCTTCTATCATGGAAACGTTATTATCCGTCATCGGCCCGGCAAGCATAAGCACTCTTTTATTCGGCAGGTCACACTGTACCAGGGCATCTCCCATCAACGTGCCGACTTTTTCATTATCAAACGAAATGTACATATCCACATTGGCATCTTCAATCAGTCTGTCATAGGCAATCACCCGGATACCGGCTTCCTTTGCCTGTCGCACAACATCGGACAGTCCGCCGCAGTCAACCGCAACGATGACAATTACATCCACATCTTTTTCAATCAGGTACTGAATCTGGGAAATCTGTTCTGAAAGATCGCCGTTGGCATTCTGGACATTCACCTCCGCTCCGCGCGACTTGGCCTCTGAGACGAACACATCCCTGTCCTTCTGCCAGCGTTCAATCACAAAAGAATCAAAGCTCATACCAATTCGGATTGCCTCCTCCGAATCCGTGCGTTCCTCGACCACCGGCTCCTCCGTACCCGCACAGCCGGTCATTGTCAGTACAAGTGTCATGCCGAGCATCCATGCAGTAATTAATCGCAAAGGACTTTTCATTTTTTTCCCTCCTTATATTCCGTCGGGGTTACACCTACATTTTTCTTAAATGTCCGGCTAAAATAGTTCGGATCCGAATATCCCACTTCACCACAAATTTCCTTAATGCTGAGCTCCGATCCCTGCAGAAGCTCTTTTGCCTTGGTGATACGGATATTCGTCACATATTCGATAAAGTTTTCTCCGGTCTCTTCCTTAAATATTTTGCTGAAATAATACGGGCTGATATCCACCTCGCGCGATACGTCATCCAGTGATATGTCCTTATTATAACGCGCTCCGATATACTCCTTTGCCTTGTCAATGACGCTGCTTGACTGCTGCTCCTTACGAAGCATGATATTTCTGCAGGAAACCGTCAGCTTATCCGTAAACCATTTCCTGAGCTGTTCATAATTATCACAGGCAAGAACATCCGGCAGATAATCCTTTCTCGAGCGGAACTGATATACCCGTCCGGCATTGGAATACGCGATATGTTCTCCCCACAGGACAAATTCCAGTGCCTTTAGCTTAATATCCATCGGACAGTCTGCATAGTTATCCACCATCCAGTCAAAAAACTGATTTGCGGAAACAAGCATCGTGTTGATGTCTCCCTTCTCCAGTTTTTCAAACATATTTCTTTCCACCTCGACCGGATAATTCTCTTCATAATCACATCCAATCGGAAGGTCATCCGCATGCGCCACCGTTCCGGTGGTCGTTGTAAGCGAGTCAATTGCTTCATTATAGGATTCCATCGCTCCCGAGAGAGGCCGTATGGTTCCGAATCCGGCGCGGAATGCCACATCAAAATGCTGTCTGAGTTTTCGCACCATCACCCTGGCCTTCTCAATAATTTCAATTCGCTCATTATAATCAAATTTATCCGCCTCTGACGGGACAAAAACAGCGATTTTATTCGCCATGACAGAGCCGACAACACCAGGAAAATAGCTTTTTATAACTTCCCTGATTTCGCGGAGACGACTCTGCAGACGCACGCTCGTTCCGACGGCGTTCGTCATATGGTTTCCCTCCTGACTTTCTCCGAAGACAAGCACCATCATATAACCGTGGTCTGCTTCAATTCCGAGAAGCCGTTTGAAATTATCAATATCTTCTTCAAAAAACTCCTGAAACAAAAGATTCTGTACCAGACCGTTTTCAATAATCGGAATGACCGTCTCCATCTTTTCACGGATGATAAGCTCCTGACTCCGCTTGTCCCTATCTCTGTCAATCTGACGCATGGCCCGGCGTACAACCTCTATGATTTTTGCCCGGTCCATCGGCTTGTTCAAATATTCCATGACACCGAGATTGATTGCCTCCTTTGCATAATCAAACTTATCATATGCCGACATGACAATAAAAATAGTACCGGCACTGGTCGCACGTATTTCACGCATGGCCTCTATTCCGTTGATTCCCGGCATCTGGATATCCATAATCGCAATGTCCGGCCTGAATCTTTCCGCAAGTTCAATGACGCTGCGCCCTGTTTTTGCAGATTCAATCACACAGTCGTCTCCAAATTCTTTTGTTAATATGAACTGAAGGGAATCAATCACAATTCCTTCATCATCCGCGAGCATTATCTTATACATAGTTTTTCCTTTCCCTTTTACACCTCTTCATACGGAACGGTAATATATACGCTGGTTCCCTTTCCCGGGCCGTCGCTCACAATTTCAAATCTGTCCTTTCCTTCAAAAAACAGATGCAGCCTTTCCATCACATTATTCAGGCCAACTCCGTTGGAATCCGAGGAGTTCTCCGCCGGCTGGAACCGCCCCTTCATAACCGCTTCAACTCGTTCCTGCTCCATGCCTGCACCGTTGTCACTGATGCAGATGCAGACACTTCCTTCCTGTCCGGATACCGACAGCGTAATATGACCTTCCCATGTGATATCCCGAATACCGTAATTGACGCTGTTTTCCACAATCGGCTGAAGAATCATACTCGGCACCTTGATGTGCAAAAGTTCTTCCTCAATTTCCTTTGAAAAATGAATGTCTCCGGAAAACCGCACATTTAAAATATAGATATAGTTGTCAACGAGTCGTATTTCATCCGCCAGCGTCACAATATCATTGTCCTTCTTTATATTGTAACGGAAAAAAGCAGCCATATTCTGAATGTAATCGTAGGTCCTGTCCGCGCTTTCCATCATCGCAAGCTGCGCGCCGGCATTTAATGTATTAAACAGAAAATGAGGGTTAATCTGCGCCTGAAGATATTTTAGCTGTGCATCCTTCAGATGCGCCTCCATCTTCAGTTCCTTTTCTTTCATATTCTGTTCATTTTCCATACTCTCACGAAGCTTCTTAATATAATCCCTGACATTGATTACCATCTGGTTAAATGCCGAGGTTACGATTCCCACCTCATCATTGAAGCTGACCGGAACGACCTCAACGTCAAGATTCCCCCTCGACACCTGATCGGCCACACCGGAAAGCTCAAGAAGCGGTCTTGTGATCGAGCCGGTAACCAGAACAACCAGCAGCAGATTAAACACTCCGAGAATTACAAAAACCGAAATACTGAACCACTCCCAATACCTCAGAGAAGAAGAAAGCACTTCATAGCTTTCTGTATTCATACGGAATTTCTCACTGTTGAGTGCAGCAAGATATGTTTCAAGGTATTTATAAAGCCCGGTCGCTTCATCGTAATAAACCTTGTATTTTTCAACATTTCGTCCCCGTTTTGCCTCAATGGTCTTCGCCGTAAGTTCCAGGTAACTTTCTGACATATAACGGATATTTCGCTCCATAAGCTTTAAGCTGTTATCCGTGGTTTTGTTCTCAAGCTCATCAACCAGTCCCGCGAATTCCTCTTCATGGCGGTAATAGTCCTCCATCGCATCCGATGTTTTAGTGTTCAGATATTCGGTCATACTGCCCTGTACCCTCTCAAGAACATCCGTCATCGTATTGAGCTTCACGTTGCTGATATAAATTTCATCCAGTCTTCGCGTGATATGGTTGATGTTATAAAACATATATGTGTTGAGGATAAGAAGAATCAGGGAGGTCAGCACAAAGACAATAACAAACTTTATCCGAATAGAAAGATTCGCAATCGATTTAGTCAGTTTCTTCATCCGCACCACCTTCCTCGATTTCTTCAAGCGACTTCTTATTTATCAGGGATAAATCCACTCCGTAGTAGTCGCTCACATATCCGCTTTCTGCATACTCATTCAACGCATCCACACAATATCTTCCCATTTGCCCGGTGTTAATGGAAATTGTCGAATAAATAATCTCTTTTTTTATTGCCGACAAAATGGTATCGGATGCATAATATCCGATAATCTCGACCTGACCGACCTTATTGTAATCAACCACCGTCTGATATACACAGGTTGTATTTTGTTCATTCAGGCAGACAATAATGTCCGGCATCATCTCGGATTTCATAAAAATATCACGGATGGACTCCTCGGCGGCGAACATGGAATCGTTCTCTATCTGCGCCGTGTTCACCGTAATCTTGTAATCCATTCCCTGTATCTGAATGCTCTCACGAATCGCACCGATTAAAGTATTTCTGCTTCCGTCCGTCTTTTCCTTGTCCAGAAGCACGAGAACCGTATAATCCCTCTCTTCTTTTTTCTTTACAATTTCACATATCTGTTCCCCGTACTCAATCCCGAGATTATAGCTGCTCACACCGATATAGCTTTGACGCAGCCCTTCCGGATTGTCATACAGTGCCGTCACAACCGGTATTCCAGCCTCATGTGCCGAGCGGATCTGCTGCTCCATGGACGAAGATTCATCCGCCTCCACAATGATGCCATCCACCTTGGCACTGACCGCTATCTCCATCAAATCCTCTTTTGTGTAATCCGAGCTGAGATTTTCGCCGAACATTTCCACATAAGCTCCGCTTCTCTGCGCTTCCTCACATGCCCCCTGATAGACGCTTTTCCAGAAAACATCCTCCCTGTTATCCGTAATCATAACGTAATATTTATCATACGTGCTGTATGACAGGGAATCTGAAAGCTCTGAGCTCTCCTGTATTTTTTCTTTAAAATAAAGCATGCTGCAAAGGACCAGGATAATCATAAACAATCCCAGTCCGATACAGCATACTCTTATCCATTTCATTGATTTTTTTTCCGGTCTTTTTTTCATAACTTCCTACAGCATCTTCTTTTTCTTTAAAATCAAGAGCGCGATAACACAGATGGACGCAATCATTATACAAATTATATAAAATCCATATGGTGTCGTTGATAACGGCATCCAGTCCGGGCTCACATTCATTCCGTAGATTCCGGAAATAATCGTCGGTATCGCCATAACAAGCGTCACACAGGTGAGAAGCTTCATGGCATTATTCAAACGGTTATTTAAAATGGTTGAGACGAGCTCTCTTGCACCCTGAATAATATCTCTGTAAATATTGGTCATCTCAATCGCCTGCCGGTTTTCGACTATGACATCATCCAGGAGTTCCTTATCCTCCGGATACTGTTCAATCCTCTCATATCTCGTCAGACGCTCCAGTACGATACGGTTCGCAGAAAGGGAGGTCGCGAAATAGACAAGGTTGGTCTCAAGCTCGTGAAGGTGAATCAAATCCGTATCTTCCGTATCGTCCACACTGACTCTGTGCTCAATCTCAGCTCTCCGTTTATCTATTACCCTCAGGTATGCCTGATACAGATTCGTCGTCCGCAAAAGAATCTGGTATACAAAACGCATCTTTTTCTTTGTCGAAAAACCACGCATTAAATTTTGCGAAAAATGTGTCAGTATGGCGGTCTCCGTGCCACAAACCGTGATAATTGCATTTTTAACCAGTAAAATACCTAGCGGAATTGTCGTATATGCATTCTGTTCATTACGAACCTCAGCGGAAGGGATATCGACAAGTATGAGAGTATATCCGTCTTCAAGCTGGACACGGGAGCTCTCCTCATCATCGAGTGCAGCCTTCATATCATTTACGTCAATTCCGTACTGCTTGGCCGTCTCCACAATCTCATCCATATCGGGCGAGACCAGATTCACCCAAACATCCGGTTCAAAATCATTTAACAGCGATAATTTTCCATTGTCAGTTTTATAAATATACCGCATACTCTCACCTCCAAGTCATATTCCAGCCCATTATGTTTTAGTATAACACATTTCTGTCGGTCGGTCTATTTGAAATAAAAGGATTGTGCTTCAATCCCTTTTATGCTATTATATCTGCGTTAAAATTAACTTTCCGGTACAAGGTCGGACGGTATCCGGCACCTGACAGTTGCAGGAAGCCATAACGGAGCCTTCGATTATATCCGCCGGAAATCAGCATCGTATCCTCTCGCTGTGCATCCCCGATGCCATGCGAAAATCAAAGGAACGAGAGCAGGAGGTAAATATGAAATCAAGAACCCAAAACCAGCAGATGGTGCTCACTGCACTTTTCACTGCAATCATCATTCTGATGGCATTTGTGCCATTCCTCGGTTACATCAATCTGGTAGTAATTAAAGCAACTCTTATACATGTTCCGGTCATTATCGGTTCCATCATACTCGGCCCGAAAAAAGGCGGCTTCTTAGGATTTGTCTTCGGTGCAACATCCCTGATTAACAACACCTTTAATCCCAGCCTTTTATCGTTTGCCTTTTCACCTTTTTATTCCATCGGAGAAATCGGAGGCGACTTCTGGTCCGTCGTTATCTGCTTTGTACCGCGTATTCTGGTAGGCGTAATTCCATACTTTGTATATACAGGTATCAAAAAGTTCCTCAAATACAGAAAAGGAAGCGACTATATCGCGCTTCCCGTTGCAAGCGTCATCGGAGCCTTCACCAATACACTGCTCGTCATGAATTTAATTTATTTCTGCTTTGCAAACGAGTTCGCAGCCGTAAAAAACATTGCCCTTGATGCTGTCTATGCTGCGATTCTCGGCATTATCGCAGCCAACGGTATTCCCGAAGCCATTGTGGCCGCCGTACTTTGTACTGCTGTCTGCAAAGCATTGTTCGCACTGTTAAGAAAACAGAATATCTAAAACTCTGAAAAATTACTGTCTCTCCGGAGCTGACGGATTGCACTTTCATAATCTCCGCAGCTCCGGCTCTTTCTGAGCTGTTTGAGACTTTTCTTTATCAGCGTATCACTCTCATCGAAGTTGACGCTCATGTAACTCCAGAGCTCCTTCATCTTAAAAAGTACATTTTTATCGCCCTGAATACGGGCACGATATCCCTCATAAACAGCATCATGAAACTTCCACAAGTCCCGGGACGAAGCATCCTGCTCATATCCAAGTCCCGGATGCATAAGGAAGCCCCGTCCTATCATGACCCTGTCCTGCTCCGGATGCTTTACGGCAAATTCACGGAGCTTATCCTCATCAAATATATCTCCGTTATAGCAAAGCGTATGATTGCTCCATTGTTTCGCACTCTCAAACACAGCTTCATGCACCGGCTTTATGTAATAATCTTCCTGCAGGCGCGGATGAATAATCAGCTCCGAAAGCGGATATTTATTATAAACGGAGAGCAGTTCCGAAAATTCCTCTTCCTCACATATTCCGATTCTTGTTTTTACCGAAAAACGTATCCCTTTTTTCTCCGTCCATTCACAAACTTCGCAGAGAAAATCATCCACCTGTTGCGGAAATTCCAGAAAGCCTGCGCCTTTTTTCTTAGTCACCACCGTTCTGGAAGGACAGCCGAGATTCAGATTTATTTCATCGTATCCCAGAGAGCAGATTGCCTGCGCTGTCTTAATAAATGCATCTGCCCTGTTTGCAAGAATCTGCGGAACCAGAACCGGAACCCTGTTATCCTCCGGGAGGATATCCCTCAGCTCTTTTGCCGAAACTGCCTTCTGCATTGTCGCCGTGATAAACGGTGCAAAATATTTTTCTACGGAACCGGAAAAACAGGCCTCGTAAGCATTTCTGCATACAAGGCCGGTAATTCCTTCCATAGGTGCAAAATATAATTTCATTTTGTCTCCCATATTATTTCAAAAATCCCTGAATAATCTGTTCTTCCGCTTCCTGCTCCGTAAGTCCGAGTGTCATCAGCTTAATAAGCTGTTCACCTGCTATCTTACCGATGGCAGCCTCATGAATGAGATTGGCATCAATATTGTTTGCCGTAAGCTGCGGACTTGCCGTCACACAGGAATCATCCATGATAATTGCATCACATTCACTATGCCCGCTGCAGGCAGCATTGCCGTTCATAATCGAGAAAAATTCCTGTTTAGAGTTACCCTTGGCTACCGATCTGGAAATAAGATTGCATCTGCAGTTCTCGCCATTCATATCAATGGCAAAATCCGTCTTTGCGTACTGTTTTCCGTGTGTCATGATTTTTTCACGAACCTCCAGAAAGGCCCCCTCTGCCAAATCGCCCTTCGTGGTACGGATTGTAGAGTCAATTCCTTTGATCTGTGTCGTCTCCATCTCAAGATGCGCATTCTCTTTCAGGTGTACGATTGTGACCGGATCCATAATATTCTCTCCGTTACCGTCGCCTTCTCCGTAATGCTTTTCGATATAGCGTACCTTTGCATTTTTTTCAAGATAAAACGTGTGAATACCTGCATGCTTTGAGGTATCAACTCCGCAGTTATGAATTCCGCAGCCCGCGACAATCGTCACGTCCGCATCCTCCCCGATATAGAAATCATTGTACACACATTCCTGTATTCCGCTCTCGCTGAGAATAACCGGAATATGCACACTTTCATTTTTGGTTCCCGCCTTAATGATAATGTCAATACCGTCTTTATCTGTCTTTGTTACAATATCAATATTTGCCGTGGTATTGCGCGAAACTCCGGTTCCGTTTGCCCGGATATTGTAGGCTCCTTCCGGAACTTCATGAAGGTCTGCCACCTGCGCAAGCAAATTCTTCTGTATTATATCCATGTCAGCTCCTACCTTTCATTTTTCTCCACAAGAGTCTTGCACGCTCCGGCTGTATGAAGAAGATTCGGAAGCACCTCATCCTTATCTCCCTCGCTCTCCAGCTTCCCGTCCGCAATGACAAGTATCCTGTCCGCGATATTTAAAATGCGCTCTTGATGTGAAATAATCAAAATCGTTCCGTTAATCTCGTCACGCATTTTTTCAAACACCTTAATCAGGCTGTTAAAGCTCCAAAGGTCAATTCCCGCTTCCGGCTCGTCAAAAATGGAAAGTCTGGTTCCTCTTGCCTTAATCATCGCAATCTCAATACGCTTAAGTTCTCCGCCGGAAAGACTTGAATTAATCTCACGATTGACGTACTCTCTTGCGCAAAGTCCCACTTCCGACAGTATCTCACAAATTTCCGTCACGCTCATGTTCTTACCGGATGCAATCGTAATCAGATCTTTTACAGTGAGACCTTTAAAGTGTACCGGCTGCTGAAAGGCAAAGCTGATTCCCTTTTTGGCTCTCTCTGTGATGTTCAATCCCGTGATATCCTCGCCGTCCAGAAGAATCTGGCCGCCCGTCGGTGTGACAATTCCTGCTATAATTCTTGCCAATGTAGACTTTCCGCCGCCGTTTGGCCCCGTAATTGCCACAAAATGCTCATCAATTTTTACACTGATATCTTTTAAAATTTCTTTTTTATCTTCTACTTCGTAGCTGATATTTTTTAGTTCTAACATGTCTTTCTCCCATGCATTTTATTGTAATGTTGTACTTTTTCTTATAAAGTATGCCCACGTACAGTTTATAGCATAGAAGAATTTTCTTCAACCGCTAATTTTTTGTCCCTGCCATCTCTTTGATGGTTTCCATCAGCTCAAGATCCTCCTGTTTCACCTTGATATTGGAAGTAACCGGAGCCTGTCCCGGCTTTGTCACGGTAATTTCAATAATCGTTCCCTCCGAAATTCCTGTTCCAAAAACCACCGAAAGAAAGGATACAAATTTCGGGTGATTATTTGTAAAAGTATTTTTTGCTGCCATTAGTTTCATTGCAATTGCCGGATTTATCATATTTTTTCCTCCATTCGTAATTTTTATGAACTTTACATGTCCTTACCATACACTTTTTTGGAATATATAACTGCTACAACCGTTGCTAATAATAAATAAATCAACATAAATATTGTTCCGGTCATTCCACTTGTATAATAAGCTTCTGTGTCAAAAAAGAAATCGTGTGCACTGGGCCTAGCTTTCTATCATATCGCAATGTTTTCACGCTGTACATCAAAATCATATTTCATCTGATTTCTTCCACACTAAGTTATATCGTGAAACGCCATTACTTGCCAATGTCTGATTATATAATTCACATCCGTAATGTTGATATATCTGTGCATATCGCTCCATATCCGTATCAAACAGTAATGGCACTTCCTCTTTTTCTGCATATTTCTTCGCTGCCTCTACCAAATACCTTGCGTAGCCTTTTCCCTGCGCTTCTTTATCAACACAAACAAATAAAATATCAACATGTGGTTTTGCAGCATACGCCCTATTAGAATCAGCTATTTGCCTGATGTGTGACATATACTTTTTTAATATTTTGAATGGTATGACTTTTAATAATCGAATCAGCATCTTCACCTGAGGATATATAGGTGCTTTTTTGCTATGTATGAAACCAACTACTCCCTTATAATCCTCTGTTCCATAAAGAGCTTTTGATTCATACACATAATCCGTATAGATATCCATATATTTCATTACAAGCTCTTTTCTTTCATTTATATCTCCAAACTCATGAAAAAGTTCATTGGTTACAAATGCTTCTCCAATCATTTGTTTGATTTCAGCCAACTCACTTTTTGAAACATTACTAATCAATGTTACTTCCATATAAACTCACCTTCTCTGCACTGATCTCCTTGCGCTTGAAACTCAGGGGCAAGCCCCTTACTTTCAATTACAGTCTGTCATTTTTTCGTACAATTATAAACATAAAAACAGGCATACTACCTTTTAAAGTAATATACCTGCTTATATTTTAATTAGGATTAGTTCTCCCTGTTGCTAATCGCTGCCTGCGCTGCTGCAAGACGTGCAATCGGCACACGGTAAGGTGAGCAGGATACATAGGTAAGCCCTACCTTGTGGCAGAATTCTACGGAAGAAGGATCACCGCCGTGCTCTCCGCAAATACCGAGTTTGATATCCGGGCGGGTCTTGCGGCCTTTGTCTGCTGCCATCCGGACAAGCTGTCCGACACCGCTCTGATCCAGTCTTGCAAACGGATCTGACTCGTAAATCTTATTCTTATAGTAATCGCCGAGGAACTTTCCTGCATCATCACGTGAAAAACCGAAGGTCATCTGTGTCAGGTCGTTCGTACCGAAGGAGAAGAACTCTGCTTCTTCGGCAATCTGATCTGCAAGAAGGGCAGCTCTTGGAATCTCAATCATCGTACCAATCTTGTACTGAATATCGGAATTCATCTCTTTCTTCACCGCTTCCGCCTCTGCTACAACTACATCTTTTACGAACTTAAGCTCTTTCTTTTCGCCTACCAGCGGAATCATAATCTCAGGTACAATATCAAAGCCCTTTTCCTGCTTCACTTCAATTGCCGCTTCCATGACAGCTCTTGTCTGCATGCGGGCAATCTCAGGATATGTAACAGCAAGACGACAGCCTCTGTGTCCCATCATCGGATTGAACTCATGAAGCGAATCGCAGACCTCCTGAACTTCTTCTGCCGTCATGAGCATTTCCACTGCCAGATCATCAATATCTGCTTCCTCTGTCGGGACAAACTCATGAAGAGGCGGATCCAGGAAACGGATTGTAACCGGTTTTCCCTCCATCACCTCATATAATGCTTTAAAATCACCCTTCTGATAAGGAATAAGTGCATTTAATGCTTTTTCTCTCTGCTCCAGAGTTCTGGCAAGAATCATCTGGCGGATTTTTGGAATACGATCCGGCTCAAAGAACATATGCTCCGTCCTGCAGAGACCGATGCCTTCTGCTCCGTATTTCACTGCATTTGCCGCATCTGCCGGAGTATCCGCATTCGTGCGTACCTTAAGTACGCGGTACTGATCGGCCCATTCCATGATACGTCCGAAATTACCTGTCACGCTTGCTTCTACCGTCTTGATGTCTCCGAGATAAATCTTACCCGTAGAACCGTCTAAAGAAATATAGTCACCCTCGCGGATTACCTCTCCGCCGAGCTCGAATACCTTATCCATTTCATTGATTGCGATTTCTCCGCAGCCGGACACGCAGGCTGTTCCCATACCTCTTGCAACAACCGCTGCGTGAGATGTCATACCGCCGCGCACCGTAAGAATACCTTCGGCAGCGTGCATACCTTCAATGTCTTCCGGAGAAGTCTCAAGGCGGACAAGAACTACTCTCTCGCCCTTCTCTTCATGTGCAGCCTTTGCTTCCTCTGCCGTAAAATAAACCTTACCTGCTGCTGCTCCCGGTGAAGCCGGAAGTGCCTGTCCGATCACCTTGCCGGCCTTTAATGCCTCTGCATCAAACGTCGGGTGAAGAAGCTGGTCGAGTGATTTTGCCTCAATTCTCATCACTGCCTCTTCCGGTGTAATCTTTCCTTCATCCACAAGATCACAGGCAATCTGAAGTGCCGCCTGCGCTGTTCTCTTACCGTTACGCGTCTGCAGGAAGAATAACTTTCCATCCTCGATTGTAAACTCCATATCCTGCATATCACGGTAATGATCTTCAAGCTTCATGGCAATATCCATAAACTGCTGATATGCCCCCGGCATATCCTCCTGAAGCTTCGTAATCGGCTGAGGAGTACGGATACCGGCAACTACATCTTCGCCCTGGGCATTGATAAGATACTCTCCGTAGATACCCTTCTCACCCGTTGACGGATTTCTTGTAAAGGCCACACCCGTACCGGAGGTCTCTCCCATATTACCAAATACCATCGCCTGCACATTCACGGCTGTTCCCCAGTCACCCGGAATATCATTCATACGTCTGTAAACAATCGCTCTCTCATTATCCCATGAGCGGAATACGGCCTTCACCGCTTCCATAAGCTGAACCTTCGGATCCTGCGGGAAATCTTCTCCCATCTTCTCCTTATAAATTGCTTTAAATTTTGCAATTACTTCCTTTAAATCCTCTGAAGTAAGCTCCATATCGAATTTCACGCCCTTGGCATCCTTGATTTCATCAAGAACACGTTCAAAAAGCGACTTCGGAACTTCCATAACTACATCTGAAAACATCTGGATAAAACGACGGTAAGAATCATACGCAAAACGCGGATTGCCGGTCTTGGCAGCAAATCCCTCCACCGCGATATCATTTAAACCGAGATTCAGGATGGTGTCCATCATACCCGGCATTGATGCTCTGGCACCGGAACGAACCGATACAAGAAGCGGATTTTCTGTATCACCGAATTTCTTGCCCTGCTTTTTCTCAAGATCAGCCAGCGCATCAAAAATCTGTGCCCTGATGTCGTCTGAGATTGAGCGATTATTTTTGTAATAATCGGTACAGGCCTCTGTTGTCACTGTAAAACCTTGTGGAATCGGCAGACCGAGCTTCGTCATTTCTGCAAGGTTGGCACCTTTTCCGCCGAGAAGATTACGCATATCCGCATTACCTTCTTCAAATAAATAGACCATTTTAGACATTTACGCGTCCTCCTTGATGTTAGATTAAGTGTAAAAATCCACTCTAATGAGTACATTATACCACTTGTGAAAACAATAAGCACTCTCTTCTTGCCACCAGATTGTACAAATTTTTCAAATAAAATATGTGATTTCTGACGGACATATCAGTCCAAACTACAGCACTTTTTCATAATAAACCATCGCCTCTTTATCACCTTTGACACAAGTCCTCACCTCTTCTTCCCGGCAGCTAAAACCAAGCTTTTGAAGAAGACGGCGGGAAGCTGTATTTTCGGGATGTGTAAAAGCACTGACCCGTTCAAAACCAAGGTGCTGCCTGCCATAAATAAGAAGTGCACGGCAGACCTCCTCCGCATAGCCGCGATTTTGACATTCTCTGCAAATCATAAATCCAAGCTCAGGGATCTCATTCTCCGGCCTCATGTCAAAACCTGCCCTTCCGATAATCCGTCCGCTTTCCCGCTCCTGAACAATCCACATGCCGAAATCATAGAACGCGTAATGACAGCGGATATAGTCCTTCGTATACGCAAGCTCCTCCTCGCGGTTCTCATACAGATTCTCCATAAACTCAGTAATCTGAGAATCTTCATATATTTCATACAGACGGTCCACATCCTTCACCGTAATCTCCCGGACGGTACATCTCTCCGTGTCAAGGATGTGACAGGGTTCTCCTCGAAAGCGGGAAATAACGTGTTTGAGATAATTCTCATCCGGCTCTTCCCCCGTCTCAATCGCATAGGGAAAATCCGACAGACAATCCTCCTGTGTCATGCCATACACCGGATAACTCAGCACGACATATTCTCCGCGCTTTTTTGCCTCCCTGGCAGCTTCCATTTCGTCCGTAATAAACAATTCTTTGTATCTTCTCTGCATTTTTTACATTTTTTCCTTTACGCATGTTTCATTTTATTTTAAACTAAACCTAGTAAAATGAAAATATCTTTAGGAGGAAACTATTATGGCACAGAATCCAATCGTGACTATCACAATGGAAAACGGCGATGTGATGACAGCGGAACTTTATCCTGAAATCGCTCCTGTTTCCGTAAATAACTTTATCAGCCTCATCAAAAAGGGCTACTATGACGGCCTTATCTTTCACCGTGTTATCCGCGGTTTCATGATTCAGGGCGGATGTCCAAACGGTACAGGTACCGGCGGACCGGGCTATAACATCAAAGGAGAATTTTCATCCAACGGATTTGAAAATAATTTAAAGCACACGGAAGGTATTCTCTCCATGGCAAGAGCCATGCATCCGGACTCAGCAGGCAGCCAGTTCTTTATCATGCACAAAACTTCACCTCATCTCGACGGCTCTTACGCAGCATTCGGCAAAGTGACACCAGAGAGCATGGAAGTGGTAAACCGGATTGCTGAATCCCCGACCGACTACATGGACAGACCGATGACCGAACAGAAAATCAAATCCATGACGGTAGAGTGTTTCGGAACAGAGTACCCGGAACCTGAAAAAATGTAAAAACCTATCTTAAGAGACTGAAAGACGGCGGTAATGCACTGCCGTCTTTTCGTATTCCGAATGTTTCTGCGTTAACAATTTGTTCATATTTTATTTAACGATTTTTAATTTACATAACATTTTTTATCCATTTCCGCCACATATAATAACATTATAAAATAACAAAGCTTTTAATGAAGTGTTTGAAATTTTTAAACTTTTTCATAATAAAGGCGAGGTAAATAATTACCTCGCCTTCCTCCCTTTTATAGGGTTATTTTTTTATCCTGGCTTTCTTGCTGAGTCCGGCTTTCACAAACATTTTCTTATAGATCTTCAGCTTTTTCTTCGGAACCTTTACGGTTACCTTCTTATAATTACTGCTTCCCATCTTGGTAAATGCCTGTTTTCCTACTTTTTTAGCAGAGAGCTTCGTCGTGTTGACGGTGAGCTTTGTCAGCTTCTTACAGCCATAGAACGCTTTTGATCCAATCTTTGATACCTTCTTCGGAAGTGTAAGATTCTTAAGTGCTGTACAGTTCTGGAACGCACTGTTTCCGATTGTCTCCACATTGGAGCCTATCGTAACCTTCGTAAGTTTTGTACAGCCATAGAACGCTCTTGCTCCGATGGTCTTAATGCCTGAACCTATTTTGACTGTTTTAAGGTTCTTATTGCCCTTGAATGCGTTTGGCGCAATCTCTGTTACCTTGTAGCGCACTCCGTTCACTTCTACTGTGTTCGGAACCGTGTACTTGCTGTATGTCTTTTTATTCGGACCGACGAAGATAACTTCTCCGCTCTTCTTGGACACCTCATATTTTGCCTTGGTACGTGCATCTGTAAAGTCATCACCAGGATGCATCACATCATCATCACTCTCGCCCCAGCCGGAGTTTTCCCATTCCTCTGCATCCAGATACTCTGTGCTGACATACTTACATACCTTACATGTATATTTCACAACACCCTTTTTAGAGCCGGCTGGTGCACTGACTGCCACGCCGTCATTAAAATCATGATCCTGCGGCTCTGTTGTTACTACACAGTCTTTGTAAATACACTGTTTCCAGTGTGTATCTGCATCAAATTTCCATCCGCTCGTGTATACATGCTCTGCATGTGTAAGCTTCGGAATCGCCGCTGTATAAGAAGCTCCGCATTTACAAGAGTATTCAATCACTCCTTCTTTTTCCACGGTTGCTTTTTCCAGCACAAAACCTTCGTCCCAAAGGTGCGTTTCTTTTCCTTCTACACTGTCACAGGTTTCATCCAGACACGGATACCAGTGATGTGTTTCGTCATAGGAAAGTACGGTCGCATAGGTATGCTTTAAGTTAACCGTAATCGGGAATACCACACATTTCCATGCATCGTCCCAGCCTTCTACCTGACTCCAGTCATAGTTTCTGACATCATCCGGTTTAAAGCCTGCCTGATATGTCTTTCCATCCAACGGAATTGTCGTTGTCGTCGTAATCCACTGATATTTTCCGCCTTCCACATCCGGAAGCAGAATATCTGCCAGTGTGGAACCACAATCCTGTGAAACTGCAGAAATTTTCCGGTAGGTCGGCACTGCCTTCTCAACAACCAGTGTTACTTTAATATGTGGTATCCTCTGGTAATTACTGTCATTCGGAATATAGGTAACCCAGCGATATAATGTTCCGACCATTCCCGGTGTGGAGGTTAAGGTATATTCCCACTCAAATCTTCCGTCATTATCGCCTGCCGGAATCTCTATTTCTCCATAAGTATCTCCATAGGTTGCCGTGATGGTTTCCGGTGCTGTATAAGCAGGGATTCCTGCGCATACCTGTACATCCACCTCACAGGTGATAACACCATTTTCATATGTTACTCCTGCTTTTTCCACAGCCGCTGCCCAGTCATAATTTACTGTATCTCTCGGCGTAAACAGAAGTGTCTGATTCTGTAATACCGTAACTGTATTTCCGACCGAAACAGTTTCATCCGGCCAGCTATAGGTGCCAAGTCCGCTGTCAGGCAGAGTTACATCATCAAGTATCTCTCCTGCCAGAGCCGACAGTCCCGTAGGTACTGACCATGTCGGAACCTGTTTTGCAACCGGACCGAGTGTCAGCGTAAAGAACGCCGATGTCTGATTCTTTCCTTTAATAACGAACACAACTTCCTGCTCTGTCTCTGTCGCCGCTTTCAATGTTCCGTATAATCTTCCGTTGTATAATTGCAATCCGTTCGGAAGTGACGAAGAGGCATCCACGTAGTAAGTAATCTGACCGCTTTCCTCCATATCATTTGAAATCTTAATGTCTCTCAAATCGTACAACGGACTGTTGTAGCTGTAATACTTATTAAATACAAGCGGCTGCTCCTGCTGCGTATTTACAATGCTGTCCTCCGTTTTATCGAGGGTGATTTTTGTCGTTTCCTCCGAAGCCGCGTAATTAATCCTGATTGTAAACGGCTCAAAGATATTTATTCCCGTACCTGTCCAGGTTCCGTCTGACTGCTCAGTCGCATCGTTATCCCAAGGACCGTAGGTCACACTGGCAATGTTGATATTATCAAGCTGCAGATTACCCGGCGTTACCACAAATTTAGGAGGATTTGACGCTGTATAATACAGTCCCTTCACATACTGACGAGTATCTCCCTTTATGCCGGAAGCTGTCACTGCATCTCCGGAAAGTGTGACACTGTCCACACAGTGACTCGGATACTCAATCGTTACTGCGAAATATAAGCTGGAATTATTTGTATAATTTCTGTTCATTGCCGGGTTCAATGCAAATGTCACCGGCACGGAAGAATACATGACACCCAAATCATAATAATAGCTTTGGTTGTACGTCTGGGTCCACTCACCGTAATTGACAATTTTACCCAGGTTATTGATTCTCGTTCCCACTTCCCAGACACCATCCGTCTGATTGATTATCACACCGTTAGTCTGAATAGTCTGGTAATATCTGTAGCTGTCTGATGTCATTTTCAGATTGCCCTGATTTACCAGCGTGCCCTCAACACCTGATGTTGAAGTGGTACTAATCTGCATATCCAGAGTACCCTTGTTCGTCAATACAGCATCCTCTTCAATAATCAGAAATCCTGTTTCCGGCATGGTTACGACAGCTCCCTCTGCGATGGTTACATCTGCATCCTCAAGCACCGTAAGTCCTTTTGCCTCCAGATCCTCGTTCACTGTATAGTTTCCGCCAAGACTGATTGCGCCCCTCTGGTTAATATAAATGCCTTCCTGTACGGATGACACAGTATCTGTCATCGCCAATAAGCTTCCTATATTCTCCGAAGCCGATTCAGGCACATTGACTGTGATATTCCTTGCCGAACTACCTTCAAGAACATACAGTTTCCGCACGGAATACTTCGCATTTTCTTCCACATCAAACCTAACAGCCCCTGTGATGGTACTCATCTTTGCCATATATGGTTCCGAAGATCGTGATGACAGTTCTGCGCCATCTGCTACTTCCACAACCACATCTTTTCCCACAGTGCTTCCATATGTCAGGTAGAAATACCCCGAATACCAATAGCCGTCCACATCACAATGGACATCTCCGGTTACCGTACTACTGCGGACTCCATAGAAATAAGAATAGCTTGTTGCATAGGCATCGACAAAGCCATAGTTCGTATCAGTCGCCCCCAGCTTCATATTGACATTTCCGCCAATCTCGGAATCATAAGCCGGAGTGATATCTATCTCAGATCTTTTTGAAGACAGCGTTATCTTTAAATTGCCGGTCATGGCAAAATCCATATTTCCGGTTACCTCGGAATACTCCGCACCATTAAAATTCGTTTTTTCATAAGCTCCGCCCGTCACGGAAACTGCCAGATTCTGTGCCTTCGCATATTTTAAACCTGTAATCTCCGCAGTGCTTGTGACAGCATCCCGAACATCCACAACCACCTTACCGTTTACGGTAACCCGGTTTCTTGTATTTTGGCCATACGCGCCATAGATATTCTTCAGCTTCGCTCCTTTTACAGTAATATAAATATCTCCTTCATATGCTTTGGAGGTATCCTGATATCCCAGGATAGAGTAGGATGCCAAAGAATAGCTTGTAGCCTTATTTATCAGAAGCGGTGTGTTATTATCCGCCACACCGTCATGGTCGGCATCCATAAAAATCTGTGATTTACTGCTGTCGAGCGGATCAGCTAAAACCACAACTGAGGTTCCTTCAAGATCAATCTTGCTGTTGCTGACCGTTACAGTATCATTGATATCTGCGGTTTCATAATCCTCATCCGCAATTTTAATGACAACATCCACTGTCTCTGTCGTTCCGTTTCTTCCCGTCACAACAAAGGAAAGTGTTTTTCCTGTCAAATCTACCGTAGTCGGCGTTCCTATAACCCTTCCGTCTTCAAAGGACAGACCGGAAGGCAATGCATCCGGATTCTTCAGAGCATACTTTACATTGCCGCCGTAAGCTGCTGTTGTATCGTTCTCAAGGATGAGTCCGCGTAAATCATAAAGCGGTTTCTCTTTCGTATATGTCTCTCCGGCTTTACCCGTAGGGTCGGCAAAAAGCTTCTCTAATACAATCTGCTTCGGTACATACACACATTCAAAGGTTCCTGCCTTATGTTCCGTTTTCAGCGTAAAGGAATCCGTATCCGCATCCGTAAGCTGTACCGTTTCTCCGTTGTTATACCTGTAATAGTATTC
Source organism: uncultured Kineothrix sp. (assembly GCA_964519385.1). Classification (GTDB taxonomy): domain Bacteria; phylum Bacillota; class Clostridia; order Lachnospirales; family Lachnospiraceae; genus SVFI01. The sequence continues at coordinate 258,534 of CAZFLR010000001.1, forward strand.
ATATCCGTCCGGTGCCGTCATGGACATAAGCACATTTCCCGCACGCACATATCTTGTCTTTACTCCGTCCTCCGTAACATCTAAATAATCTCCTGAATTCGTCACCCGTGCAGACGTTTTGTTTATATTACTTGAAAATACGAGCGGATAATACACATAATCCCATGTGTTATCTTCACCATTCGTAAGTGTTCCTCCCTGCACAACTATCGTTCCGTAATAGTTGTATGCAGAATAAGCTGTCGTGGCATCCAGCCCACCCTTTAAATATAATACACTTCCCGTCATGCGAGACAGTGTCGTTGTTTTTACACTTACACCTGCCGGAATGTTGTGTGTGCCGTAAAGAGAAAGGCTGGTCACTTCAATATTCCGTGTAAAATTGTACTTTCCGTACACACTGACGTTACCCTTGTTATCATAATAACAGCCATTGAACAGACTTGTACTCGTCGGTACCGAGCTTGTCGTCACACTTGCATTGTCCGATACGATTACCTCAATATCTCCGGTAACCGTCGCTGTATCAAGAGCCTTCAGCGTTCCGAGACTGCCTCCGCTAAGGTAAACTCCGAGGCTCGTTCCGCCCGCCGTAATTTTTCCGTTGTATACACCATAGAGTGTTCCTATTGTACCTCCGTTCATCGTAATACGGAGTGATTTCCTCGCATCCGCATTCCGGACACCGTACAGAGTATAAGAAGTGTAATCTCCCTGACATGCCGGAGTCTCGAAATCCGCCACGCCATCTCTGTTATCATCTAGATAGATGGCTGTCTGATTTCCTTCGGTCTCAATAACGACGGAGTTTCCGTTGAGATAAATCATTTTTCCGGTATCATCTACCGTAATACGCCCCTCCTGATTCGTCTGAGTTCCTCCTCCCTGCGTAACCACGAAGTAAATCGGAACTTCTGCTTCTGTATCATTTTTACCCGTCACATGAATGATGGTTTTCTTTCCGCTTTCATAAACCGCCGTCGGTGTACCGATAATTTTGTCCCCTCTGAGGGAAAGTCCCTCCGGGAGGCTATATGTAGAGTCTACCTTATAAGAAACCGCGCCTGTCAGACCATCATTACTGATTGAGAGCGTAGAAAAATCATATGCAGGTGATTCTTCCGTGGTAGCCACATTATGCTTAAGAACAGGGTCTGCCATCGTTTTACCCACTACAATCTGATTTCCCTGAAAATCAACATCAAAACTACACGCTGCATTCGGCATAGTCATGGTATATGTCGTTCCGCTTCCGGCAACGTTATTTTTCACACCCTCGGTCGTATAGGTTACGGAAGCAATGGAATAGCCCTCTGCTGCTGAAATATCGTATTTGATGTCACTCCCTGCCTTGCCGAACAGACGGTCTCCGCCCTGCGGATGCTTCACCGGCTTGTATGTGTATGTAACAGCCTCTGTTACCGTTCCGCCTTTTTCCTTATAATTGAGTTCAAACGGCCAATAGACTTCTTTCACATCCTGCGTATCAACAGTCGTCGTACCTCCTGCCATATAAAGTGATGTACTTATATACGTTCCGCTTTCAGCATCAGAGTCTGAAAGCGTTGCATTGAGAGCACCTTCCAGAAGAATGCTTCCGCCTGTCCAGTCAAAATCTGCAATAGTTACCGTGATACCTTTCGGAATATAGAAACTTCCCTCCGAAAGATGCACTTTATCAAAATTCTGATTCTCCGTAAATTTAATGGCACCGCCATAATATACCTCACCATTGTAATAGATTATGCATTCCGCCTGTCCACTTCCGGCATATATCTCCACCTCGTCTGCGACAGAGCTGTTCTCATCCAGAGTCATGGTAACCTTCTGACCTACTCCGCCCGAGTTGCGCATCACAAAGCTCTGATTAGGTCCCTTTTTAAATTCTGTATTCTTTACAGTGATGATTGCATCTCCGCATCCTGTTTCGCCGTAAGTAATCTGATACGGGTATACATCTCCGTAATAGGTTGCATCTGTTATATTTACCGTACTCGTTCCCTGTACAGAAGAAGGGTATGCACAATAATTATAGCCGCTGGTCGTATCGCTTCCATAGGTTCCTCCCACAATATCCACCTTGAGATTCCCCTTAATCCTGCCATTATAAACTCCATAAGAGTTTAAGAAGCTGCAGTCCTTCAGAGTCAGAGTCACGTCCTTCTCAATCGAGTTGTTGTAACCGCCATAAAATCCGTACAGATAAGAATAACTTGTGTTTCCCGTCTGTACACCGGCGTTCGTGATATCAATGGTTACTTTTCCGCCCCAGTCTCCCCTCTGGTATGCCCCATAAACATAGACCCCTTTTACATTTGTCAATGTACTGGTTATGTCTCCTGTGCAATCCGTTGGTGACGGACCATACAGAGCATTGTAAGTCTCCGTATTTTTAATCGTGGACGTAAGACTTTCCCCGCACGTGTGATTATCTGCTGCATAAAACGAACAGAAGAAAGAATCCTCTACCAGCACAGTAATATTTCCGCCTACTCCCCCGCCGCTTATTCCATAACTTGTGCTGCCATTTCTGTATGTCTCCCAGTCCTTATTCACATCCTTGAAATGAATATCTGCATTTCCCTGCACGTTACAGCTATAAAGACCGGCTATGTAAGAATAAATTCCGCCGTCAATCTCAATTTCTGCATCTTTACTCAAATTACATGCTTCCAGAGCATAAAATCTCTTTGAGTTGTCTTGTGTATTTCCTGTTGTTCTGACCTTTAATACCACATTTTCTGCCTGACAGCTATAAAGTCCGGTAAAACTATTTTTAATTCTGCAGGTATCAAGGGGATTACCGCTCACTGTCATATCGGTCGTGTAATCACCGACTGTTGCCGTAATATCCTTTGTCACTACCGTATTTTGCAGAAGATAAACACCTCCGAAAGTGCCCTTCCGGATCATAATCTCTGCCTTACCGCCTATCCTTGAAGTCTGCGAGCTGCCGTAACTATATCCTCCATACAGATAGCCGCAGTCTCCTCCGAGATATTCAAAGTAAAAGTCTTTTCCGACCACTGTCTCCACACCCGTACAGGCTCCCTGGTAACCATAAACATAATTATAACTCGATGAATTCTCCTCACTGCCATAATAACGGACTGTCAGATTACCTTCGCACATAGAACCGCACATTCCGTATGTGGTTCCTGTGAGCTCGTTTCCCTTCGGAACATCCACGGTAACATTTCCTTTTACGCGGCTGCCGTTATTGACTCCATACAAGCCATTGCCTCTTACATTTTTCAAATTAATCGTAAGATTTCCATCAAGCACCACGCCATCGCTTACCACATAGGTATTTGCCATATTAGATGCCGTACCGGCCTGAGGAGCAAGATTTACATCCACATTTCCCCTGACGGAGTAAGCAGCGTCTGCGTTGTATCTTCCGTATATGCCCTTCATCTCACCCGTAATAATGCCTTCACCGGTAAAATCCAGATCCAGAGCCGTATTCGTGTTCTTTCCGGCATCAATATCTGCTTCATATGCAGCATAAGCTGACACAATCTTCATACTGATATCCATGTCAAGCATCGTGTCATTATTTCCGTCCGATACAGCCTTTCCTGAGTGAATGCCATATAACCTCGTTACAGAACCACCCGTTACGGATATCTGCACTGCAGGTCCGGTGCATCCCTCTGCCTTATAAGACGACCCCTGAAGGGCGTACAATGTAGAAACGTTTCCCTTTTTCATCTGCACACGCATACCCGGAGTTGTGGCATTTTTAACCAAAATCTCACTCTCCATACCCGCTGCAACACATGAAGTGCTTATTTCCGACTGCGATTCAACCTCTACCTCTACGGCAGGTGCACCGGTTGATACCACCTTTGACTTGGATGCTCCGCAGAAATTTCCTGCAACCTCACCTCCAAGCATACGCATGGTAATCGCCGTTTCATCCGATGTCGTCAATTGAGACTGATAAGCACCAAATATCTGTGTCACATAACCGCTCCTGATGGTAATGCTGATTGGCTGTGAAGCCTCAGAAGCCCCATAGTAACCATAAATCGTCGGACCACCGATAAAATCAGTTTCTCCGTCAATGACTGCCATAGACTCATCCGCATCAATCACACCGTCGCGGTCCTTATCAATGATAAGATTAATCCATCTGGTTCCGCTTCCGGTATCCTTATCGGCCGCCTGAATAATCACCGAATTACCATTCAGATTCATGCCGATTGGATTGGTTGTATCTCCCTTCGCATAAATATACTCAATACCGGAAGTTGTCAATAAATTCGTATTATTTACGGAAACTGCTTCCGATTCCGTCTGCTCTGTTACACCCCCGCTCACATCAACAACTTCTGTCGCTGATGTATCTGCTGCTCCTGCAAGCAGAACTACACTGAGGACAGTCGCTGTCATAACCCCTGTTCGCATTACTTTTTTTACCTTAGAAAACATATAGGTATACCTCCTCTGTTTAGAACCACATAACTTAATCGTACTTCATTTAGAGATGCAATACAAATGCTTTTTGCCATAAAAATTTTTTTCCACGTTTTATACAAGAAAAAGACCTTTTTGTTATTGAAAATGTTCTATTTTCGGGCATTTTTACAAAGAAAAAGAGCGCCTCCGCTTACGCAGAAACGCCCTTTTCGCTATAAAAATCCTTATGACAAGAAACTGAGCAATCTTATGCCTGGTTGATAGAACCAAAGATTTCCATTTTTTCTTTTACTGTATCTTTGATTGCCTGGAAACCAGGAGCCAGAAGTTTACGAGGATCGAATCCTTTACCCTCTAAATCCTTACCTTCTTCGATATATTTACGTGTAGCTGCTGCAAATGCTAACTGACACTCTGTATTAACGTTGATCTTAGCAACACCAAGGCTGATTGCCTTTTTAATCATATCTACAGGGATACCTGTACCACCGTGAAGAACTAATGGCATTTCTCCTGTAAGCTGCTGGATTGCATCTAATGTCTCGAATGATAAACCAGCCCAGTTTGCCGGATATTTTCCGTGGATGTTACCGATACCTGCTGCAAGGAAGTCGATTCCTAAATCAGCGATTGCTTTACATTCCTTCGGATCTGCACATTCGCCTGCTCCGATAACTCCGTCTTCTTCTCCACCGATAGAACCAACCTCTGCCTCGATAGAGATACCCTTGTCATGAGCTGCTTTTACTAACTCTGTTGTCTTAGCCACATTCTCATCGATTGGATAGTGTGAACCATCGAACATAACTGAAGAGAAACCTGCCTCGATACATTTGTAGCAGTGCTCATATGAACCGTGATCCAGGTGAAGAGCTACAGGTACTGTGATTTCAAGATCTTTGATAAGACCGTTAACCATACCTACTACTGCATCATAACCACCCATGTATTTACCAGCACCTTCTGATACACCGAGGATAACCGGTGAGTTGTTCTCCTGTGCTGTTAAAAGGATAGCCTTTGTCCACTCTAAGTTGTTGATGTTGAACTGACCTACTGCATAGTGGCCTGCTTTTGCTTTTTTAAGCATTTCTGCTGCTGAAACTAACATTTCTCGTACCTCCGTTAAAAATTAAACATTTATCGATACCATTATAACGCATCTTCATTTAAAAGCAAACACTTTTTTACGGAACTATGATTTCAACCGCCTGCATTTCGTTCTGTACGTGCACTTTTCGCTGATGTCCGCCATATTCTCCGTCCAGTGTCCACGGAACCTCGTCTTCACTCTCAAAAGTAATCCGTGACGTTTTAAAGCAGTACATACAATCCGCATCCACATCCCGTCTTACGAGGGCTGCCATCAACTGATTGAGCTGACTGACATTTTTCGGTTTTTTGATGAGCGTCACCTCAAATACTCCGTCATCCAGCTTTACCTTCCGACCCGTAATGTTCTTAAATCCGCCGACTGAGAAGGAATTCGTAATCATTCCGTACATAAAATCGTCCTCTATCACGGTTCCGTTCGCCTCAAATTTCATATGATAAGAAGGGTAATGGTTTAATCGCTTTGCCCCCTCCAGCAGATATGCCATATGACCGAGCACGTTTTTCATGTTCTGATCCGTGAGATAGGAGACATCCGTAAACAGACCAAACGCTGCGATATAGATAAAAGCATCTCCGTTGAAGGTACCAATGTCACATGCAAACGGTTTTCCCTCCACAATGGCACGGGCTGCATGCAACATTGTACGCGGAATTTTCAGACTTCTTGCAAAATCATTCGTCGTGCCGGCCGGAACATAGCCTATCGGAATCCGGTTTTCCCTCTGCATCATTCCGGTTACAACCTCATCAATCGTTCCATCACCGCCGCTGCACACGAGAAGATCAAATCTTCCCGCCTTATCGGTGGTCGCCTGTATCGCATCGCCCTTTTTCTGGGTCGGCTGGGCTGTCACCTCATATCCTGCCTTTGTAAAAATATCTACAATATCAAGAAGATTACTCCGTATATTAGCCTTTCCCGCATGCGGATTGTATATAAACAGCATCTTCTTTTCATCCATATATGGTCTGCTCCTTTCTGCCAAAAAAGAGGCACCTTCGTGCCCCTTTGCGAGTTAATTTGCTAAAATCCGATTCTTATTCCTGTCCACCCAAATACTTTTCAATGCTTTCGATTGCCGCTGCTTCATCTTCTCCTTCTGCAACAACGGTAACCTCTTCACCCATATTGAGCCCTAAGCTCATCATACCCATAATACTTTTCGCATTGACCTTCTTACCTTCTGCATGAATATAAATTGTGCTGTCATGCATACTTGCCTTCTGAACAAGCACTGCAACCGGTCTTGCTTCCAGACCATGCTCCAGTTGAATCTTCATCGTCTTTTCGATCATTTCAATTCCTCCTAATACTAACCTTTCAGACTTTTAGCAAATTCACCTAATTTTCTTAACCGATGGTTCACCCCGGATTTGCCAACCGGCGGATCCAGAAGCTTACCGAGCTCCCCGAGCGAAACCTCCGGATTCTCAAGACGTACATATGCCATCTGCTTCAATGTCTCCGGCAGTTTCTCAAGACCATAGACATCGCGGATATACTCAATATCCTCAACCTGTCTTGCAGCCGCGCTCACCATCTTTTTGATATTCGCCGAATCGCAGTTCACCTTGCGGTTTACCATATTGCGGACACCTTTATAAATACGCATATTTTCAAATTCCATGAGTGCCTTGTGCGCCTCAATGATATTCAGAAAATCCGCAATATTTTCTCCTTCTTTTATATATACAACATAATACTTCTTGCGAAGCACCGTCTTTGCATCCAGATTAAAATCATGCAGCAATCCTTTAATCTGCTCTGCCTGCTCCTGCTTCTGACAGACAATCTCCAGATGATAGCCCTTATATGGGTCACTCATAGAGCCTGCTGCCAGATATACACCCCTGAGATACGCTCTTTTACAGCAACCGCTTTTTAAAAGCATCGGACTGATACAGTTTCCGTTTTCCGTCCCTGTCATCTTCAGTGCTTCGGCCACCTTTTCCCTCAGCGGATGCTCATCGAGCTTAAGTATATATGTGATATTTCCCTTGGATGCGCTGTTTTGGCGTGCAACCATATCAACGTATATCTTAAATGTTTTCCTTAATAATGTAAAGCATTTTCTTGCTACAATTTTGTTTTCCGTCTGCAACCGCAGGTTTTCCCGTCCGCAAAACTGCAGATACGCTGCCAGCTCTGCAAGCTGACAATGTCTCGGGCTCCCTGTCACAAAAAGCAGTTCTTCCTTGATATCCCCCGAAAAAGACATATCCGACTCCTTTATTTCACCCTGTTGATATCCTTATGAACCAGAGTCAGTCCATAATTTCCCTGATTTTTCATTTTTTCATAAAGAGCATTGGCTAGCGTTACGCTGCGATGCTTTCCTCCCGTACATCCGATACCGATTACAAGGCGGTACTTTCCCTCCTTCACGTAATTCGGCACGAGGAATTCAAGCATATCCGTAAGCTTTTCCAGAAAGATGTTTGCCTCATCAAATGACATGACATAATCCGATACTTCCCTGTCATTTCCCGTCTTCATTTTAAGTTCATCGATATAAAACGGATTCGGCAGAAATCTGACATCAAACACCAGATCGGCATCCAGCGGAATTCCGTTTTTAAACCCGAAGGACATTATGGTTATCATGAGGCTATTGTATGCCTCATTCTTCACAAATATTCTGTCAAGCTCCTCTTTCAGCTCTCTCGTGAGAAGAGAAGAGGTGTCAAACACATAATCTGCCTTCTCGTGCACTCCTTTTAAAATTTCCCGTTCCTTCCGTATACTCTCCTCAATGGGACCATGTCCGTCAATCGGATGCATACGCCTGCTTTCTTTATATCTCTTGAGCAGAACACTATCACTGGCATCCATGAAAAGCACCTCATACGACACCTTCATCTCCTCAAGCTGTCCGAGTGCCTTTTTAATATCTCCAAATACCTGGTCGGAACGGATATCCAGACCGACCGCAACCTTGCGTATCTCACTTCCCGGCTGTATCAAAAGCTCTGCAAAGGTCGGAACCAGCGGAACCGGCAAATTGTCCACACAATAAAACCCGATATCCTCCAGCATCTTCATCGCTGTCTGCTTTCCACCGCCGCTCATTCCGGTCACCACCACAAAACGCATGTTTCTTACCTCCAAAAAATCCTTCGTAGTCTAAAATTTTATCCCCTAAAATTCTCCCAGTCTGACGACCTCAGGTTCCAGTCTGACTCCAAACTGATTTTTTACCTTCTCACTTACCTCATTCATCAGATCATAAATATCCGATGCTGTTGCATTCCCCAGATTGATGACAAAGCCGCAGTGCTTCTCGGAAACCTGCGCGCCTCCGATACGATATCCCCGAAGTCCCGCATCCATGATAAGCTTCCCCGCGAAATATCCTTCCGGTCTCTTAAACGTGCTTCCTGCACTTGGATACTCAAGTGGCTGTTTTTCCCTTCTGCGGCGATTAAATTCCATGCCTTTCTGCATGATTTCTTCCTTATCGCCGGGAGTAAGCTCAAACACAACCTCCTGCACGATAAACGGGCGATCTTTGATAATGCTTGTTCGATAGCCGAATTCCATCGTCGCATTGTCAAGCTCCATCTCTTCGCCCGTATGATTTAACACCGTCACGGTCTTTACGACATCTTTCATTTCGCCGTCATATGCCCCTGCGTTCATCACAATTGCTCCGCCGACCGTTCCCGGTATTCCTGCAGCAAATTCAAGACCTGAAAGTCCGTTGTTTGCAGCCAGCGTTGCGACATAAGGAAGAGAAGCCCCCGACATGGCATAAATCTTATTTCCTTCCACACGCACATCCGTAAAATGCGAGCTCATGTCAAGAATGATTCCGTGATACCCCTTATCACTGACCAAAAGATTGCTTCCTTTTCCGAGGACAAAATATTCCTGACTGATTTTCCCCAAAAATTCAATCAGCTTCCCAAGCTGCTCCTTATCACTTACCTTAATAAGTACATCTGCCATTCCCCCGACACGGAAGGTGGTGTGTTGCTCCATCGGCTCATCCCAAAAAAGATCCTCCGGTGCAACTATCTGTTTCAAAAACTCTTTCACTGCCTGATTCATATTGTCACCTGCTTTTAAGATTCAAAAGTAAAGAAGGACTTTTGGGTCCTTCCTTATCTTTTCTTATTTTGTATCATTATTATGCATAAAAGCTTAACCAAGTACCAGTTTGGCCGCTCCGTAAATACCTGCATCATTGCCGAGAGTTGCCAGCTTAAATTCCACATCCCTGCATCCGTGGAACACAACCGGTTTGTAATTCTTTTCAATGTAGGAAAGAAGAACCTCTCCCGCCTTAGATACTCCGCCCCCGATAACGAAAGCCTCCGGATTGGTCACACATGCAATTGCTGCCAGTCCCTCACCGAGATATTTTCCAAACTGTTCTGCAACTTCGATGGCAACTTCGTCGCCTTCCTTCACTGCATCCCAGACATCCTTTGCCGACACATGCGCACTGTTGAGTGATGTTGCCTGCTCTGTTTTGGCGAGAACACGTTTGGCGATTCTTACAATACCCGTTGCGGAAGCATACTGTTCCAAACAGCCTTTGTTTCCGCATCCGCACGCATCCGGCTCTCCGTCCTGTACGTGGATATGTCCGATTTCACCGCCGGAACCGTTCGCACCCGTAAGCATCTTTCCGCCTATAATAATTCCGCCGCCGACACCCGTTCCGAGCGTTACCACAACCAGGTCTTCATGTCCCTGGCCTCCGCCCTTCCACATCTCTCCGAGAGCTGCAACGTTTGCATCATTACCTGCCATAACAGGCATATCTACCATGGCACTGAGCTTCTCATTTACATTGAACTCATCCCAGCCAAGATTGACGCAGCGATGTACGATTCCCTTGGAATCCACCGGTCCCGGAACACCGACACCGACACCTGCCACATCATCCTTTGCAATCGCTTTTTCTGCCATTTTATCCTCTACTGCTTTCGCGATATCCGGCAAAACATTCTCTCCGTGATTTTCCGTGCGTGTTTTAATTTCCCATTTATCAAGCACGTTTCCGTCCGTATCAAATAATCCCATTTTAATCGTGGTGCCGCCGACATCCACACCGAAACAATATTTTTTCATTTTATGTCCTGTCTCCTTATATTTTTCTATTCGTCTTCTTCCGAATCCCTGTTCTTGGTGAGGGATTCCTGTACTCGCTTATAAAGCTCCTGGGCTGCATTATATCCCATCTTCTTCTGACGATGATTTACCGCTGCCGTCTCGCAGATCAAAGCAAGGTTACGTCCCGGGCGAATCGGAATCGTGTGTGAGGTCACCTTATTGCCGAGGTAATCTACAAATTCCTCCTCAAGACCGAGGCGGTCATATTCCTTCTCCTTACTCCAGTCCTCAAGATGAATCACAAGGTCAATCTGACTTGTCTCCTTGACACTGGAAACACCGAACATGGTCTTAATATCTGTAATTCCGATACCACGAAGCTCAATAAAGTGCTTAGTGATATCCGGTGCGGAACCGACAAGCGTGTCATCACTGACCTTACGGATTTCAACCACGTCATCCGTCACAAGACGGTGTCCTCTCTTTACAAGCTCAAGAGCCGCCTCTGACTTTCCGATACCACTCTCACCCGTAATCAGGACTCCTTCTCCATATACATCCACAAGCACACCGTGCACAGAAATACAAGGTGCAAGCTGTACATTCAGCCAGCGGATTACCTCTGCCGTAAATGCAGATGTTGCCTTTTTCGTCATCAGGAGCGGAATTCCGTGTTCAACCGCCTTTTTGACAAACATCGGATCCGGCTGAAGCTCACGACAAAAGACAATGACCGGAATCGGATTAGAGAGAAGTTTCTCAAAAATCTCTTCCTTGCGTTCCTCGGACAGTCCGTTCATATAAGTATATTCCACAAATCCGATAATCTGCAGACGTGTTGCCTCGTAATGCTCAAAATATCCTGCCAACTGAAGAGCCGGACGATTAATGTCGGGCTGCGTGATTTTAATGCCCTTCGTCTCGATTTCAGGTGTCAGATTTTCCAGTTTAAACCGTTCAATAATTTTGTTCAGACTTATACTTGCCATAATCCCTCTCTCCTTCTTGGTAGAAACTACATGTCTATCTTATTCATTTTAACATACTTGTGTCATGAAAAAAAGCGTAAATTTCCTTGGCGCAGCTTTCATTAATCTCCGGTATTTCCATGAGCTCATCTATTTCCGCCGCCTTGATGTCCGCAATCGAATCGAAATGTCTCATCAGTGCCTTCCTGCGCGCCGGCCCCACCCCTTTAATATCATCCAGAACCGACTTGACATTGGTTTTCCTTCTGAGTGATCTGTGATATTCAATGGCGAATCTGTGCGCCTCATCCTGAATACGCGTGATGAGCTTAAACCCCTCCGAATGCGTGTCAATCGGAAGTTCCCTATCATGGAAATAAAGTCCTCTCGTTCTGTGGTTGTCATCCTTTACCATACCACATACCGGTATTTGGATTCCAAGCTTCTTGAGAACCTCCTCTGCTATATGAACCTGTCCCTTTCCGCCGTCCATAAGCAGCAAATCCGGGAATTTCGTAAAGCTTCCGTACATGTCGTCCTTGCCCTTTTCAAGGTTTTCCTCCTTCTCGGCAAGTCCGTGTGTAAAACGCCTTGTCAGAACCTCTCTCATACTCGCATAATCATCGCTTCCTGCCACCGTTTTAATCTTAAATTTGCGATAATCACTTCTTCTCGGCTTTCCGTCCTCATACACAATCATGGAAGCCACCGTCTCAAATCCGCTGATATTGGATATATCATATGCCTCCATCCTGTGCGCCTGCTCAAGTCCGATAAGCTGTGCAATCTGCGCCGCCGCACCGCTCGTGCGCTCCTGCTCCCTGCGGATACGCTCCTTATCCTGTCCGAGAATCAGTGCTGCATTTTTTCCGGCCAGCTCCACCAGCTTTTCCTTACTGCCAATCTTAGGCACCGTAATCCGGACCTTCATGCCTTTGCGCATGCTCAGCCACTCCTGCAAAAGCTCTGTCTCCGCTATCTCGCAGGAAAGCATGATGGTCTTCGGCAGATACGGCGTTCCTGCGTAAAACTGCTTCAGAAAGCTTTCCATCACCTCTTCCTGCGTATTGTCCGCCACATTTGTCATATAAAAATGCTCTCTGCCTATCAGTTTTCCGTCACGCACAAAGAACACCTGCACAACCGCATCCTTCTCGTCTTTTGCCAGTGCGACAACATCCTTATCCTCTCCGTCGCTCTCCGTTATTTTCTGTTTTTGTGCCACAGCCAGTACACTGTTTCTTAAATCCCGGTATCGCATGGCTTCCTCAAACTCCATATTTTCCGATGCCGTCTGCATTTTTGCCTCAAGCTCCTTCAGCACCGGGCTGTAATTGCCGTTCAAAAATTCCAGAGCCTTTTTGACATTCTTCTCATAGTCTTCCTTTGATATCGCGCCCACACACGGAGCCGCACACTGATGCATATGATAATTCAGACAGGCTCTCTGCTGTTCCGGCATTTTCTCCGAAATCTTACGGTTACAGGTTCTTATATGATACAGCTTACAAATCAGGTCAATGGTGTCCTTTACCGCGCCCGCACTTGTATACGGTCCATAATACCTTGATTTATCCTTTTTCATAAGACGCGAAAAAAGGACTCTCGGAAATTCTTCTCCAAGCGTCACTTTAATGTAGGGATATGTCTTATCGTCCTTCAGCATCGTATTGTACTTCGGCCGATATTCTTTAATCAGATTGTTCTCCAAAACAAGAGCTTCCAGCTCTGAATCTGTCAAGATATACTCAAAGTGGTCAATCAGGCTGACCATCTTCTGAATCTTCGGCGATTTTTTCGTACTCTCCCTGAAATAGGAGTGAACACGCCGATTCAAATCAATTGCCTTACCGACATAAATGATAGCATCCCCGGCATCGTGCATTAGATACACGCCCGGCTCATGCGGAAGCTTCTTCAATTCTTCATTGATATCGAACATATTACGCCCTCTGAAAAAAAGGGGTACAAAGAGATGTTTCGTCTCCCATACCCCATATTTCTATTCTTCTTTATTATCTTCTTCAACTTCGACTTCTGCTTCTGCAGACGGCTCAAGCTCCGGAGTTGCTTCTTCCGGTTCAGGCTCCGACTGAGGCTGTGCCTGCAGTTCCTGCTCCGGCTGTTTCTGCTCAGTCTGCTCTGCTTTCTCTCCGGTCTCTTCCGGGTCCGGAATACCTTTTTCTTTACGATAAATCTCCATAAATTCCTTGCCGGTGATGGTCTCTTTTTCAATCAGGTGTTCCGCCAGCTTATCCATAAGCTTACGGTTTTCGCGAAGAAGCTTCTTCGCTTCTTTATAACACTTCTTGAGAATATTCATAACCTCTTCATCTACGGCTGAGGCTGTGACATCGGAGCAGTTCAGCACTGCGCGTCTGTCCAGATACTGGCTTTCAATCGACTCAAGTCCCATCAGTCCGAATCTCTTGCTCATACCGTACTGTGTTACCATGGAACGGGCAATATTGGTCGCCCTCTCAATATCATTCGACGCACCCGTCGTCACTGTATCAAAAACAATCTCCTCTGCCGCACGACCACCGAGAAGTCCGACAATCATGTCATGAAGCTCTGCCTGTGAATTCAGATACTTCTCTTCCTCCGGAACATGCATAACATAACCGAGTGCTCCCATAGTACGCGGAACAATCGTAATTTTCTGTACCGGCTCGGAATTTTTCTGCAGAGCACTGATCAGTGCATGGCCGACCTCGTGGTAAGAAACAATTTTCCGCTCCTCCTTGCTCATAATGCGGTCCTTCTTCTCTTTTCCGACGAGAACCACCTCAACCGCATCGAACAAATCCTTCTGGCAGACAGCCTTTCTGCCGTGTTTCACCGCATTGATTGCCGCCTCATTAATCATGTTTGCAAGGTCAGAACCCACAGCACCGCTTGTTGCAAGTGCAATCTCATGAAGATCCACGGTCTCATCCATGCTGACACCCTTAGAATGTACCTTCAGGACATCTTCACGTCCCTTCAGATCCGGTTTATCAACAATCACACGACGGTCAAAACGTCCCGGTCTGAGAAGTGCCTTATCCAGAATCTCCGGCCGGTTGGTTGCTCCGAGAATCAGTATTCCCTTGGATGTGTCAAAACCGTCCATCTCTGCAAGAAGCTGATTCAATGTCTGCTCACGCTCCTCATTTCCGCCGCCGTACTTGGAATCACGGCTGCGTCCGATGGCATCAATCTCATCTATAAAAATAATACAAGGTGCATTCTTCGTAGCTTCCTTAAACAAATCCCTCACACGGGATGCACCGACACCGACATAAAGCTCGATAAAGTCAGAACCTGCCAGTGAAAAGAACGGTACATTGGCCTCTCCTGCCACAGCCTTTGCAAGCAGGGTTTTTCCGGTTCCCGGAGGTCCTACAAGAAGTGCTCCCTTCGGAAGCTTAGCACCAATCTTGGTGTATTTGCCCGGATTATGCAGAAAATCAACGACCTCCTGCAAGGATTCCTTTGCCTCATCCTGTCCGGCTACATCCTTAAAGGTCACACCCGTTTCCTTCTGCACATAAACCTTGGCATTGCTCTTGCCGACACCCATCGCGCCGTTGCCCATTTTTCTAAAAAGAAAGCTGAGCAATATCCACACAAGTACAATCGGAAGCACATAGGTCAGTAAAATGGAGAGCAGCCAACTTGTATCATTCGGTATCTGCTGACTAAACTCAACATCATGTTCCTTTAAATACTGCGCAAGATTGTCATCCTGTACAACACCTGTATAATAGGTCTTTGAAGGCGTTTCGTAAGCATACGGAAGAAAAGGATTCATCGTCTGTGATTCCTCTGACTTCTCCGTTTTCGGTGTAATCAGAATCTCATCCGGTGTAATGACTACTTTCTCCACTTTTTCGTCTTCTACCATGTCAAGAAATTCATTGTACGAAATTTCTTCACTGGAAGAGCCGTTGAGATTTCCCATCAGGAAGCTCATTCCGAAAAGTGTGATAAGTGCTGCAATCAGAAACAGCATCAGGCTCTGTCTTCTCGGCGGCTCACCGTTTCCGTTACTTCCGTTATTGTTATTATTTCCATTTGGGGACCCCTTTCCGTTGTTGTTCGGTCCCTGGTAATTTTGATTTTCCATTTTTTCTCCTCGCTTTAGCATTTTAAGAGCACGCTATCATTATATAGACTTAAAATATCAAAATCAATAAGATTTATATGAAATAAAAGACATGAAAATTAAAGTTTTGTAAACTTTCAAAAACGGACCGGTGTACAACACCGGTCCGTTCACTTATCTTACCTCTTTTATCTGTATGACGGTTCTATTTAGATTTAGTAGATAACATACATATTCAGCTCATTCGTGAGTTCTTCCGATACCTCAAACAGCTTAGCTGACGCAGCTTTAATCTCACTAATAGTAGCTGCAAGCTCTTCCGCAGATGCTGCTGTCTCCTGTGTACCTGCTGCATTCTGCTCTGCAATCGCTGAAAGACTCTCAACAGAAAGCATAACCCTGTCTTTTGCCTGGTCGAGCACCTCTGTATTGGATGCGATGCTCTCCACATCACTGATAGTATCCTGAAGACCGCTGTTCACCTTGACAAATACACGTCTTGTCGTATCTACCTTGTCAGCCTGAAGGCCAATGATTGCATCTACCGTATTCATCGTCTGTACTGCCTGCTCGGACTCTTCAAGAAGATTCTTGATAATGCCCTCAATCGTCTTGGCAGACTCATTGGACTGCTCGGCAAGATTCTTAATCTGCTCAGCCACGACCGCGAAACCGCGTCCGCTCTCTCCTGCTCTTGCTGCCTCAATGGAAGCGTTGAGCGCAAGGAGGTTTGTCTCGTTTGCGATGGAAGCAATCAACTCTGTCGCCTTATGAATTTCCTGTGCTGATTCATTGGTTGTATTCGTCTGCTGGTAAATAATGGCAATCTGCGCTTTTACCTTTGCAGAAATGCTCTCAAGGTCCTCTACACTCTCCACTCCGGCCTGACCGGCTTTCTTCATGGAATCTGCATTATTCAAAAGATTATGTACGGCTGTCGTTGTCTGCTCAATACCGTCACCAATCTGCATAACCGCTTCTGAAACAGTCTGTGTCTCCGTTGCCTGTGCTGTTGCGCCGTTCGCCATATCCCCCATGGATCTCGCAACATCATCCGATGCATTGCTGGTCTGGTCTGCCATCTTCTCAAGCTTCTCGGAAGCTGCCACAATCACGTCCGTTGTCGTGCCGACCTTTGCGATTACCTTGCAAAGAGAACGGATAACTTCATTCGCATGACGGGCGAGAAGACCCATTTCATCCCTGCGCTCCGTATCCTTTGCCGTACAGAGACGTGTCAGGTTTCCCCCGACTGCCGACTCAAGAATCTCAATGATACGGTTCAGCGAGCCCACGATATGTTTTGCTATGATAAACACGGCGATACATACAATAATTTCGAGTCCGATCATCGCTATAAAATTCGACCGGATCAATCTTAAAAGCAACGCCTTATCCACGCCTCTCAAGGCTACTGCTGCACACACCCATGATGCAATTGTTGAGATGAGCACCGAAACAGCTCCGATTGCCATCATCTTCATCGTCAGCGTGAAACTAACCTTACCCTTTTTCCCCTTTTTGTCTTTACCCATAAACTAAAACTCCTATACACCTTAAGGTGCCCTTTCCAGAAAATAAATCGTCTCACGACTACTACATAAACTATATTGATTGTAACATATCGCCCCAAAAAAATCTACCCTTTTCTTGACATCATCAGACAGATTCCACATAATAATATCTGCTGAAAAAATTAGTGATTTTTTGTCACGGAAAGAGGTTATTGTAAGTCTTATGAAACCAAAAAACGCACTTTTACTTTTTCTGGCAGCTTTTATATGGGGAATTGCTTTTGTTGCCCAAAGCAATGCTGCCGCATACATCCGTCCTTTTACCTTTAACGGAATCCGCTGTCTCATCGGGGGCATCACCCTGCTCCCTCCGGTACTCATGTCGCACCTTAAAAATCGCAATTCTCTACCATGTGGTGAGAGTTTCGACCTTTATCGACATTCTTCTGTAAAAAGACTCAGATGGGGACTTATCGGGGGCTTATGCTGCGGAATCTGTCTGTGCGCAGGAAGCACTCTCCAGCAATTCGGCATTGAACAGACAACCGTGGGAAAAGCAGGCTTTATCACTGCCCTGTATATTGTATTCGTTCCTATTGCGAGCGCGCTGTTTCTGCGAAAAAAAATAACCCTTCCCGTCATAGTAAGTGTCTTACTCGGACTGGCAGGGCTCTTTCTTCTGTGTATCAACGGACAGTTGTCCATCGGGAAAGGCGACCTTTATGTGCTGTTATGCTCCTTTGCCTTCACCGCACATATACTTGTGATTGATTATTTCTCTGCAAAGGCAGACGGCGTTCTTCTTTCATGTGTCCAGTTTCTGACCTGCTTCGCCATTTCACTCCCGGTCATTCTTCTGGCAGAAAAACCGGAGCCCGGACAGATTTTTGCCGCAGCAGTTCCGATTCTCTATGCCGGAATTTTATCCTGCGGTGTTGCCTACACGCTGCAGATTATCGGTCAGAAAAACATGAATCCGACCATCGCCTCCCTGATTCTGTCCATGGAATCCGTAATCAGCGTACTTGCCGGCTGGATTCTGCTTCATCAGATCTTGTCGGCGCGCGAAATTGCCGGCTGCATTGTCATGTCTGTCGCCATTATCATAGCGCAACTTCCAACCCGTCAGTAAAGACCACGCGGTTACGCCCGTCCGTTTTGCCCTTATAAAGACATTCATCGGCATTTTTGACAATCTCATTAAACGAATGCCCGATAATGCTTCCGTTTACACCGGCCGTGAGCGTAATCGAGAAGGTCTCGCCTTCATAATCAAACCGGTATTTTTTAATCTCATCCAGCATTGCATAAAGAGCCTCTCTGGCCGCTTCTGCTTCCTCTTCAAAGACAATTAAAAACTCTTCACCGCCCCATCTGGCAACACAACCCCGGTCTGTCACGTGCTTTTGCATGATTTCCGACACCGTGACAAGCACCTTGTCTCCGCAGTCATGTCCATAGGTATCGTTTATTTTTTTGAAATAATCAATATCCGCAATAGCAACCGTAATTCTGTCGGCTCCCTGCTTATTGCACCTGTCAATCCATCCGTTTAAATATTTGATGCATGCTCTCCGGTTTAAAAGCTTCGTGAGCGGATCCGTAGTAATCATTTCACAGAGCGAATGACTCACGTCCACGGCGTATTTTCCCATATCACCGATTTCATCCTCCCTGTCCGTCACATGCTTTGGCATCCTGTGCGAAAAATCGCTCTGTGCCAGAAATCCCAGATACTCTGTAATGCTCTGTAAGGATTTGATGATTTTCTGACTGGAAGCCACACATACCAGCAGAGTTGCCACGACAACCAGCATACAAACCAGCAGAGAATTCATGATATTGCTGCCGATTGCCTCCATGACCTGTACTCTCTTTTTGCCGGCAAATGCCATTCCGACCACACTTTTATCCTTGTTAAGAATCGGAACATAATATCCGAAATAATCCTCTCCGTTAATCTCAAGCTTGCGTGAAAAATATTGCCGTCCCATCTTAAGAACCCATTCCACCGTCTGGGCATCCGCCTTCGTTCCGGTCAGACGATTTCCGTTTTCATCCGTGATGGTCGTCAGCCTGCGCTCATCCCCGTAAAAGAGGCTGATTTCCATACCATAGGATTCCTTAAGTGCGTCAACAATCGTATAATCACCCTCAAGCACCCTGTCACCCTTCATCAGCACACCGTCCTCCAGCCTGTAATCTCCGGGCGCGACCAATGAATACGTGTTATATAAAGAATTGGCCGCAATCGCCAGAGAATTGCTTATTTCTCCGGTTCTTCCCGTCCAGAGAGAGTGTGCGGATATAATCATCAGCGTAACACCTATAAAAATTGCCGGTACCACAGAAAGACCGACAAGCATTCTCTGAATACTCTTTTTCCTTTTCATGTACTTCCCCTGCCTTTATCATTTCTAGTCATCTCTATTCTACTACCATAGGCAAAAAACTGCAATCAGAGAGTTTACCGGAAAGTATCGTCTGTACCTGCTCAGGATGCAATATCAGCTCCTCCTTCTTTTCTTTCGGCAATTGTTTGATGGCATATTCCAGCCTCGCCGCCTCGGACCACGAACCGGCTTCAAAAACGACCTCAAGCCTGAGAAACGGATGCACACGCGTATACTTGGCACATGCCTTCCCCCTCTCCCTGTGCTCCTTCATCCGCCGCCCGACATCTTTGGTAATCCCGGTATAAATGGAATCATCCGTGCAGCGTATCATATATGTGTAAGCTTTTCCCTCTTTAGGCATATCGTTTCCTTCCTTCTTTTCTGCGGACAATCAGAATACACAGCATATGGACACTCAGGGTAATCGTCCATGTGACCGGATATGCCAGATATAACACATTTATCTCCGGACAAGCCCGAAAAACCGTTGCAATCCACACAAGTCTCAGTCCGCAGGCACCGATAATCGATACCATCATCGGCAGAACTGCACGGTTCATACCTCTCAGAATTCCGACACACACATCCATAATTCCGCAAAGTGCATACAACGTGCACACATACGTCATACGAACCATGCCCGCCTCCACGACAAGCGGGTCACTTGAATAAATGCCCAGCAGCGGTTTTGCAAAAAACACGGCTGTAAGTCCCAGTCCAAGCCCGGTGACTGTCACAAACGAAACACAGAGCCCGAACACTCTGTCCACTCTCTTTAAATTTCCTGCTCCGTAATTTTGTCCGCTGAAGGTGATGGCAGTCTGATAAAACGCATTCATCGCCATGTAGATAAAGCCCTCGATGTTTGCCGAAGCAGCACTGCCCGCCATGACAGTCGAACCGAAGGAATTGATAGTTGCCTGAATCACTACATTTGACAGTGAAAATACGATACCCTGAAGTCCGGCCGGAAGTCCGATTTTCATAATACGTCCCATTTTTCCCATATTCAGGCGCAGACTTGAAAATTCAAAATGGAGACATCCCTTTTCTTTCATCAGACATCCCAAAATAAGAGCGGCAGAAATATACTGGCTGACCGTTGTCGCCACTGCCACTCCGACTACGCCCAGACGAAAGCAGATTACGAGCACAAGGTTCAAAATGACATTCACCACGCCCGCAAACAGCAGATAGTACAGCGGTCTCTTGGTATCGCCGACTGCACGGAGCATGGAAGAGCCGAAATTATAGACCATCAGCGCAGGCATTCCGAGGAAATAAATTCTCAAATAAACCGATGCCAGACCGATGACATCTTCCGGCGAAGCCATCAATTTCAAAAAATCGGGCGCAAACAGAACTCCGACCAAAAGGACAATCACGCCGCTTACCAGGGCAAGCACCATCGCCGTGTGAAGCGTATCCTTAATGTCCTCCGTTTTTCCGGCACCATAGGAATTTGCCACGACAACATTCGCACCTATGGAAAGCCCCACAAACAGGTTCGTAATCAGATTAATCAGTGAGGTGGTGGAACCTACTGCTGCCAGCGACTCACTTCCCGCAAAATGCCCTACCACGATGACATCCGCCGCATTAAACAAAAGCTGCAGCATACTCGAAAGCATAAGCGGAACGGCAAAAAGAATTATCTTCTTTGCCAGCGGACCATTCACCATGTCTATTTCATATTTTTTAGTTCCTTTACTGTTATCCTCTTTCATTTTTCTCTCCCTACTGCCCGGCAATTTTGGCAGCCAGTTCTTCCAGATACATCCACCTGTCCATCTTCTCCTCAAGCAGACACTCCGCCTCCTCCTTGTCGGCCATAATCCGGTTCAGCTTCATGAAGTCCGTTGATGCTGCAGCCATTTCCTGCTCCAGCTTTTCGATTTTTTCTTCCAACGCAGTGATATCGCCCTCAATCGTCTCGTAGTCCTTCTGCTCACGGTAGCTGAATCTGAGCTTCTGAGGTCCGCGCGTTCGCTGTCCCTTCTTCGCATCCGGCGAATCTGTCTTCACTGCACTGCCCGCCGGCTTTGTCTCCACCGCCTCTTTTTCAACTGATTTTTTCAGGGAATAATCCGTATAACCTCCCTCATATTGCCTAAGGACTCCGTTCCTCTCAAAAGCAATAATCCGTCGCACGCACCGGTCAAGAAAATATCTGTCATGGGAAACCGTAATCACAATCCCCTCAAAGCTGTCCAGATAATCCTCCAGAACCGTCAGTGTCGTGATATCCAGGTCGTTGGTCGGCTCATCCAGAATCAGCACATTCGGTGCCTCCATCAGCACACGCAAAAGATAAAGCCGTCTTCTCTGACCGCCCGACAATTTACCTATCAGACCATATTGCTGCTCGCTGTCAAATAAAAATCGCTCACACATTTTGGTCGCGCTGACCTTTCCCTCCGGTGTCTCAATATATTCTGCCGTATCACGAATGTAATCAATCACGCGCTTCTCCGGGTCCATATAAGCAATTCCGGCCTCTTTATCCTGCGAAATTTCCTGCGAATAATAGCCCACCCGGATGGTCTGTCCTATCGTAATCGTTCCGCTGTCCGGAAACACCTTTTCCTTTCCTTCTATCCCCGCAGCTTCTCCCGCCGCCGTTGCAATCATCTTCATAAGAGTGGTTTTTCCGCATCCGTTTCCCCCGACAAAGCCGATGCGTTCACCGCGCAGAAATAAATAAGTAAAATCCTTTATGAGCAGCTTTTCACCGTAAGCCTTGCTTATGTCGTGCAGCTCAACCGTTGTCTTTCCCATACGGCTTGAGACACTGCCCATCTGCAGCCGGGCATCCTCAACCGGAGCCTGCCTGTTTTTCAGCTCCTCATAACGCTCCAGACGCGCCTTCTGCTTGGTCGTTCTTGCACGCGCTCCGCGCCTGACCCACTCAAGCTCCGTGCGCAGAAGCGACTGTCTCTTTTTCTCCGATGCCTGCAGCATCTCCTCACGCTGTGCCTTTCTCTCCAAAAATCCCGAATAATTCGTGTCATAAGAATAAATAGAGCCCTTATCAATTTCCACAATACGGTTTGACACACTGTCAAGAAAATACCGGTCGTGTGTCACCATAACAATCGTTCCGCGATATTTTTTTAGGACATCCTCAAGCCAGTCCGACATCTCAGCATCCAGATGATTGGTCGGCTCATCTAAAACCAGAATGTCCGACTCATGCAAAAGGACAGACACAAGGGCGGCCTTTTTCTTCTGCCCGCCCGACAGATTTTGTGCCGGAATGTCAAACTCATAAAATCCGAGCTGTGTAAGCATGGACTTTGCCTTTGCCTCCATTGCCGAAACATCCGTTACCTCCTTCTGCTCTCCCATCACATGCGATCTCATAACCGCCTCGAGAAGCGTTTCTCCCGGTAAAAATTCCGGAGACTGTACAAGCATCTGCACGGTTATATTGGCCGCGCGAATAACCTGTCCCTCATCCGGCTCCTCCTCGCCCGAAATGATTCTGAGAAGTGTGGATTTTCCCGTACCGTTAATTCCGAGAACTCCGACCTTCTCTCCTTCCTGAAGATAAAAGGACGCATCCTCAAACAGCCGCCGTCCCGTATATGATTTTGTAATATGATCAAGTGTCAAAATATTCACGTTTTTTCTCCATTTCTATATATATCGCTGTACAGTAATGCTCAAATTTCCCTTCTTTGTCTCATACACGCTTCCGCCATAAATAAATTTACCGAAGCCTCGCACGGAAACAACATCTCCCTGCACACAGACTCCGCTGTTATTCTCCGTACATCTCCCGTTGACAAACACCTTCTTCTCGCGGAACAAAAGCAGGCTCTGACTTCTTGACAAATGAAACAGCTTTGCCACAATGCCGTCCAGACGCTCCGAGCTGACAATCAGTCTTTCTTCTCTCATTTCCGGCTTTAATTCCTCGGGTATCTCCTGCAGACACCGGCATTTTACACTCGTATGCCGGACACGGTCCACATTTGCCAATATATAATCTGCCACCTTCTCATGGCAAAACACATGCCCTGTTTTCTCACGGATAAAAATATCACCGAGCATGCTTCTCTCAATTCCGAGATTCATCAAGGCACCCAGGAAATCTCTGTGCGAAAGCTTATCCGCAAACTTCAGTGCCGTCGGCTTTATCTCCACACAGCGAATCGGAAACGCCTCCTCATATCCGAGCAGCTCCGGCGAGCCAAAACGCAGCATCTGCCTCTCACAGCCTTCCATTCCGCCCGACCACGCATACTCCACCTGCCCAATCTGTGAAATCGTCCGATAAAAATCATCCTGCTCCGACGGACTCAAAAATCCCGTGAACGTGTATATATTATTCCTATATGACTGATTTGCCAAATCAACAAATCGTTTTCTTAAAAAATCTTCCATTTTTTGTCCTCTTTCCGCGAAACATTTTATCACATCCTACAAAAGTTTCCAATGCCACAAAGACAACGACTTGCTTTTTCTCATGACCCATGCTATAGTACAAACGTTGCAAATGCCCGCAAAACCAAGGTCTATAGGGCTTCAAAACCGAGTGTTCGAGACCTTCCACTCGTAAAACAAAACTAAAGGAGACATTTCATGAAAACAAACAAGGTACTATTTCTCACGCAGACTGCGATGATTGCAGCCCTCTATGTCGTGCTGACGTTTTTCAGCAACACCTTCGGGCTTGCCAGCGGCGCAATTCAGGTACGCATTTCTGAAGCACTGACGATTTTCCCCTATTTCACACCCTCTGCCGTTCCGGGGCTGTTTATCGGCTGTCTAATCAGTAATCTTTTGACCGGAGCCGCCCTTCCGGATGTGATTTTCGGCAGCATTGCCACACTTTTGGGCGCAGCAGGAACCAGGGCTCTCCGCAAAAGGAAATGGCTTGCTCCGATTGCACCGATTGCTTCTAACACACTGATTGTTCCCCTTATTCTCACATACATCTATGAGATTCCGGGCGGTCTTCCTTACCTGATGCTCACTGTCGGTATCGGCGAAATTATTTCATGCGGTATTTTCGGACTTTTTCTCTTATCCATATTGCAAAAATATCAGGCGCAACTGTTTGGCGCATAAAAAACAGAAGGGCACTCCGTCGGAATGTCCTTCTGTTTTTTTACTTATTTCTTCTTAAATTTGGCGGTCTTTTTCACGCCCTTCTGTGTCAGAATTCCCCTGTATGCCTGCAATTTTTTCTTCGGCACCTTCACGGTCATATTCTTAGGTGTCTTGCTAAA
>CAZFLR010000002.1:0-130931 GCA_964519385.1 uncultured Kineothrix sp.
ACGTAGAAATGATGGGCTTAATCGGTGCAGGTAACAACCCGATGGTTGGTATGACAGTTGCTGTTGCAGTTTCCGTACAGGAAGCAGCAGACGCTGGTAAGTTCTAAGAAATATTTTACAGATTACAGATTTTTAAGGGCTGTTCAAAACGGTATATCCGTTCTGAACGGCTCTTTTTTATATGTATTATGTCTTTCGTTTCAGTAAAAATATAGTAAAAATCTACAAACAAAACGCAAATTACATTGACTGTTTTGTGAAAACAGTATACAATTAAAGAAATATAGGTATGTAGTTTCAATAAATAATTGTGACAATATACAACAGAAGAGACAGGGATGTTTTTTATGAAATTATTACTTGAAATCTTTTTAGTTATAACACTGTTTATACTTACATATTATATTTTTAAAACGCACAAGCGGCTGAAAGAGAATAGATTTGCCAACACTGTGGAATCACTTCTTGCAATCGGCTTTGTTATTGTATTGTGTACACTTGTCAATTTACTTATTCCGGACAAGCTTCCGAGTCTGATTGCTTATAGTGTATATTTCATTTCTTCGATTTGGTTATTGTATATATTGTTAAAATTTTCTATTGAATTTATAGGCAATAGATTTGATCGCTACGTGAACCGGGGTGTCATGTTTGCTCTCTTAATGATTGATACCGTTTCATTGGCACTCAATCCTGTATACAGACATTTATTTGATATTTCTCCGGCTGTCTGGTGCGGAGAATCGGGTTTCTATAACATTACGACGAAGCCTCTTTTTTATCTCCATTATATTTTTGTGGTTCTCCTGATTCTTTCCTGCTTTTTAAGCTTGTTCTACAGGGCTTATAAATCCGCAGCACTTTATCGAAAAAAATATCTTTCCATTGCGGTGCTTCTTGCCGTTACTGTTATATTAAATTTTTTTACCTATGACAATGCGGTGGATTACTCCGTTTTTGCCTGTGTGATAGAAGAAATCTGTATTTATTACTGTGTATTTGAATTCACGCCTTCGCAGCTTCTGCCAAAAACACTGCTTCAGGTTTCCAATGAAATGGCAGTAGCGATTCTGGTATTTGATGTGGATGGCAGACTTTTATATAAAAATAAAAAAGCAGAGCAGTTTCTGGATAGAGAAACACCTTTTGCAAACCTGTACGGAGTGACGCTTGAGACCTTGTGCAAGGCTGACTTTTACGAACATGAGAGTTCCTTCACCAAGCAGGAAACCTTTTATAAAAATACGATTCCGCGTGTCTTTGATATTCAGATGCAGAAGCTTTATAATAACGAAAATCAACTGGAAGCCACGTATTATATCATAAAAGATTCCACTCAGGAGCTTGAACAGTTAAATAAAGAGAAGTTTCTGGCATCACATGACAGCCTGACCGGACTTTACAACAAGCAGTATTTTTACGAAAAGACAGAGCAGTATATTAATTTTCATCCGAACAAGGAATTTCTT
Organism: uncultured Kineothrix sp.; assembly: GCA_964519385.1. Taxonomy (GTDB): domain Bacteria; phylum Bacillota; class Clostridia; order Lachnospirales; family Lachnospiraceae; genus SVFI01. Next base: position 1,470 of record CAZFLR010000002.1, read on the forward strand.
ATGATTTGTACGGATATCCGGGAATTTAAAATGATTAATGACTTTTTCGGTACCCGGATTGGAGATCAGGTTCTGATTAACTTTGCAAAAATGCTCAGCGGACAGCTTTCGGATGCAAGTATATATGGTCGTATTGAAAATGATATTTTCGGTATATTAATGGCAAAGGATAAATATGATGAAGAAGCATTTTGTGCGAAAGCACAGGAAGCATTTGAGTCATGTATTGACACGGATATTTCTTTTCCGACTATCAATTATATCGGAGTGTACGAGATTACGGATAGGTCTATTCCGGCCTCAGTTATGTGTGATCGTGCCAGAATGGCGATTTCATCTATTAAGGGCTCGTTCCATAAGCGTGTGGCATATTATAATGAAGACCTTCGCAATAATATTTTATATGAGCAGGAGCTGATTACAGACCTTGATCATGCAATTGCCACGGGAGAGATACAGATGTTTCTTCAGCCGCAGATGGACAGTGAGGGACATATGCGAGGCGCAGAGGCTCTTGTACGCTGGATACACAGCGAAAAAGGTATGATTATGCCGGGAGATTTTATTCCTGTCTTTGAGAAAAACGGATTGATTTCCGAGGTGGACAAACACATTTGGGATCTTGCCTGCAGGCAGCTTAAGAAGTGGAAGGACGAGGGAAAAGAGAACTTATACATATCGGTCAATATTTCACCGATAGATTTCTATTTTCTGAATATTTTTCAGGTATTTACGGAGCTGGTACAAAAATATGATATATCTCCTCAGAATATTAAGCTGGAGATTACCGAAACTGCGATTGCCATGGATGTGAAACGTCAGCTTGAGCTTATTGAAAGGCTCCGAAATTACGGTTTTGTAGTGGAGATGGATGATTTTGGAAGCGGATATTCCTCACTCAACATGCTAAAGGATATTCAGGTGGATATTCTAAAAATCGATATGGCGTTTCTTCGTAAATCCAAAGACGAAGAACGTTCCAAAAAGATTCTGCATATGATTATCAATCTCTCAAAGCAGCTCGGAATGCCGGTCATTTCAGAGGGTGTGGAGACCAAAGAACAGGTGGAATATTTATCAGATTTCGGCTGCGACATGTTCCAGGGATATTATTTTGCACGGCCGATGGATATAACAACGTTTGAGAAATTATATTTATAAGATACTATTTATTAAACTATACTATATAAGAAAGAGGGTCAGCTTATGAATACGATCATTACAATTGGAAGACAGTTTGGTTCCGGAGGAAAAGAAATCGGAGAGAAGCTTGCAAAGGAGTTTGGTATTCCGTGCTATGATAAGGAGCTTTTATCCAGAGCAGCAAAGGAGAGTGGCTTCTGTGAGGAACTTATCCAGACACATGACGAGAGACCTACGAACAGTTTTTTGTATAATCTCGTTATGGACACCTATTCCTTTGGCTATAATGCAGCCGGTATGATTGATATGCCAATCAGCCAGAAGGTATTTCTTGCTCAGTTTGACGCGATTAAAAAGATTGCAGACGAAGGTCCGTGTGTCATTGTTGGCCGCTGCGCAGATTATGCCCTTGCAGATTATGACAACAGCCTGAGTATTTTTGTTCACGCAGATATGTCTGCGAAATTAAAACGCATCACGAAGAAATATGATCTTCCGGAGAACAAGGCAAAGGATATGATTCAGAAAAAGGACAGACAGCGTCAGAGCTATTACAACTATTATTCCTCTAAAAAATGGGGTGCAAGTGAGAGCTATGATTTATCTGTAAACAGCAGTGTTCTCGGTGTTGACGGAACAGTCAATCTAATTAAGCAGTTTATTACCGATTTTGAAAACAAATAAGAGAGTAGTATACACGGGAAGGATATTTACCATACTATGAAATTTCAAATTGAAAAAAAATATCTTGCATGGGGTCTGACTGCATTTTTGGTAATTGTTGCCTCTATATTATTTTATTATGTCTTGTTTCATATGGGAAATATCAAAAATGCATTTTCAGGAGCTGTCAGAATATGTATGCCGGTTATCGATGGTCTGGTGATTGCATATCTGCTTGCTCCGGTTGTCAATTATCTGGAAAAGGAATGCTTTTTCCCACTGTGCAAAAAGCTGAATATCCGGCTTCATACATCCAACAAAAAAAGAATCCGTCTCATAACTTCGCTTTTGACACTCGGATTGCTTGTATTATTGCTTTATTGGTTTTGTGTTATGATTATCCCTCAGGTGATAGAGAGCGTCCAGAATATCCTTGGGCAGCTTCCGATGTATATTTCCAACCTGAACCGGTGGGCAGATAATCTTTCTAAAAAAAATCCGGAATTAAGTGTTTTTGTCAATGATGTTCTGGCTCAATATTCGGGACAGATTGAAGAACTCACAACACAAAAATTTATTCCTCAGATTAATGAAATTGTTCAGTCAATCTCATCCACTGTATTTTCAAGTGTTCTGAACATACTTGTTATGGCATGGAATTTCTTTATAGGACTGATTATCGCGCTTTATCTGCTTGTCAGCAAGGAATTATTTGCCGGACAGGGAAAGAAGATGATTTATGCATTATTTGAGGAAGAAACCGGTAATTCGCTTATTAAGAATATTCGTTTTGTCCACAGTACCTTCGGGGGATTTATAAGTGGAAAGCTGGTTGATTCGCTCATTATCGGTATGCTTTGCTTCATCGGTATGACCTTGTTAAATCTTCCGTATCCGCTGCTTGTAAGCCTGATTGTAGGTGTGACGAATATTATTCCTTTTTTTGGTCCGTTTATCGGAGCAGTTCCGAGTATTATATTGATTCTTATGGTCAATCCGCTTCAGGCACTGTATTTTGCAATTTTTGTATTCGTCTTGCAGCAGTTTGACGGTAATATTCTCGGTCCGAAAATTTTGGGTGACAAAACCGGCTTGTCCAGCTTCTGGGTTATTTTTTCCATCACAATATTTGGTGGATACTGGGGCTTTATCGGTATGGCTGTCGGTGTTCCCGTGTTTGCTGTTCTTTATGCTGCCTGGAAGTCATTTATCAGTCGTTCCCTGCAGAAAAAAGGACTCTCAACCGATACCGCGGAATATCTTGACCTTGCAGAAATTAAAGACAGCCGATTCATAAAGCTTCCTCCGCAAAAGGAAAAAGAATCCGGAACACCAAAGAAAAATAAGAAGAACTAAAAAGAAAGCTGAAATTATGAAATTTGTAATACAACGTGTAAATCATGCCAACGTAAAAGTAAATCAGGAAGTAGTCGGACAGATTGGAAAAGGGTTTTTAGTATTAATCGGTGTCAGCCAGACAGATACTTTAGAAATAGCCGATAAAATGATTCGCAAACTTATTGCCATGCGTATATTTGAAGATGAAGAAGGAAAAACCAACCTTGCATTAAAGGATGTAAAAGGTGAATTGCTTTTAGTATCACAATTTACCCTTTATGCAGATTGCCGTAAGGGAAATCGTCCTTCCTTTATCAAAGCCGGAGCTCCGGATACAGCCAATGAGATATACGAATATATTATTTCTCAATGTAAAAAAGAAGTCCCTGTTGTGGAAAAAGGAATTTTTGGTGCAGATATGAAAATAACCCTTGAAAATGACGGTCCTTTTACCATAGTGCTTGATTCTGAAGAGATATGTTAAATTAAGCCACTTGCTAAAGAAAAAGTAAATAAAGCCAAAAAGAAGTCGAACTATTCGTTAAACTGTTCTTTTGCGAATAGTTCTTTTCATCTCTCATTCTTTGTGTTATACTCTAAAGTATGACATGTTTCTATTCAAAGTGTCACTTCAACATGAACCACAACAATCTCAAATAATATTAAAAAAGGAATACTATTTTATGAAATTACAACAATTATTAAGTTATACCAGACGTGCTGTAGATGATTATGAAATGATTGAGGACGGCGATAAGATTGCAATCGGTATTTCAGGCGGCAAAGACAGTCTGACGCTTCTTTATGCTTTGCACGGCTTACAACGGTTTTATCCGAAAAGATTTGAACTCTGTGCTGTTACGGTGGATCTTGGATTTAAAATACAGGATTTCACAAAAATACAAGCCCTTTGCGACGAACTTGAAGTTCCGTACACTGTTGTAAAAACCGACATCGCAGATATTATCTTCAACCAACGCAAAGAATCCAATCCCTGTTCCTTATGTGCAAAAATGCGTAAGGGTGCATTAAACGAAGAAATGAAACGTTTAGGATGCAATAAAATCGCATATGCACATCATAAAGATGATATTATTGAAACCATGTTAATGTCGCTTATATTTGAAGGACGCTTCCACTCCTTCTCACCGCGAACATATCTGGACCGCATGGATTTAACAGTTATTCGTCCGCTTATGTATGTAAATGAGGCAGATGTAATCGGTTTTATGAATAAATACAATCTTCCTGTCGCAAAAAGCGCGTGTCCTGCAGACGGCTATACCAAACGTCAGTATACCAAGGAACTGCTTAAAAAGCTGACAGACGAAAATCCCGGTGTAAAGGAACGAATGTTTACCGCCATTGTACGCGGTAATCTCTCCGGCTGGCCGGAATATAAAGGAAATCGTTGGTAAAAAGGTAAATACATATGGCAGAACAGAATAATTATCATGATATGATAAATAAACAGAATATAGAGAAAATGCGTGAAGTTCTTTCTGAGCTTCCTAAATTTTGCAAACAATTTTTCCGTGGAATCGAACACACCACTTCCACCCGGACAAGACTCGGTTATGCTCTGGATCTTCGTATATTCTTTGAATTTATCCAGGAAAATAATCTTTCTATGAGAAGGATACCAATCACTGAATATCCTCTCTCTCTGCTCGATCAATTAACAAAAGAGGACATAGAAGAATATCTGGACTATCTGGAGCTTTATCACAAAGGTGACAAGGAATATCGCAATGACGAACGCGGAAAATCCAGAAAGCTGGCTTCCCTGCGAAGCTTCTATCACTACTTTTATACCAGTGAACTGATTGAAAAAGATGTTGCATCTCTGGTTCCGATGCCGAAACTTCACGACAAAGAAATTATCCGTTTGGATCCGGGAGAAGTTGCTACCCTTCTTGATCTTGTGGAAAATGGAGAAAATCTGACCGTTGCGGAGCTGCGTTATCATAAGGTGACAAAGGTGCGTGACCTTGCTCTCCTTACATTATTGCTCGGTACAGGTATTCGTGTTTCCGAGTGTGTCGGACTGGATATAAATGATGTGGATTTCCGTAACGGCGGAATTAAAATTCGCAGAAAAGGAGGTAATGAAGCTGTTATTTACTTCGGTCACGAGGTTGAGGATGCACTCCTTGACTATATGGATGAACGAATGCATAAAATTCCGGCACAGGGACATGAAACTGCTTTCTTCCTATCCATGCAGAACAAACGGCTCAGCGTGCGCGCAGTGGAAAAGCTTGTAAAAAAATATGCTTCTAAGGTAACCTCTCTAAAAAAGATTACTCCGCACAAGCTCCGAAGTACCTACGGAACCAACTTATACCGTGAAACCGGAGATATATATCTTGTCGCTGATATACTCGGCCATAAAAATGTTGATACCACACGTAAGCATTATGCTGCAATGGAAGAAGAAAATCGCCGTACAGCAGCCAATGCCGTAAAGCTGCGTGAACCCTGACATAAATATGGCCACCGGTGTATACCGGCTATTCCTGCAAGGTTTCAGAATAATATGGAACGATAATATATGTTCCGGCTTTTAAGGTTTCAAATTTATTTAATCCATTGATGGAACGGATTTCATTGATACATTGACTGACTTTTGACACGGAGCCGTCCGTATACTGCTCTGCTATATTCCAGAGCGTATCACCGCTCTCCACATAAATCTCCTTATAATATTTATAAGAAGCGGATGCACGGTCAGCTCCGGTTGCCTGTGCACTTGTACCGAGAACCGAAAACGCAAGAACAACTCCCAAAACCACAGCCAATGCCGAAAAAAACAGAACACGTCTCTGTCTCGAAACTTTCTCTCTTCGTCTGTATGCTTTTACAGCCGCCTTCCTGCTTCTGCTCTGCTGCGTTCTGCATACATCTGAAACGTCCTGTAATTGTATAACTGAAATCTGCTGTAACATGATAAATCACTCCTCTAAAATCGAACATATGGTACGAACATTTGTTTGTTATACCTGCATTATATCGAACAAGTTTTCGTGTGTCAAGCAGAAAATCGAACAAAATTTCGGAATATATGTTTGCTTTTTTCTTTTTCTTCTGTTATACTTACATTAAATAAAGGTACATTTGTTCGGGAGGGAATTTTATGTCATATGGTAAAATCAGCAAGAAGCAGACAGAAATTTTAGAATTCATCAAGGCACGCATCCTTGAAAAGGGATATCCACCGGCAGTACGTGAGATCTGCGAGGCTGTTCATCTTAAGTCTACCTCTTCCGTACATGCTCATCTGGAAACACTTGAAAAGAACGGCTATATCCGCCGTGACCCTACTAAGCCGCGTGCAATAGAGATATGTGACGACAGTTTTCAGCTCGTCCGCCACGAAATGACGAGCATTCCGATTATCGGTACTGTTGCTGCCGGACAGCCTATTTTAGCTCAGGAGAATATTGAAGGATATTTCCCGATTCCGGTTGAGATGGCTCCGAATGCAGAATCGTTTGTTCTTAAGGTCAAGGGTGACAGTATGATTAATGCCGGTATTTTCAGTGGAGATCAGATTTTTGTCGAGAAAACGAACGTTGCCAGAAATGGTGATACCGTAGTTGCCCTTGTAGATGACTCAGCGACGGTTAAGACCTTCTATAAGGAGAACGGACACATTCGTCTTCAACCGGAGAACGATGACATGGATCCTATCATTGTTGACAACTGCGAGATTTTAGGCAAAGTTTACGGTGTGTTCCGTCTTTATCACTAATGCTTTTATAATATATGAAATAAAAATTCGGACCGGTCTGCTGCTGCAATTCGGTCCGAATTTTTTTCTGTATTTTTATTGGCTGATATCAGCCTCTAAGCTCTTCTTCTGTCACATTTTTGCCATCTCGCCAAATGCGCTCCAGATCATAAAAGCTTCGGCTTTCTTTATCAAAAATATGAATGATAACATCTTTGTAATCGAGAAGTATCCAATTGGCACTGTCATATCCTTCAATCGGTCGTCTCTCATAACCGAGCTTTCCGAGAAGTTCTTCTACATTATCGGCAAGTGCCTGCACCTGATTTCGGTTACTGCCATTTGCGATGATAAAATAATCTGCAAGCGGTGAAACTTCAGCAATATCAATAATCTGAATATCTTCTGCTTTTTTTTCCTCTAATGCGTCTATGGCCGCAAGAGCCATTTTCTTTGCAATATCACTTGTCATGGCTGTTCTCCTTTATTGATTGTTTTATAGTAATTATAAGTTTCCAGTGTGATTTCATCCAGCACTGCATCCTTTTCATGAAGATATAAAAGGGTTCCGTCCAAAATCATAAACATGCACTGATTCAAATCAGAAAACGCTGCCTGTCGAATTTCGTCCATGTCAGGAAGTGGTTTTCGGTAAATCTCAATATAATCCGCAATATAGATTATTTTTTCTAAAAGTCCCATATCCGGCTTCCCGGTTGTGTGCCATCGAATCGCCGACAGTATTTCTTCATCCTCAATCCCGTATTTTTTTCGAGCAAGACAACTGCCTAATTTGGCATGTAAAAGATCCGGATTGTTTTTCTCCGCATCACTCATTTGGATATCGTATTTTCTGCAGAGTGCTGTTTTTTTATCATGAGGAATACATTTTGCACAGTCGTGCAGTAATCCTGCAAGATAGGCTCTGTACGGATTTTCTCCGTGGCACATGGCAAGACAGGCTGCTGTCTGCGCAACAGATATTGTATGCTCAAAACGTTTTTCATCCAGTTCTTTTTTTAATATGGATGTTATTTCTTTGTTTTTTTCTTTAAACTGCTTTCGCTCTGCCATGACTATTTCTCATCCTCAGCTTTCGCATACAGGTGATTTTTATCAATGAATTTAATTACCTGCTCCGGAAGCAGATAGCGCACCGATTTTTTTTCAGCAATCAGCGCACGGATATCCGAAGAGGATATATCAATTCTTCTTGCCGGCAGGATATGAATCCTGGCATTATATTTTTTCTGCAGATAAGCAATCTGGTCTCTTAGCCCGTTCTCGTCACAATCATCGCGGACTGCTGCGAGAAGTGTACATTCCGCCATGAGCCGGTCCGGATGCTTCCATTTCTCAATTTCCAGCAGGGAATCTGCACCAAGAATAAAATAGAATTCCGTCATCGGCTGTTCTTTCTTGAGCTCTTCCACGGTTTCATAAGAATAAGAATTACCTTCCCGGTCAATTTCTATGGTAGAAAGTGCGAAACAGGGATTGTCTTCAATGGCAATTCCCGTCATGGAAACACGTTTGTTTCGGGAAAGGACCTTCGTCGAGTCTTTCAGCCACGGCGTTCCGCTTGGAACAAACATGACCTCGTCCAATTCATATGTCTCAAGTGCATTCTGTGCTAAAATTAAATGTCCGTAATGTATCGGATCAAAGGTTCCGCCCATGATTCCGACTTTTTTATTTTGGCAGTTCAATTTTTTTATGCTCCTTTGATTCTTTGTAAAGCACGATTTTCTTACCGATAACCTGTACAACCTGTGAACGTGTTCTTTCTGCAAGCATATGGGCGATTTCATTTGGATCATCCATGCAGTTTTTTAAGACTGCAACTTTGATAAGCTCTTTGGTGTTGAACGCCTCACTGATTGCATTTGTAACTTCAGGTGTAAGACTTGCTTTTCCAATCTGGAAAATAGGTTCAATATTCATTGCAAGTCCCTTTAAATAAGCTCTCTGTTTGCTTGTCATATACCTGTCTCCTTACTTGTAATAGTCAAACGACAAACCGTACATACGAACGGTGTCGCCCTCCTGAATACCAAGTTCCTCCAATTGTTTCAAAATACCGTTCTCACGCATGAAATTCTGGAAGAAACGGAATCCCTTCTCGGACTCTAAATTCGTGTAACCAAGCATTTTTTCAATCTTTGGTCCTTCGACAACATACTCGTTTTCTTCCTCATCATACACAACAGTAAACGGATCTTCCGTATATGCTTTTTCAATCTCCGGAAAATATTCCTGCTCAAACACAATCGGTTTGTCATCGAGATTCTGAAGCATATCCGAAACTTCATATAATAATTCTTTCACGTTTTTACCGCTGACTGCCGAAATCGGAAAAACCTTAATTCCCATCGGTTCAAATTTCTCACACAGCTTGCGGACAATCTCATTTTCATCGCCATAAACGGCATCCATCTTGTTTGCTGCAATTACCTGCGGCTTTGCTGCAAGCTCCTCGCTATAGGCAGAAAGCTCCTTGTTAATGGCAAGAATATCCTCTATCGGATCACGTCCTTCTACAGATGCTGCATCTACCATGTGAATAATCACTTTGGTACGTTCAATATGACGAAGGAACTCATGTCCGAGTCCTACGCCGTCAGATGCACCTTCTATCAGTCCCGGTATATCAGCAATCACAAAACCATTGCCTCCGTTATCGAGGTCAACAACACCGAGATTTGGATTTAATGTTGTAAAATGATAGTTGGCAATCTTTGGTTTCGCATTGGTAACACGGGAAAGAAATGTGGATTTACCTACATTCGGAAATCCTACCAGACCTACATCCGCAATCACCTTAAGCTCAAGGAATAAATTCAGTTCCTGTGCCGGCTGTCCCGGCTGCGCATATTTTGGTGCCTGCATGGTGGAGGTGGCATAATGCTGATTTCCTTTGCCTCCGCGACCGCCCTTTAAAATCATGTATCTGGTATTCTCAGCGGACATATCGGCAATTACCTTGCCGGTCTCCTGCTCCTTAATAACCGTTCCGGCAGGAACCTTTAAGACAATATCCTCACCGTTTTTACCACGGCAGTTCTTTTTACCGCCTTCCGCTCCGTCACCGGCCTTATAATTGTGAACATGACGGTAATCCGTCAGTGTATTCAGTCCCTCGTCAACCTCAAACCATACACTTCCGCCATCTCCGCCATCTCCACCGTCAGGTCCTCCGTCAGGAACATATTTTTCGCGTCGGAATGAGACATGTCCGTCTCCGCCTTTTCCGCTTCGGATATAAATTTTAGCTCTGTCTGCAAACATAAATAATCTCTCCATGAAAGAAAAGAGCTCCAAACAAAAAGTTTGAAGCTCCTCGCAATTTCGTAATTAGTCTTCTACCGGATAAACGGAAGCCTGTTTTTTGTCTCTTCCTTTTCTTTCGAATCTAAGAACACCGTCAACTAAAGCAAATAATGTATCATCTCCGCCACGGCCTACGTTAATGCCCGGATGGATTTTAGTTCCACGCTGTCTGTATAAGATATTACCGGCTTTTACAAATTGTCCGTCAGCTCTTTTCGCACCTAATCTTTTTGATTCGGAATCTCTACCGTTCTTTGTAGAACCAACTCCCTTTTTATGAGCGAAAAATTGAAGGTTTAAATTTAACATGTGTTACACCTCCTCGAATTTTAATGTCACATATTGTTTGTAATTCTTTTTTAAATCCGACAAACCTAAAATCATGGAATTCATTAAAAGCTCTGAATCATGATTCGGCTCCTCCTTAATCAGAAAACGTATACGCGCCCTGCGCTCATCCGCTTCATATTTGATTGCCAAATCCGTATAAGTCTCTATGGAATTAATCGTATTGGTTGCCAGCATGGAAATCGCTGCACACACAATATCCTGTCCTTTAAAACGATACCCGGCATGACCGTGTATGTCAAAGCCCTTATGTTTTCCGGTTTTGTCGTTATAAATTGTAACTGTTGTCATCTCTCAACCTGCATAAAATTAAGCGTTGATCTTGTCAATCTTAACCTTAGTGTATGCTTGTCTATGACCGTTTTTCTTGTGATAACCTGTTTTTCTCTTATACTTGTAAACGATTACCTTACGAGCTCTTCCCTGCTCAACAACTGTAGCTGTTACTGTAGAAGAAGCAACGTCAGCACCAACCTTAAGATCAGCATCGCTTACTGCAAGAACCTGGTCAAATGTTACAGCAGCACCTTCCTCAGCGTCGATCTTTTCAACATAGATTACATCGCCTTCAGAAACCTTATACTGTTTTCCACCTGTTGCAATAATTGCGTACATAGGGCACCTCCTATTCATCTAACTCGCTAACTACGGTGACCGGAATATCCGATACTTAAACCTCATTATGCGGCATACTATTGAATCTTAACATGGACTTTAAAAGCTGTCAATGGTTTTTGTAAAAAAATATGCTGCAATCTGACTGCGCGCAGAAAACTCCTCTGTTTTAAGCATTTCCTTAACCTGTTCCTTTGTATAAAAAGCAGCCTTGATTTTTTCGTTTTCGGAGGTATGGTCGCTAATCTCGCCCTCTGCCTCCACCAGCACAATATGCGTCTGTACATCCGAAAAGCCGACCGCTGAAAATGCCGGCGGAAGAACGTCAATGACACGCTTAACCCTGAGCCCTGTTTCCTCATACAATTCCCGCGCCACGCACTCCTCGACCGTCTCCCCGGCTTCCAGCATTCCTGCACAAAGATTGTAAATTTCTTTATTTATCGCCATTCTGAATTCACGAAGCAACAGCATTTGATTGTCCTTATAGGCAACAATGGAGATTCCGCTCACTTTTCGGCCCAGATCCTCCGGACAGTTAATCTCTTTTCTGCTCACTATTTCGTATTTCTTTTCTCTGCCGGCCTTATTCAAATAAGTCAATTCATATTTTTTTAAATAAGTTCCGTCATGTACCTTGTCGATGCGTGTAAGCTTCATTCCGTTTCCTTCTCCTTTGATATAAACTTCAGTTTTTCACGCAGAGAAGCCTCTGTCTTTTTCCGCGTCATTTCCACAAGACCGAGTGCTGTCATGTCAACTACCGTTGTCCTGACCGGATCTTTGAGTGTTTCGGCTTTCAATACGGAAAGCAGCTTATGACTGTACTCTTCACCTGTCTTTAAAAAATCAACCACAATTATCCCCGATATATTGCGAAGTCTTAGCTGACGGACAATTTCCGGTACAGCAGCACAATTAATCTGATGGTAAAATTCATCGCGGGACAATCTGTTATTTGTATGACATGCCTTCCCACTGTTCACATCGATGACCGTGAGAGCCTCTGTCGGTTCAATCACCAGATATGCTCCGCAATTAAGCCACACCTTCTTATTTAACGCCTGATTTATTTTTTCCTCAAGACCGTATAATTTATACAGCGAAATACGAGGATCCTCATAATATCGGATGCATGATGAAATCTCCGGGGAGAAAAACGTCTCCTGCATCAGCCTTTCGTATACATCTTTGTCATCCACAACAACCTCTGTTTGTCCCAAAGAAAAATGATTTCGGATGACACCTGAGTAAAAAGAATCCTCGTGATAAAGGCATGAAAAAACGGTTCTTTTGTCGGCGACCGCGACAATATCTCCTGCCTTATGAAACAGTTCATGAAGTTCGGCGGTCATTTCCTGTCCTGTCATATGACGTGCATTTGTGCGGACAATCAGACCGTAGTGCTGTAAAAAGACATCCATATCGCCGAACAAATCCATAATTGCTCCTGAAATAATATCTCTCATGGACTGCTTTTCGTCAGCCGTAAGCTTTTGGGAATAGTGAATCCCCTTGCTGTAGGGAATCAGAACAATTCCAGATCCCGAAAAACTGATATCTGTGGTTAGAGCAGCTTCTTTGGTTTTTAAAGGCTCTTTATGAATTTGAACGATAACCTCATCCCCGCATTTTAATTCCCGGGCATCCGTGCGGTTCAGGATACATTTGGGATTTATGTGGGAAAACGGCAGAAAACCGACGCTTCCCGGCATCAGCTCAATAAAGGCCGCCTCCATACCCTTTATTATATTTTTGACACGTCCTATATAAATATCTCCGATAGAATAAGCTGAGGAATCGTGCAGCAGAACCTGTATCAGCCTGTCATCTTCAAGGAGAAAGGCCGCTTCTCTATCCTCATAACGTGTAAAAAGCAGTTTATAAAGTTTCATCAATAATCTTCTCCGACTTCATCGAGAGGGACAAAGCACGGCTTCTCCTCCGTCCCTGTATTGGTATAAGTATCTTCACGCGTGACAATGAAATCAAATTCTCCGGCCTCTTTGTCACAGTAACGGTATAAATCCTGCATGACAAATACCGGCTTGATGTTTCCTGAACTGGAGGCATCAACAAACAGAGTAATTTCACATGTTTCCGGATTAAACGTAAATTCATATATATGAGGTTTCAAATCAATTTCTCTCTGCCCCTTTTTCGTCTCCTTGACTGCAAGAATTTCCGTCCGGGCAAGATAAGAATTGATTTGACCCGACAAGTCAACATCCGGTCTGCATCCTTCTCTGAAACGCAGAGTGTATTTTGCCGCTGCCACACTTGACATAGCGTTTTCTGCCGTATCAGGAAGAAGCTTTACCGATGTAATCTCAACCCCCTCAACCATAACCTTGTTTAATGCATCCTTTACCTGACAGGCACATGTAAGGCTGTCAACTCCGATATCCATATACTCCCCGTTTGAGGAGATACCGACACCCAGAGGTGCAGCAAAAGACATAATCTGGTGAGGGCTGAAGCCTCCCGAATACGAAATATCAATTTCTGCCCTGCGCATCGCTTTTTGAAAATAGCGCATCATATCAAGATGACCGATAAAAACAATCGGACCATGCTTTGTAAATTTAATTCTCAGTTTCATATGCTTATGCTCCTGTTTTCGGTTCCGTACATACGCCGACACCATATTTCATTGCTCCGCATGCCTGACATCCCTGACGGCAGTTTAATGACACCGTCTCTCCGAGTGCTTTCTTCCACTCGCGAAGCAAAAATGACTTATCCACACCACATGAAATAAAGTCCCACGGGAAAATTTCATCCTCTGCACGTTCCCTTGTTGTATAAAATTCAATCGAAACTCCGCACTCGTCAAATGCTTCCAGCCAGAGCTCATTGTGGAAATATTCGCTCCATGAGTCAAACAGACACCCTTTTTCGTAAGCTTTAAGAATGACTGGGGCGATTTTTCTGTCTCCTCTTGCAAAAACACCCTCCAAAACAGTGACATCCGCCTCATGCCAGTTGTATTTGATGCTCTTCTGATTTAACTGACTTTTGACAGCTTCACGCACAACATAGGCTTTCTCCAGGAATTCTTCCTTCGTGGACATACGCGCCCACTGAAATGGCGTGAACGGTTTCGGGACAAAAAATGAGGTACTTGTCACAATCTGCACCTTTCCCTGGCGTTTTTCCTTCGGTACTGTTTCATAATATACCTTGGCAATCTGATTTGAGAGCTGTGCAATTCCCTCGATATCTTCGACCATTTCTGTCGGAAGTCCGAGCATAAAATAAAGCTTAACCTTATTCCATCCGCCTTCAAACGCTTCCCTTGCTCCGTTTAAGATAACCTCCTCAGTAAGCCCCTTGTTAATCACATCTCTCAGACGCTGGGTGCCGGCCTCAGGCGCGAATGTCAGAGAACTCTTTTTCACATCCTGAACCTTACTCATCACATCCAGCGAAAAGGCATCAATTCGCAGTGACGGAAGGGAAATATTGATTTTTTTACGGTTGCACTCATCTATTAAATAGTCGATAAGCTCCGGAAGCTGCGAATAGTCACTTGAGCTTAAAGAACTAAGGGAAATTTCTTCATGTCCGGTATTTTTCAACATTTCAGATGCACATTTCTTGAGCGACTCCACGTCACGCTCACGGAGCGGTCTGTACAGTTGTCCAGCCTGACAAAATCTGCATCCGCGGATACAGCCACGCATTATTTCAAGGACAACTCTGTCTTGCGTAACCTTAATAAACGGAACCACCGGTTTGGTCGGATAATAACTCATATCCGATAAATCGGTCACCATTTCTTTCTCTATCCTCTCCGGAACATCCTCATAAACCGGCGAAAAAGCTTCAATGGTTCCGTCCGGCTTATAAGTAACCTCATAAAGTGACGGACAATAGATTCCCGGGAGCGTACCTGCCCTGTGTAAAAACTCTTCTCTTGAAACATTTGAGTTTCTGCATTCCTTATATAAATCCAGAAGCCGGCGATACATCGACTCGCCTTCGCCGATATAGAATAAATCAAAGAAATCTGCAATCGGTTCCGGATTGTATGAGCAAGGACCGCCTCCTATGACAACCGGATGCTCCCATGTCCGGTTCTTTGCCAGAAACGGTATGTCTGCCAGTTCAAGAATCTGCAGAATATTCGTATAACACATTTCGTATTGAAGCGTGATTCCCAAAAAATCAAAATCTCTGACCGGTTCCTGTGATTCCAGCGCAAAAAGCGGTATCTTCTCCTCTTTCATAATTGCGGAAAGATCCGTCCACGGTGAATATACGCGTTCACACCATGTGTCCTCAAACTTATTAAACATATCATATAGAATCTGTATACCAAGATGAGACATACCTATCTCGTAAACATCCGGAAAACACATGGCAAACCGGATATCCACGGAATCTTTCTCTTTCATTATACTGTTCACTTCGCCGCCGATATATCTCGCCGGCTTTTCAATTTTTAATAGGATTTCATCCTTAAGCATTAATTTTCTCATAATCTAGAGTATACGGTATCTGGTTTATAAAATCAAATAAATTCTCGGAATAATCCATTTCAATTGTCATCTGTAGTTTTGTAATGCCGTCAGAGAACTCCGAAATATCACTCAGCATTCCGACATATAAGATAATCGTAATCAGCATTGCAAAAATGCAGCGGTTCCTAAAGGATTTCCAAAACAGCTTTTCTTCTGCATCTGCGGGACTTTCAGAGATATTTTCCCGATATATGTCCGGCCGGTATTGCTCTCCGTGTAGTATTTGATGTATATGACTGAGCCTGTCTTTGTTCTGCATTTCACTGTCTCTTAAAAATGCAGCAGCCAGAATCCTACGGTCCCGTTCCTGTTCTTTCGCCTGTTCATTCATGCTTTTTCCTTTTTTTCTTATATCTATGTACTAATTCTCAAAAAAAGAAGATATCTCATGCAATTCACATGAAATATCTTCCTGATTATTCTTTCAATTATTTTCCGTCAACGGTTGGAAAGCTCGTTTGTGATATCCTCCCAGCGGATTCCTTTCTGGGACATGAGCACCATCATATGATAAAGGAAATCAGAAATCTCATACTTGATTTCATCCGGACTTTCATTCTTAGCCGCTATCACAATTTCGGTAGCCTCCTCACCAATTTTCTTTAAGATTTTATCGAGTCCTTTCTCAAATAGATAATTTGTGTAGGAGCCTTCCTTCGGATTGACCTTTCTGTCCTCAATCACATCATAAACTTTTTCAAATACAGTCAGCGGATTCCCGTCTTCTGCCTCCATCGGTACAAGTTCTCGGTAAAAGCAGGAATAATTGCCCGTATGACAGGCAGCTCCCACCTGATATACCTTTGCCAGCAGCGTATCGTTGTCGCAGTCAACAGAAATTCCTTTTACATACTGGAAATGTCCGCTGGTAAGACCTTTTATCCAGAGCTCCTTACGACTCCGGCTGTAATAGGTCATCTTGCCTGTCCTGAGCGTAGTCAGATAGGCTTCCTCGTTCATGTATGCAACCATAAGAACCTCTCCGGTACGATAGTCCTGTACAACCACCGGCACCAGACCGTCAGGTCCTAATTTAAATTCTGAAAATTCCATTGCAACCTCAAAGGTATGAACCTTTATACCGCGTTCTTTACAAATCTTTTTCAGTGCTGTTATTTCCCGGCAGTTGGTGTTTACAATCTTTCCGGCGATACCGGAAACACCCTCTCTCTCCATCACGGAAAGCATCTTGTCAAGTGATATCTCAGGGAGAAAAACAATCGCCGGAAGCGACGAAGCACCCAGACAATTTTTCAGCGCGTGTTCATCAATCAGAACAAGCTCACTTGCATAGGTTTCCAGAAGCTCCCTGTTAATCACAAGCGTATCTTCACTTGCAATCGTCGCTGCAATGTGATCTCTTCCAAATCTCTTTGAAACCTCTTCAAGTATATTCTGACTGCACTCTTTTCCAAGATTCAGAACGGCTTTTTCACATCCTGCATAAAGTATCTTTTTCACATCCTCAGGCTTGTTGATATGTCCGGAGCCATAGACCGGCACCTGAACCTTTTCACAGATTCTTTTGATGACTGTAAGAGCCTCATCATGCATCGTCTCATTGTAGGACATGTCAAAAATCAGAATAATATCTACTCCGCTCTCTGCGTAAAACTGTGCAAGTTCCACCGGCTCTGCTGAAATTACCGTATTGTCCACAAAGCTTTTTACTGCTTTTTTATCCTTTAAATATATACTACCTACAAACTGTTTATAATTCATGTGTTTTCTCCTTAAAGAGTGCCTTTTGTGCTTAAAACATCCTTAATTCTGTCATCATAAGAAACCGCCATATCCAGTGCCTTGGCAAACGCCTTGAACATTGCTTCAATTTTGTGATGGTCATTGCGTCCGCTCAGCATTTTGATATGAAGATTCATCTCCGCATTGGTACACACGGCATAAAAGAATTCACGTACAAGCTGTGTCTCAAACGCTCCGACACGCTCTGTCTCAAATTCACATTCAAAATCAAAATAAGCTCTTCCGCCAAGATCGAGACTGCACAGCGCAAGCGCATCATCCATCGGCAAAATAAAATATCCGAAACGGGAAATTCCCTTTTTGTCACCGACAGCTTCCCTGATTGCCCTGCCGAGTACGATACCGACATCTTCTACCGTATGGTGCGGATCCACATGAAGATCTCCCTCAGCCCTGATATCCAGGTCAAAAAAACCGTGCTTTGAAAATCCCTCCAGCATATGATTAAAAAAACCGATTCCGGTCTCTATAGAGCCTGTCCCGGTTCCGTCGAGGGAAAGCTTCATCTCAATCTTAGTTTCTTTTGTCTCTCTTTTTATTTCCGATGTGCGCATAAATGCACCTCCTTACGCCTCTTCAAATCTTACTTTAATTGAGTTTTCATGAGCCGTCAAGCCTTCCTTATGTGCAAATAACTCAATGTCCTTATGTACTTCAAGCAGCGCATCTCTTGAATATGAAATAATGCTTGATTTTTTAATATAATCATCCACAGAAAGCGGTGAGAAGAACTTAGCCGTTCCGTTGGTCGGAAGAACATGATTAGGTCCGGCAAAATAATCTCCGAGAGGCTCCGAAGAATAATTTCCAAGGAACATCGCACCGGCATGACGAATTTTTGTCATTGTCTCATACGGATTTACGGTTAAAATTTCCATATGTTCCGATGCAATTTCATTGGCAGCATCAATGGCATCCTCCATAGTCTCTGCCACCAGAATATAGCCGTAATTTTCAAGACTCTTTTCAATGATTTCCCTGCGGGAAAGCTGCTGTGTGAATTGCTCCACCTCTGCAGAGACCTCCTCTGCAAGCTTCTGGCTGGTTGTAATCAAAATAGCGGACGCAAGCTCATCATGCTCTGCCTGGGAAAGCAAATCCGCTGCCACATAGCGTGCATTTGCCGTCTCATCTGCAAGAACCAGTATTTCACTCGGGCCGGCAATCGAATCGATGCTGACATAACCGTATACGGCCTTCTTTGCGAGGGCGACAAAAATATTTCCCGGTCCGACAATCTTATCCACCTTCGGAACACTCTGCGTACCAAAGGCAAGTGCTGCGATTGCCTGCGCTCCCCCGGTTTTGTAAATTTCATCCACACCTGCAATTTTGGCTGCAACCAAAGTCCCCGGATTCACTTTATTATCCGGTCCCGCCGGAGTTGTCATGACAATCTTTGACACACCTGCTACCTTCGCCGGAATCGTGGTCATGAGGGTGGAACTCGGATACACGGCCTTTCCTCCCGGAACATAAACTCCCACACTGTCAAGCGGTGTTATTTTCTGTCCGAGTATACTTCCGTCCGGCTGCGTATCAATCCAACTGTTTCGCACCTGTTTGCGGTGATATGTTTCAATATTGCCGGCGGCTTTTTCCATCACCTGAATAAATTCCGGTTCAATCAGCGAAAATGCTTCTTCTATCTCTTCATCCGTTACCTTAAAATTGGTTGCATCAACCGTATTTTTATCAAATTTATGTGCCAGCTCAAACAAAACATCATCACCGTTTTTTCGCACATCCGCAATAATATCATTTACTGTTTTTTCATACTGTCCGTAATTGTTCGGACTTCTCTTCAACAGGTCATTTAAAAGACTGTCTTTGGATTCCTGTGTCAATTTAATAATTCTCATTATAAAAGCTCCTTTATATCTGCGATCAGCTTTTTGATGCGATCTGCTTCCATTTTCATACTCACCTGATTGACAATCATTCTCGCAGAAAGCGGACAAATCTCTTCCAACACTTCCAGCCCGTTTTCTCGAAGCGTAGAGCCCGTTTCCACAATATCGACTATCACATCGGAAAGTCCGACTATCGGTCCAAGCTCTACCGAACCGTTCAGCTTGATAATATCCACAGTCTGATGTTTCTTGTTATAAAAATAATCCTTTGCAATGTTTGGATATTTACTTGCCACACGTATCATTTCATGATGCTGAAGCAGCTCGCGTGCACTCTGTGGTCCGCAGACACACATACGGCATTTTCCAAAGCCGAGGTCCAGCACCTCATACGCACGTCTCTGCTCTTCCAGAAGCGTGTCTTTCCCGACAACACCTATGTCTGCAGCTCCGTATTCCACGTAAGTCGGAACATCCGGTCCCTTAGCAAGGAAAAATTTTAATTTATGCTCCTCATTTACAAAAATCAGTTTTCGCGAATCCTTGTCCTTCATCTCCTCACAGGTAATACCTATCTGTTCAAACAACTCAAGTGTTTTCTTTGCAAGCCTGCCCTTACCGAGGGCAAATGTCAAATAGCGTATATCTTCACTCATTAATTTTCTCTCCCTAAAAAAGCCTTCAGCTCATAATTATCAACCGGAAGTGCATCTGCACTGTCATCCGCAAGATCGTAAACAAGCACCTTTTCATCCGAGGTAAGATGATAAATTTTAGAAACCCGGTTGTTGTAACCATATCTTACATAATCCTCTGTGTGCTTGCCCTCAGCAAACCTTACACACTCAACCTTATTGCCCGCTTTTCTGCGCTGATCCGCAGCCAGCATGGCCTCCTTACACATCGACTTATCATAAAGCAGATACTCCACATCCGGTGCACACTCCGGTGAAAGCTTCTGACTGCTGAGTGCAATCATCAAATCATCCGTAACAATCATAAAACCGATTGCCGGTGCATTTTTTCCGAAATATCCGAGAAGTCTGTCATATCTTCCGCCCTTGAGAATGGCATCACCGACACCGTAAGTATAGGCTTTAAAAATAATCCCCGTGTAGTAATTATACTTGCTGACCATTCCGAGATCAAAAGAAACATATTTTTCATCGCCGAAATCCTTAAGTGTTTCATAAAGTTTTTCAAGACGTTTTACAGCCTTTAAACTCTTGTCATTTGACACAAGCTCTTTAGCCTCTTCCAAGCAGTCATAAGAGCCGAACAGCTCAGCCACCTTTAAAAACGCCTCCGCCTTTCCGCGGTCAATGCCCTGTTCCGTAATATATTCTTCTACTCCGAAATAGTTCTTGTTTGAAATCAGCTCTCGGACCTCAGACTCCATCTCCTCCGAAAGTCCTGCTTCCTCACACAATCCCCTGAAAAATTCCACCTCACCGATACTGATCTGGAACTCGGAAAGTCCACTCTGTTTTAAAGCCGTAACTGCCAGATGAATCAGCTCCGCATCCGCACTCTGTGACGCGTCCCCTATCAGCTCTACACCGGTCTGTGTGACTTCTTTTAGCTTTCCCTGCAATTCTGATGCGTTAATAAAGGTATTTCCGCAATAAGAAAAACGCACCGGAATGTCCTCCTCCAGATAATACTTCGCCGCACATCTGGCCAGAGCCGGCGTGAAATCCGGACGAAGAACGAGTGTATTTCCTTCTTTGTCAAAAAATTTGTAAAGCTCGTTGCTTTTCGTTGTACCGATTTCCTGCAATTCTGATGCGTTAATAAAGGTATTTCCGCAATAAGAAAAACGCACCGGAATGTCCTCCTCCAGATAATACTTCGCCGCACATCTGGCCAGAGCCGGCGTGAAATCCGGACGAAGAACGAGTGTATTTCCTTCTTTGTCAAAAAATTTGTAAAGCTCGTTGCTTTTCGTTGTACCGATTTCCTTGCTGAATACATCAAAGTATTCAAACACAGGTGTCTGTATACGTTTATAGCCAAAGCTTTCAAAGGAATTCATCAGTTTTTCTTCCACATACTGTTTCTTCCGCAATTCATTTCCGTAAATATCCCGGACCCCCTCCGGTGTATGTAATAATCTTTTTTCCATGAAAACAGACTCCTTATACTTTAGTGTGTTACAGCGCTAATTCGCTACCATGTTACTACATCAAACTAACGAAAGTATACACAAGATTTTTCATATTGTCAATCCGTACTTTCTCTCTCCAGAAGATCTTTTTGAAGCATCTCCAGATATGGAACAAAAACTCCGCTTTTTTTCGGCAGAACATACGTCATATCTAATTCATCCATACGGAAGCTTTTACGCCCTCCGCTCTGAGCCCTGTCCCAGAACACCTTAAGATTTCTGAACGGAAGATAATACATAAAATCCCGTTTCGTATAATGTATCAAAAAGAAAGCAATTCCTTTTTGTTTCTCAAAATCCTCCATGAACTTCACCTGATGTTCATGGATATTCTGGAGTGAAAATGTATCCGCCGCCGATTCCTTGGCATCAAAGCACACCGGAATCCCCTGAACGGTTCCTATGTAATCGACCGTACTCTTCTGGTCAAAATAAGCAAGGGTAATATGTCTGCTCTCTTTATCCATTTTAATGGGCGTAATCGGTGTCGGAACCTTTTGAATCAGCGCAAGATTATTTTCTCTGTATTTTTCGTTTGTACGATTTACAAGTTCTTCAAGTGCAGAACCTCTCAGCCCCCTAGAATTCCACGTTGCCACGGATTTCCTCCTTCTCTATACGTTTGAATAATTTCGGCTTCTCTGCCGTAAACTTTCTGCCGGAGAGTTTTTTCAGGCGTGACATTTGCGGAAACTCAATACGATACGCATGAAGAAGCTGGCTTCTCAGTCCGTATTTTTGCCTGTAAAAATCATTGATTTTACGTTCCCCGTATTTATAGTCACCCAGTATCGGATGTCCCAGAAATGCCAGATGCGAACGAATCTGGTGTGTTTTACCGGTAATCAGGTGCACCTCAAGAAGGCTGACTTTTTTTCCGGTTGCAAGCGGAACGATTTCCGTCTCGATATAAGAAGCTCCCTCCACCTCTTTTTGAAAAATCTCTACCGTATTCGTCTTTTCATTCTTGAGAAGATATCCTTTTAACAGAATCTGCTCGGAAATCTCACCCTCCACCAGACAATGGTAATATTTTTTCAGATTCCTGTCTGCAAGCAGTTCGTTCATGGTACGCAGACCCTGATAAGTTTTTCCGCATATGACTATCCCCGATGTGTTACGGTCCAGCCGGTTGCAGACAGAGGGTCTGCTGATTACAGTATTCTCCCCTGTTTCATAATCTGACCTTTTTTCATCAAACGCCAGATAGGAAAGAAGCATTTCGTTTAATGATATATCTGAAACGGATGCCTTTTGCGACAAAAGTCCGGACGGCTTGTTATAGAGGAGCACATTTTCATCTTCGTATATGATTCTTGCTTTTTCAAGCATCTGCGTTCTCTGTGGAGAAGGCATTTTTTGATTCACATTGTTACCCGAAAAATTCAAAAATGTCTCATCCGAGAAGAAAAATCGAAGGACATCTCCGTCTGCCAGTCTCTCGGTTCCGTCTGCCTTTTTCCCGTTCAGTGTAATATTCTTTTTCCTCAGCATCTTGTACAAAAAGCCCGTCCCTGCATTCGGCAAAAGCTTTTCACAATATTTGATGCATTTCTGCCCGCTTTCCTGAGCACTGATTTTAAATTCTTTCATAAAGAAATCTCAAACAGAATTTTTCGGATGGCAAGATCCTTTTCCTGTTCGCTCTCCTGTAATTTTGATATGCTGATTAAGCGCGCTTTATAGCTATCTATGTTGTCAAAAATCTTGACATTAACGTTATATCCCTCTTTTTTTATACAGGTTGTCAAATGCTTTTCAAGCTCCTGAAGGGTCTTATATTCCTTTGCCACATATCCGCAGACATTTTCACTTCTCACTACAAGCGACGGAACCTCATATGTTTTCTCATAGGTTGTAAACACATTGTCATATGCATATGTGAGTCCTTTAGTATATTCGGCAAGAATTTCATAGTCCTCCTCCGAGATTCCGTGTCCCTTTAAATACATGACGAGCGTGACAAGACTTCTGCTTGCCGGAAGCATTCCAAGCACAGCAACAATCGTGAGGAGATTCACCCGGCTTTCTGTCACCATATACCCCGAAATAAAAAGGGAAAGCGGAACTGCAAATAAGATAATTGTTTTAATAATCTCACGTTTCCTGCAAAATGCGAAATATCCTTTGTCGCCTCTTTTTAACTTCTGTTTCATTTTTTAACGCCTCTCTTCCGTTAACTATGCTACGTTTCTGTACATTTTCCCATATATATACAGAACAATTTTTTGCGGAACAATTTTTACCAGAATCCGGAGTGCTTTCATAGAAGGTCCGTATACAGAAACATCCTTTCCGGAGAAGGTATCCTTCAGCGCACGCGACACTACTTTTTCCTTTTTAGCCATAAAATACTTTTTAAGGGCAAAAACCGATCCTGTTTCCTCCGCTATGGCAAAGAAATCCGTTGAAACCGGTCCCGGACATACGGCAGTCACTGAGATTCCTTTGCTTCTCAGTTCCTCGCGGAGTGCACGGCTCAAAGAAAGTACATAGGCTTTACTGGCTGCATAAACTGCAAAATTCGGCTGCGGAAGTATACCTGCCACCGAAGCGATTTGGATCAGATAACTGTGCTTTGGCATATACGGAAGCAACATATATGTCATCCTTGTGAGTGCACGGCAGTTTAAATCCACCATTCCGAGTGTATCATCAAGTCCAATCTCCGTAAATGGTCCTGTTTTTCCGTATCCGGCACAATTGACCGCCACTCTGACCTGTGGTTTTTCACTTTCAAGGAGATTTGCAAGCTCTGTGTAACCGGAAGACTTTGATAGATCCATCGGTATTACTTTGACCGGTATGGTCAGTTCTTCTGCCAGTTCTTCCAGTCTGTCTTTTCTCCTTGCAATCAGCCAGATTTCATCAAGGCCGAGACATTTTTTTTCAAGCTGCCGGGCAAATTCGCTTCCCATTCCTGAGGAGGCTCCTGTTATTACTGCTATTTTCATGATTTACTTCTTTTTCCTTTCTGTTTTCCTGGTTTTCTGTCTTTTATCTTTCTCGGAGGAATCAGGCATTTTTTATCAAAGCCGATTAAATCCTCTCTGTGTGTAAGTATCAGGGCTTCTTTTACAAGATCGTAATTTTCCGGATTCTTATACTGAATCAGTGCGCGCTGCATTGCTTTTTCATGCGGATTGCGAACCACATACACCTCAGACATGTCACGCGGATCTATTCCCGTATAATACATGACTGTTGACATGGTGGACGGTGTCGGATAAAAATCCTGTACCTGCTGGGGCATATATCCGAGGTCACGGATGTACTCCGCCAGGGCGACAGCCTCCTTCATCGTCGAACCCGGATGGGAAGACATCAGATACGGCACAACATACTGATTCATTCCGAATTTCTCATTTTTTTGCCCGTATTTTTTTAAAAACTTTTCAAAGACGGCATTTTCCGGTTTTCCCATTCGTCTCAGAACCGTATCACATATATGCTCGGGCGCAACCTTGAGCTGACCGCTGACATGATACCGAATCAGCTCGTCAAAAAAGGTTTCATCCTTATCCGCAAGCAGATAATCGAAACGTATTCCCGAGCGGATAAACACCTTTTTTACCTTCGGCAGTTTTCTCAATTTCCGAAGAAGTGCCACGTAATCCGAATGATCGACGGTAAGATTTTTACACGGAGCCGGAAATAAACACTGTCTCTCCGCACATACTCCATTCTTTAGCTGTTTCTTACAGGAAGGCTGCCTGAAATTCGCCGTCGGACCGCCGACATCATGAATATACCCTTTAAATCCGGGCTCCTCTGTCATAAGCTTTGCTTCTTTTATAATGGATTCATGGCTTCGCACCTGAACCGTCCGTCCCTGATGAAAGGTCAGGGCACAAAAGCTGCAGCCGCCAAAGCAGCCACGATTGCTTATCAGCGAAAACTGTATTTCCTTCGTCGCAGGTATTCCCCCGAGTGTATCATAAGACGGATGTGCCCTTCTGGTATACGGAAGATCATAAATCCGGTCCATTTCTGCCGTGCTGAGCGGCTCCTGCGGAGGGTTCTGGACAACATAAACCTGATGCGGATACTCTTCCACAAGCATCTTACCCGTAAACGGATCCGTATTCTGATATTGTATGTGAAAGCTTCTTGCATATTCTTTTTTGGAACTGCACAGCGTTTCATAAGAAGGAAGACAAATTTCATCATAAAATGCATCCTTTGTACGTGTCTTAAATACCGTTCCTTTTATGAATGTAATATCTGAAACATCGATTCCGCTGTTAAGCGCGTCGGCAATCTCAACGATGGAGCGTTCCCCCATACCGTATGAAATAATATCCGCTCCGCTGTCAAGTAAAATAGAGCGTTTGAGAGAGTCCGACCAATAATCATAATGAGCCAGCCTGCGCAGACTCGCCTCAATTCCGCCGATGATAACCGGTATATCCTTATAGGTTCTGCGAATCAGATTCCCATACACCACCACAGCATGATCCGGTCTCTTCCCGCTTACACCTCCCGGCGTATACGCATCCTCCGGTCTCCGTTTTTTTGAAACATAATAGTGATTTACCATCGAGTCCATATTGCCGCCCGAAATCAAAAAACCAAGTCTCGGTTTTCCGAGCACCGTGATACTTGCATCATCCTTCCAG
The DNA here is from genome assembly GCA_964519385.1 of uncultured Kineothrix sp. Taxonomy (GTDB): domain Bacteria; phylum Bacillota; class Clostridia; order Lachnospirales; family Lachnospiraceae; genus SVFI01. The sequence continues at coordinate 27,569 of CAZFLR010000002.1, forward strand.
TCCGGCTGTGATATAATCCCAACCGTGTATCCGTTCGCTTCCAGGACGCGCGATATAATGGCATGTCCAAACGAGGGATGATCCACATAGGCATCACCGATTACATATACAAAATCAAGCTGATCTATTTTCATTTTATCCATATCTGCACGAGATATCGGCAAAAACGAATTCATTACCTGTTCCTCCCCTGCATCAGCAGTTGTACTTCTTCATCGGACAGACTCCGCCAGCTCCCTTTCGGAAGGGAATCGTCAAGCTTTAATCCTCCGATGGATACTCTTTTCAAATAAGTAATCTTTACCCCCTCAGCAGCCATCATGCGTTTGACCTGATGATACCTTCCCTCGGCCACAGTCAGTTGTCCTGTCACCTTTTTTTGCTGCCTATCCTCTGATTGTATAATCAGCTCCGCCGGCAATGTCGGCTTCTCATCTCCTATGTCAATTCCTTCTGCAATCTCCTTTTGGGCATCTGCTCTCAAAATCCCCTCTCCCTCAAAATAATATGTTTTATTTACATGTCTTCGCGGACTTGTCAAATGGTGGGAAAACTCCCCGTCATCCGTCAGCAGAAGCAGACCCTCCGTATCCTTATCCAGTCTTCCGACCGGAAAAAGACCACCTCTCTCTTTCTCACCCAGATAATCAAGAACTGTTTTTTCCCTATCTGTCGTTGCGCTGATACAGCCGGCAGGCTTATGAAACATCAGATACCTTGGCTGTTTCATCAAAACCTGTTCTCCTCCGATACATATCCTATCGCTTTCGCTCACAGCCACACCCGGGTTGACAACAGCTTTGTCATTTACCGAAACCTGTTTTTTCTTTATTATGTTCTTTACTTCACTTCTTGTCCCCATCCCGGCATCTGCCAGAAATTTATCCAGACGCATACATGTCTCCGTTCTGTATTTTTAAAAAAAAATTTTGAATATTCCTCTACTCACAAAAATACTATTTTAGTATACACTATTTCCAATCATTTATGGAGAATTTTATGAAATTTTCACGAAAAAATCTGCTCGTTTCCTTTGTTTTTTTTCTTATGTTTACATGTTTTCTTTTTTTCTCGAAAAAGACGGCGGAATTTGCATATATCGGATTAAAAGCGTGGTTTGACCAAATGATTATATCTCTTTTTCCTTATATGGTTCTTATAAATCTGCTTATCCGCTCCGGTCTTTCAAAGCCATTCATAAAGCCTCTCCATTATCTTTTGCGTCCGATTTTTCAAAATACCGAAAGCGCAGTCTTTGTCGTGTTTTTCGGTTTTCTCAGCGGATTTCCGCTCGGAGCCAAATGCGCTGTTGATCTTTATAAAAAAGGTGACCTTTCCAAAACCAACACGGAATATCTGCTCTGTTTCTGCAACAATCTCGGACCTGCCTATATGCTTGGTTTCTTTCTGTCGGTCTTAAAGCCGGACTGCGCACTTTCAGAAGCGTTATTTTGCTTTTATGGCATTCCTTTTTTATACGGGATTCTGCTTAGACACACGCTGTATAAAAACGCGCTTTCCGAAGAATTTTTAAAAAGCAAAAGAAGAAATCCGTCCATTTCCAAAGCTTCTGTCACTATATCAGCTCCCCTGTTTCTTTTGCCGGATGCTATACAAAGCGCGCTTACACAACTCGCATCACTTGGCGGGTATATGATTCTGTTCAATGCGCTGCGTATTATTCCGCATATTCTTTTCTCAAACTTTCCCGGACTATACATCGCAGTCCAAAGTCTTCTTGAGGTTTCGGGTGGGCTTTTGTGCATCAGCAACGCTGCCTTCCCGGAACCGCTTCGCACAGGTCTGTTATTTGCTCTTTTTTCATTTAACGGTCTGTGCTGTCACTTCCAAACCTTTGCCCTGCTCAAGGATACACCTTTTTCAGCGCAAAAATATATGCTGCATAAAATTGTATTATGCAGCATAACTGTATGTTCCTTATTTGCTTTGCGATATATCAGATAATATCAATTTCCTCTGATTTCGGCTCCTTTTCCGGTGCCGGATAAACCGTCTTGGTATCTTCCTCTACAGCCGCCATCTCTTCCACCGGATAAAGCTGTGCACGATTCGTCTGAATCACAGTGATAATCTCATTGAGCTGCGCCATGAGCTTTTCATAGTTAAATGCAGCAATATCAATGGAATGGGTAAGAATGTCTTCCATTCCGCCAAGATTGGAGTCCGTATAACTGATGGCCGCCGCACGCATTTCATTGGCTTCTATGGTCGCACGGTCTAAAATTTCCTGTGCCTGCTTGGATGCAAGTTCAACAATCTCCTGCGCCTGCGCATGTGCCTGCTGCATAATTTCATGTTCACTCACAAGCTCATTAGTATGAACAGCCGCTTCGTTAATCAGAGCCTCAGCCTTCTGTCTTGCATCGTTCAAAATAGCTTCTTTATTACTGATAATCTTCTGATAGCGTTTGATTTCATCCGGAGTCTTCATGCGCAAATCCCGAATAAGCTCCTGAATCTCATCTTTATTTACCATAATATTGGTAGAGGATAACGGAACATATTTGCACCCTTCAATATAATCATCAATTTCATCGATTAACTGTTCAATCTTCGTGGTCATACAGCAAATTCTCCTTTTTTATCACTTAACGTCTAATGTTGTACTTTTCATACACAAGTCCGGAGACAAACTCCGGAACACACTCAGAAATATCTCCGCCAAAGCTGGCAATCTCTTTTACTGTCGAAGAGCTGAGATATGCATACTCCAATGAAGTCGTCAAAAACATAGTGTCAAGCCATCCTCCCGAAAGTTTACGGTTGGTCTGAGCAATCTGAAGCTCATATTCAAAATCCGTAATCGCTCGAAGTCCCCGGATAACCACATGAATATTTTTGCTTCTTGCATAATCAATCAAAAGTCCGCTAAAACTTTCAATTTTGACATTTGGTATGTCTTTTGTCGCTTCTTTCAATATATTAACACGTTCTTCAACAGAAAACAATGCAGATTTATTGACATTATTCAGTACACTAACGGTTAATTCGTCAAAAATTTCAGCCGATCTGCGAATCACGTCAAGGTGTCCGCATGTCATAGGGTCAAAGCTGCCCGGGTATATCGCTTTACTGCTCATCTTACACTCCTCTGAACAAACACATGCTTGTTTGTTTTGTATTTTTTTTCTTTTATCAGGTCGTATCCCAACTGTTCCAAATAGGAGATATCGGTATCCAGCGATGCCTCAAAAATAATCAGTGTCTCATCCGTAATCAGTGTAGATACCGTCAGATACTCAAGGACTCTTTTTTCCAGTTCCTGATTATACGGCGGATCTATAAAAATAACATCAAACTGGTATTTGTATTCCAATGACTGCAAGGAAACAAATACATCCTGTTTACACAACACCGTTTTCGGCTTAAAGCCGGTATGTGCCAGATTATCTTCAATACAGGCCTGCGCATTCTTATCATTTTCGATAAACACCGAAAAGACAGCACCTCTGCTCAAAGCCTCGATTCCGATGCTTCCGCTGCCGGCAAAGACATCAAGAAATACACAGCCCGGAATTTCCCTCTGAATCATATTAAACAGCGTTTCCTTAATCCGGTCCGTTGTCGGTCTCGTATGGTCACCAAGTGGTGCTTTTAGCTTCAGACTTCTGGCTGTTCCTGCAATAACTCGCATAATTAACCTCCTAAGCTCTCACTTTCACGCCTTTTCCGTCCCGTTTTCCGAGTTTAATCTTGTTAAGCTCAAGCTTTTTATCTTTGTATTCTATCGTTTTTTCAACTGCATTTTGCGTATAATAGACATCCGTCAGCTTGTCTTTTGCAGAAAGCTTCATGCCCCGTACTCCGATAGCGGCTTTTTTCTTCTCCGGAATCTCTTCCAGCGGAAATCTTAAGAAATAACCGTCCGCGGAGCGAAGTACAATATTGCGCTGTTCCTTTAAGACCTCAACACTGATGAGCTCGTCTCCGTCCTGAAGCTTCGTGGCCGCAACGTTTCGTTTGCTCACATCAAACTCTCCTCCGTCCACGATTTTCATCATGGAATCACGTGTCACAAAGACAATGCGGTAAAGATTCAGTTCTGACTGGCTCGCAACGCAGATAATCTCTTCCTCTGCAGTGTTGTAATTGCTGATATTGTCAACCGGAACCCCCTTATCCCGGAATTTTCCGAACGGCAAATCAGACACTTTGATGGTATGAAGCTGTCCCTTGTTGGTAAACACACATATCTTACCTGTGTTTTTACATGCAAACGCATACTTGTTTTCGGAAAGTGCCGCCTCTTTATTTCTTTCATAAGTCGGCATATCCACCGTTCTGGCATACCCGAATTTATCCATCATAAAGAATACATCCATCTCTTCCATTTTCTTTTCTATATAGACAGCCTGCTCTGTATTCTCTATTACAGTACGTCGTTTTCTTCCGTACTCCTTCTTAATGGCATCAAGCTCGTTGATTAACACCTGAATCATGGAATCACGGCTGGCAAGAATATCCTCATACCGGTATATATTAGCCATCGTTTCGTCATGCTCTTTTATCAACGCTTCAATTTCCAGACCAATCAGCTTGTACAGACGCATTTCCAGAATTGCATTTGCCTGACGCTCCGTAAATCTGAGCTGTTCTGCCATGATTCGGGATTCCTTATACTTGAATTTAATTCCCTCGGCATCTCCCTCTACAAGGCATCGCTTCGCCATCGCCCGGTCCTTAGATCCGCGCAGGATTTCGATAATCAGGTCAATTACATTGCACGCTTTAATCAAACCTTCCTGAACCTCGCGCCGTTCAAGCTCCTTCTCAAGCAGAGTCTTGTATTTCCGCGTTGCCACCTCAAGCTGAAATCTCGTAAAATGCTGTAAAATTCCGCGAAGACCCATTGTTTCCGGGCGACCATCCGCCACCGCGAGCATATTGACACCAAAGGTGTCTTCCAGCTTTGTTTTCTTATATAACAGATTGATGAAATTATCAACGTCCGCATCCTTGCGAAGTTCAATCACGATACGGATTCCTTCTTTGGATGACTGGTTGGTAATATCAACAATATCATTCGTTTTCTTTGTTTCTGCCAGTGCAGCCACATCAAAGAGAAATTTTGAAATATTGGCACCAATCATTGTATACGGGATTTCGGTAATGACAACATTAGTTTTTCCGGCTTTCCCCTTTTCTTTGACAACCGTTCCGCGTAGACGCAGTTTTCCGGTTCCGGACTCATATATATCCAAAAGGTCATCCTTGTTACAGACAATTCCTCCCGTCGGAAAATCCGGTCCCTTTATATATTTCATCAGTTCACGCGTGGTCATTGTCTCATCACGCATGAACGCCTTTGTCGCATCAATCACTTCCGCGAGATTGTGGGTTGGAATACTCGTCGCCATGCCGACTGCAATACCTTCTGCTCCGTTAATCAGCAGATTCGGTATCTTAACAGGAAGTACAACCGGTTCCTTTTCCGTCTCATCAAAGTTCGGCATAAAATCTACGACATCTTTATCGAGGTCCTCCAGAAAAGTCATCTGGGTAATTTTTTCCAGCCTCGCTTCCGTATATCGCATGGCAGCAGCCCCGTCACCTTCAATTGAGCCGAAATTTCCGTGACCGTCCACCAGCGGAATACCTTTTTTAAAATCCTGCGCCATGACAACAAGGGCATCATAGATAGAGCTGTCACCGTGCGGATGATATTTACCCATTGTATCACCGACAATACGCGCACATTTCCGGTACGGCTTATCATATTTAATGCCAAGCTCCTGCATATCATAAAGAGTTCTTCTCTGCACAGGCTTTAAGCCATCACGGATATCCGGAAGTGCTCTTGAAATAATAACGCTCATCGCATAATCAATATACGACTTCTCCATAACCTCCGAATATTCGGTCTCTATGATTCTATCTTCCATTCTAACTTAACCATCCAATCTTAAAAATCAAGGAGTGCTTCCTCTGCATGCTCATAAATAAATGCTCTTCGCGGCGGAACGTCATTGCCCATAAGCTTTTCCGTTACATGATCCGCCAGATAACTGTCATCAATCCCGACACGTTTTAAAAATCTGGTCTCCGGATTCAATGTTGTTTCCCACAATTGCTGTGCATCCATTTCTCCAAGTCCTTTATAGCGTTGCAGCGTAAACGGACCCTTGTGTGTTTTTCTATATTTTGCAAGAGCCTTATCATCATACAAATACTCTTCCTTTCCCTTGGAAGGCATTGCTTTATACAGAGGTGGCATCGCAATATAGACATGTCCCTCCGTGATAAGCTCCGGCATAAAACGATAGAATAAGGTCAGTAACAGCGTACAAATATGTGCTCCGTCCACATCGGCATCGGCCATAATAATAATTTTATCATAACGAAGCTTGGAAATATCAAAATCATTTCCATATCCTTCGGAAAAACCGCAGCCGAAAGCGTTGATCATCGTTTTAATCTCCGCATTGGCCAGCACCTTGTCGATACTCGCCTTCTCAACATTCAGTATTTTACCTCGAATTGGCATAATTGCCTGATACATACGATTGCGCGCCATCTTTGCCGAGCCGCCGGCGGAATCTCCCTCAACAATGAAAATCTCGCATTTTGAAGCATCTCTGGATTCGCAATTGGCAAGCTTTCCGTTGGAATCAAAGGAAAAACGCTGTTTCGTCAGCATATTCGTCTTGGCTTTTTCTTCCGTTTTTCTTATTTTGGCTGCCTTTTCCGCACAGCCAATCACATTCTTGAGCGTTTCAAGATTACGGTCAAAAAAGCGGATAATTTCATCCCCGACAACCTTGGCAACCACCTTGGAAGCATCCTGATTGTCAAGCTTTGTCTTGGTCTGTCCCTCGAATCGCGGATCCGGATGCTTGATAGAAATAATCGCCGTCATTCCATTTCTCACATCAGGACCGGTAAAATTCGTATCTTTATCTTTTAATATATTTAATTCTCTAGCATAGTTATTGATGACGGTCGTAAACACCGTTTTAAATCCTGTGAGATGAGTTCCGCCCTCCGCATTGTAAATATTATTACAAAAGCCCAGCACATTTTCCCTGAATTCATTGACATACTGAAGTGCTGCTTCCACGGTAATGCCTTCACTCTCTCCTTTAAGATATATCACATCATGTACAGCTTCCTTACCGCTGTTAATCTTCCTCACAAAGCCGACAATACCTTCCGGTTCGTGAAACTCCTCATGTTCAATCTCTTCTCCGCGCCTGTCCTCAAAGATAATGGTGAGCTCCGGATTGAGATACGCTGTCTCATGAAGTCTGCTTTTAATGTCTTCCGCTTTGAAATAAGTGCGGTCAAAAATGGTATCATCCGGCAAAAACTGAATCCTTGTACCGGTTTCCCTGGTTTTGCCAATGACTGGAAGCAATCCGTTCTCAAGCTCTATCACCGGATTACCTCTCTCATATTTATCTTCATAAATCTGTCCGCCACGCTTAATTGTGACTTTAAGCCATGTCGAGAGTGCGTTGACAACCGAAGAACCGACTCCGTGCAGACCTCCGCTTGTCTTGTATGCGGAATCATCGAATTTTCCGCCCGCATGAAGTGTCGTAAAAACAAGACGCTCCGCACTGACACCTTTTTCATGTAAATCTACGGGAATTCCTCGTCCGTTATCCTCTACAACCGCGGTCCCGTCCTTTTCAAGATATACACTTATTTTACTGCAGTGTCCGGCCAGATGCTCATCCACCGAGTTGTCTACAATTTCATAAATCAGATGATTCAGACCCTTGGTGGAAACACTTCCGATATACATTCCCGGTCTTACACGGACAGCCTCAAGTCCCTCCAGTACGGTAATACTTCCTGCATTATAATTTTCTGTCGCTTTCGACATTTCAACTACCTCTTTCGATTATTTCGTTCTCTCCAGCTTTTGCGTAATCGCAATGCCAAGTGCTCCCGGACCTGTATGGCAGGAAACGCTCAGTGAAAGCGGAGTTACATTTCTGATTTCCATTCCAGGAAATTCCTTCTTGATATCCTCCATAAAAGCACTTGCACCATCGCTGTTATGTGCATGTGCAATGTGCAATATCACTCTGTCTCCGGTATGCTCATTCCAGCCTCCGAAGCGTTCTTCAATATCCTTTCTTACAGCCTGCAGCATAATGGATTTTCCCTGGGTTGAAGTGCGCGCCTTCGCATACGCATCCAGCTTTTCGCCCTGAATCTGCAACACCGGCTTAAGCTTCAGAAGTGTACCCAGCGCAGCAGCAGCCGGCGTAATTCTTCCGCCCTTTTTCAGATAGTAAAGCGTATCGAGCATAATATATATGGAAGAATTAAACTTATCCTCCTCAAGAATTTCTTTAATTTGTGCACCGTCATACCCCTCCTGTGCCAAATCAAATGCATCGTAAACAGACTGCTTCTGTGTCACGGAAATCCTCTGATTATTTACAACGAAAACCTTTCCGGCAAAATCGTCTTCCTGCGCAAGCATATGCGCTGTCTGGCACGAACCGCTGAGTCCGCTTGACATAGGAATATGCACAACTTCATCATACTCCTTAAGCAGTTTTTTATACATAGCTATAACGGAATCCGGCGAAGGCTGGGACGTTGATACCACTGCCTCCCCTTCAAGGAAATCATAAAACTGTTCCTGATTCAGATTAATTCCCTCGTAATATGTGGAATCATCAATCGTAAACGGCATCGGTATCACGTGAACACCGTTTTGCTGTGCCTCTGACTGTGTAATTCCGCTGTTACTGTCTGTTAGTATTGCAATTTTTTTCAAAGTCATTCCTCCATACACAAACATTTCACTCGTTTGTTATAATATTTTCATATAGCCCGAAGAGACATATGTTTCCATTTTCTTTTTTAATGGTATATGAGATTCTTCCAGAAGTAAAGAGTCATTTTCTAAAATTTTTGCAACATCAGATGCTGCTTTCTTTAACATATCCGCATCCTGATATATGTCAGCGTATCGAAAATGCATGGCTCCGCTCTGCTCAACTCCGGTAAAATTCCCCGGTCCGCGTAGTTTTAAATCCTCGTTGGCAATCTCAAAGCCGTCATTTGAGTGATTCAAAATTTCCAGGCGGTCATTTTTCTTTGAATTTTGGCCAGATTCCATAAAAATACAATACGACTGGCTGTCACCTCTTCCAACACGCCCGCGTATCTGATGCAGTGTCGCAAGTCCGAAACGTTCTGCATTTTCTATCAGCATAACGGTTGCATTCGGTACGTTAATTCCAACCTCGATAACTGTGGTGGAAACCAGAATATCAATTTCTCCCTGCGCATATCTTTCCATAATCTCGTTTTTTTGCTTCGGTTTCATTTTTCCGTGCAGATACGCAATCTGTACCTGTTTTGGAAACCATGTACGAAGTATGGAGCAATAGTCTACCACATTTTCATACTCCTCCATCACTCCCGGCTCCGCCATCGGACAAATCACATAAACCTGATGTCCTTTGTTAATTTCATCCAGCATAAACGTATACGCAGTATTTCTGTAGGTCTGATTTACCACACAATTCTTGATGGGAAGTCGGGCAGAAGGCATTCCCTTCATCTCCGTTATATCAAGGTCCCCATACAGAATCAGTGCCAGAGAGCGCGGAATCGGCGTTGCACTCATAACGATAGTGTGCAAATCCTTTCCCTTACTCACAAGCTTTTCTCTTTGCTTTACTCCAAAGCGATGCTGTTCATCCGTAATTACCAGTGCAAGATTATGAAATTCCACCTTTTCCTGAATAATGGCATGGGTTCCTATCACGAGGTTACATTCTCCTGATGCTATCTGCCGGTAAAGAATCTTCTTCTCTTTGGCTGTCTGTGAACCCGTCAATAAAACAGGACGGAACGGAAGTCCGTATTCATCTGTCATGGCCAGAACGGTTTCCATGTGCTGCTTCGCCAGCACCTCCGTAGGTGCCATCATCGCACCCTGATACCCATTGGAAACGCATTGAAGAAGTGCCATAATGGCAACAATGGTCTTACCGCTTCCGACATCCCCCTGAATCAGACGGTTCATGCATTTGTCGCCGAGCATGTCCGATTTAATCTGTTCATATGCCATCTTCTGTGACGGTGTCAATTCATACGGAAGCATTTCTGCAAGTCTTCCGGCATCTGCCGTTTCAATCATCGGATGCGCGTTTTGGGTTTGTAAGCCCGAGCGTTCAGATTTAACCGCAAGTAAAAAAAGCAGAAACTCTTCATACGCAAAGCGTTTCCTTGCCTCTGTTGCCTGTTGAAGATTTTCCGGAGAATGTACATGCCTAAGACATTCCTTAATCTCAAAAAAACCATACTCCATTAAAATATCTTCCGGCAGATACTCCTCAATAGCCTCCGTTGAAGCCAGCGCATTCATGCAGTGCTTATAAATGGCCTGATTCGTCAGCCCCTTTGTTCTTGTATACACAGGAGCCAGCACACCCTCCAGAAGCTCGTACTCAGAAATCTGATACATTTTCGGATGGCTCATAAACGCAGTCCCGTTTTTATAAGTAACCGTTCCGTAAAAAACATATGTCCTGTCCGGTTTGATGCTTGATTTCAAATAAGGCATATTGAAAAAAGTGACCGTCATTTTTTGTCCTTTCCGGTCACCGACCATAAACTTCAGCATACTCATTCCCCTGACATGTTTCAGCTCAGGAGTCGTCATAACCGTTGCATACACAGCACTTTTCCCCGCACAATCCGTACTCCCCGGAATCGCTCCTGCCTTCGGAAAGCGGGTATATTCACGCGGAAAATGAAACAGGAGGTCGTGTATCGTATCAATATTCAATTTATGAAAAAGGGCAGCGTTTTTTTCACCGATGCCCTTTAAATCCATAATTGATTGTTCTAAATTCATGAAACCTCTATTCTGCGGAGATTACATAGTAATATATCGGCTGTCCGCCATACTGTAATTCCACATCACAATCGGAGAATTTTTCTTCAATTGCAGCCTGAAGATTTTCAGCCTCCTCTTCATCCACATCACTTCCGTAGTAAATGCTGATGAGCTCGCAATCGGAATCCTTCATCATTTCTTCCACCATCTCCATTGTCGTATCAAAAATCGTTTCGCCAACAGCAAGAATGGACTTATCTCCGATTCCCATAATATCGTTTTCTTTAATCACTTTATTGTCAATTTCCGTATCGCGGACTGCATATGTCACCTGACCGGTTTTGACATTTTCGATTTCTTCCGTCATTACAGCAAGATTCTCACTTCCGGAGAGCTCCGGAACGAAATTGATAATTGCAGAAATACCCTGCGGAATTGTCTTGGTAGGCACAACAATCACTTCTTTGTCTTCTGTAAGGTCCCTTGCCTGATTGGCTGCCATAACAATATTTTTATTATTCGGAAGAACATAAATTGTTTTTGCCGGAAGTGATTCGATTGCCTTTAACACATCCTCCGTACTCGGATTCATTGTCTGTCCGCCTTCAATAATACGGTCCACTCCCAAATCCTTGAAGATGGCGTTGATACCTTCACCTACAGAAACACTTATAAATCCGTATTCCTTCCACTCCTCAGGCTCTGCTGCTTCCTCAGACTGCGCCGTGTTTTTCTCTGCCTCTTTAAAGAGCTTCTCTTCATGCTCTAAACGCATATTGTCAATCTTCATGTTGGATAAAGCACCGTAGGTAAGAGCACGCTGAATTGCCAGACCAGGATCATTGGTATGTACGTGCACCTTAACGATATCATCATCTGCAACAACCACAATAGAATCACCAATAGACTCAAGGAACGCCTTAAAATCCATCTCATGCTTAATATTGAACGTCTTATTGAGCATAATGATAAACTCTGTACAATATCCGAATTTTATATCTGAAGTATCGATATCCGAGGTATCAATACCCGTTTTCTTTACAACCGGTGCTGCAACGATGGAAAGGTCGAGTTCTTCACCCCTGAATGCCTTCTGAGCCCCCTTAAGAACCTCTAACAGTCCCTGTCCGCCAGAGTCCACTACTCCTGCCTGTTTCAGAACCGGAAGCATCTCAGGTGTCTTGTCCAGAACCTCCTGCGCATAGTTAATTACGGAATCGATAAATAAATCCATATCTTCCGTTCCCTCAAATTCAGCAGCTTTCTCATAAACACCCTTTGCAACCGTAAGAATCGTTCCTTCTTTCGGTTTCATAACTGCTTTATACGCACTTTCAACCGCTTTTTCAAAGGCACAAATCAGATCATCCGTCGTGATGTCTCCTTCTACTTCACCTATCACCTTGCACATTCCGCGGAAAAGCTGGGAAAGAATAACTCCCGAGTTACCTCTCGCACCGCGAAGTGAGCCGGAAGAAATCGCCTTGGAAATCTCCTTTAATCCTGCATTTTCAGGAAGTGCTGCCACTTCTTTTGCTGCCGACATAATGGTTAATGTCATATTCGTACCCGTATCTCCGTCCGGAACCGGGAACACATTCAGTTCATTGATATATTCTTTTTTTGCTTCAAGATTTTTAGCTCCGGCTATAAACATGGAACGGAGCATTTTAGCATCTATTACATTCGACGACACTTCTTTTTCCTCCTCTAGTCAATTACTCTGACGCCTTCCACAAAGATATTCACCTTTTCAACCGGAAGTCCTGTAAATTCTTCTACTTTATATTTTACGTTGCTTGTCAGGTTGTCAGATACGGCAAGAATATTTACACCGTATGCTACAATCAAATGAAAATCAATCACAAATTTGTTATTATTCACATGAACACATACGCCTGTCGAAAGATTATCCATTTTTAACAGTTTTACCAGGCCGTCTTTTACATTCACGCTCGCCATACCTACAACACCGATACACTCGACTGCGACACTTCCCGCGTAATTCGCAATAACCTCACTATCGATTGTAATATTTCCGAGGTGTGTATTCATTAAAGTTTTCATACATTATCCTCCTTGGATCCTTTCTACTAAAAGTGATTATACCCTTTTTTTATCAAAAATGGAACATATATTTGCAAAATACTGATGAAAAAATTATTTTATGCTTGCAATCATATATTTTTTCTGCTAGAATATGCTTGTTGTGAGTTTAGAAAACTATTATAGTTTAGGAGGTGCGATCATGGCTAAGTGTGATGTTTGTGGCAAGGGCGCTCATTTTGGAAATAATGTCAGCCATTCTCATAGAAAATCTAACCGCATTTGGAATGCAAACGTAAAATCAGTAAAATGTAAAGTAAACGGCGGAGCTAAGACAATGCATGTTTGTACATCTTGTTTAAGATCAGGCAAAGTAGAAAGAGCTTAGTAAGATTTTTAAAGAAAAATTAAGGAACCATCTCGATGGTTCCTTTTTTTATGCTTTTTTCTGATATGTGATGCTCTTCTTTAGGCAGTCATATTCCTTGTTAATCTGCTGGAGCACACTTTTATCTCCGCACAAATTATCCGGATGATAAATTTTAATCAGATCCTTATATCTTTTTTTCAGTGCAAGCGGATGTGTGACTCCACGGAAGAAAACGGACTCCTCCGCCATCGCATTTCCCGTCAGCGGCTCAAATGCTTCAGCACTTTCCTGTTCATATTTCCTATACTCGAACGCTCTCTTTTTCGCCTCAAAGGTTTTGCGGTCAGCATCCAGTTGTTTAAAACCCATCTCAAGAATTTTAAACTTTTTATCAAAGAAGCTCTGTTCCTCTCCCAGCTTTTCACGCTCTTCTCTGATTTTTGAGGTCCAGTCATGCATCTGCGTCATAAACTCGTCCTTTTCCAGACGGAAACGTTCTTTCTCCTCCGCGAGCATATTTTCGTCTCTCTTTAATATATCCGCCTGTTCGCGGAGCATACGACTCGCTCTTGCAAGCTCATCCCTGAGCTCTTCCAGGCGCATATTTTCCTTGAACAACCAGTCTTTCAGTTGTGTGTCATCCGTTTTATCGTATTCCATATTATTTCTCCGCTTATTTTAAGCAGCCGTCATCGGCAAAAAGATTATATCCAAGCAGCAAAAGAATGGCAATCAGTATCACTGCCACAAAGGTATTGTCAATAAAAATCATCAGCAACATTCCGACGGCAATACAAAAACTGCAAAGTCCGCAAATCCGTTTCATGACAAACGCAGCCCATCCCTTTTTATTATCTTATGCTAAGATTTAAAAAATATACCTTCCCGCAGAACAAATTTTATTCTTCAGGGAAAGCGATGGATGCAGCCTCTTCATCACTTACCATCTCTTCTTTTTCTGTCGTAAATTTGTCAACCAGCTCAGGAATCATATCAATAATCTTAGTAACCGCATCCTGATTCTTTACATTGACAAGCTTCGTCTGTCCGTTCTTTATCACCAGAACCGCGCTCGGAGACATTTTTCCCGAAACTCCGCCGAATCCGCCGTTTTTCACGTCACCTGCCGTCGCTCCGGCTCCCACGCCGAACGAAACATCCACGAGCGGAAGAATGATGGTGTCACCAATCTGTGTTGCCTCTCCCACCACTGTCTTGGTGGACAGAAAATGATCCACTCCGCCGAGCAATGAAGTTACCACCTCTGAAAAGTTGTTATTCATAAGTTTCCTCCTTATCTTAATTCATAAGAATTTTTCTAAGTTTCTTTATATCTTTGTCAAACAGTAAAATCCAGGCAATCTTCAAAAAGGAACATACCGTTATATGACCCTTCAGATAAAACTCGCCCTCATATATCTTACTTTCAAAATCCGGTTCTATCATAACATATTTCCCGATAAAAGGATATACCATACCTATATATCCGCATATCTGCCCGGTGTCCGCCGGATCTCCGGTACCGAAATGCACCTGAAGTCTGCCTTTTTTCGGACGAATGCTTTTCCATAATCTTGCCAGAGAACGCTTTGCTTTCCTGTAGGCTCTCTGCGTGGAATCCTTTTGCCAGATGTCATAATAGTGTTTTATCCTGTTTTTGGTCTCTTCAGTCTTATCCCGAAGACGGATTCCTTTTTTCTTTATTCCTCTCAGTGCTTCTTTGGCACCACGGATTTTTTTCATTAATATGGAAATGAAATAGCGTATCTTTTCAAAAAGTGTCTGTTCTTCCGGTTCGTTCTCCGGTACATCAGGTTCATCTATTACACCCGCCGTTACTTCATCATTTATTTTCTCCTGTAACGCTTCGTTTTCCTCACCATTTTGCTTTTGCTCAGGTACTTTATCACGGCTGTTATTCTCTGCATCCTTCTTACGATTCTTCGGTTTCTTCGGTTTCTCCGATTTCTCCGGCGCGAAGAAATCATAAATCGTCCAGCAGAAAAGCTTCACCTTTCCTTCCGGTTCCCCGTCTTTCAACCGTACAAATATCTGCAGAAGCGGAAACAGATAGCGTATTCTGACATGTACATACGGCCTTTCCCCGTAATAGCTTCCCTCTGCCCGGTAACAAAACGGAGCAAACAGGACAAGAAAAAGCAAAAGAAGCACCAGTGCCAGAAGTATGAGTAATATAATTCCGATAATTTTTAAGATTAACAGTACAATATGCATCAGTATCTCCGAAACAGTGTATCCGCGTGTTCAAACAGTTCCTTTTTAAACTGCTGCATTCCGTATCTGTCCGAAAGCTTAAGAAACAACTGCGTTGACAGTTGTATCGCGCTGTCTTTTCCACGGGCAAAGCCGAGAATGTATAATTCGTCTTTCGGATACCCTTTTTGTTTTAAATTTATGCAATCGATAAGATCAAATGTATCTCTGTTTTTTGCCAGACAAACCATGTAGATATCGACAAGGCCTGCATTTCTCCGAATCTTATGGATGATGGAGCTCCCCTTGCCTTTACAACTGTCATCTGTCATCAATTCTTTATAAATATACATCGCAAACTCCGCTTTTAAAAAAAGAAGGCAAATTCCTGCCTTCTCTTTTCTTAAAAGTACTTTTTATTTCCCCATAGATTACTGCGTTTTAAATCAAGATATTCTGCATATGCTTTCTCCAAAATCTGCTTTTCATTTGCAAATTTAAGAAGATGATATGCTTCATGATATTTATAATACCCAGAATCCACAAAGAATTCCTCGCGCTGTGGTTTGCTGTAATAGCTGTCCGCCATCATCAGATACCAATGAACACTTTTGGAAACCGTATTATCCGGCACATTAAAAGTGTAGTCGCTCTTACCGACATACTTGATAATGGAAGCCTTCGCTCCCGACTCCTCAAGCACCTCCCTCAGAGCTGTATCCTTGTACTCTTCATCCGGCTCAACAGTCCCTTTCGGCAACACCCATCCTTCATACTTATTCTTAATATTTTTATAAAGCAGAAGAATCTTACCTCGAAAAATAACCACACCGCCACAGCTTGTTGCTTCAATCATTGCAAACCCTCCTGTCTGGCGTGTAATACAACAACACTCAAAAATAGTATAAAACAGATTGTCCATTCATGCAAGACAGGATTTTTATCATCTATACCAGCTTCGCAACAACATCAAGAATTTCCTGCTGGTCAAATGGTTTTGTCAAAAATTCATTGGCACCGGCTTTGATACAATCAATCATTTTATTTTTCTGTCCGGCTGCTGTCACCATAACAACCTTTGAATTGCCGTCCAGTGCTTTTATCATCTTTAACGCCTCTACACCGTCAACCACCGGCATTGTGATATCCAGCGTAACGACATCCGGTTTTAATGCCTGAAACTTCTGAACTCCGTCCTGTCCGTTTACAGCTTCATCTACAATCTCATGTCCTTCTGATTCCAAAATTCCTCTCAGCATCTTTCTTGATGTTCTGGAATCATCTACAATTAAAATCCTAGCCATTGATCACTGACCTCCTATTTTACTTCCATATCGGCATCGATGGATAATACAAATTTAATTTCTTTTCCGTCTACATGAATCGGGAAAACACAGAACTGATTACCGGTAATTGTCACCGCATTCTCATAAAATACCGGAGGAAGCATATCAAGATCCACTCCTTCTCCGCTCATCTCGGAAGCAAACAGACCGTTAATACAGTTTGTAAACTCGCCGACTGCATCAAGTGCATCCAGATCCACTGTCTCAAACTCTTCACCCGCAAACGGATTCGCAACTGCAAGAAGGTCATCTCCTGCACCGGCAAAGCCGGACACAATCCTATAATCACCCTCAAGTGCCTGCATTGCAAGCTTATCTGCCTTTAACTCGTCCACAAAATATGCCTTTGAAACATACGCTCCCGAATTGATAATACGAAGAAATGTACGAATTGCAATTCCGCAATGCTTGTCACATAATTCTGTGTTTGCAGGAAGGAACAACTGAACCGTGCGGTCAACGTCACCGCTCACAAGTGCATCCATATCACTGTGCGTGAATCCCTGCTCTTCCTGGTATGTATTCAGTGCCGTATCAATCTCTTCCAAAGTCATATACTCTTTGTCAATCAGCGTCTGAACAAATATCATATAAATATTTCCCTGCTTCTTCAGAAGTCTTGTCACCTGATCATCTGACAAATAGCCCTTCTCAACTGCAATATCTCCGAAGCGACGGTCCATGATGGCCTGAAGCTTATTCACTTCCTCTGCCTGTTCTTCCGTCATAAGTTTCTCTGCTACAGCAATCAGACCCAGTTTAACACGAATCTTTCCTTCACTCTCTAACACATCCCGGAACTGTTCCTCAGTGATAGTTCCTGATGCCACCAGATAATTACCAAAAATCTGATCAAACATATATAACCCTCCCTGTTGTCAATTAAATTGATACAACTCACGTTACATTATACAACAATTTGTTTAGAAAAGATAGCACATTTAAAATATTTTTATTTAATTTGTACCAAAATACTTATCAAACACTCTTTTTGCAATCGGAACTGCATAATCTCCTCCCGAGCCTGCACTTTCCACGATAACCGTCACACAGATCTGCGGATTTTCTGCAGGTGCAAATCCTGTAAACCACGCGTGGGAATCCGACTTATTTCCGGAAAATTCTGCAGAACCGGTTTTTCCGGCCGCCGTATAGGAAAGCTCCTTCAGCTTGGAGGCTGTTCCTGAGGTGACAACACCCGTCATCAGTTCTTTCATAAACGCAGCTTCCTCCTCCGTCATCATAACCGCTTCCTGTGAAGGAGAATTCTGTTTTACAACAGAGCCGGTAGCACTTTCAATCCTGTCAACCACATAGGGGGTCATACAGATTCCCTGATTGGCTATCGCCGATGTTATCATATTCAGATGCAGAGGTGTCATCTGTGTTTTTCCCTGTCCGATGGAGGTCTGCATTACCGTGTCCGTGACATCCTTGGATGACAGTGTAAAACTGCTCTGTTTATGAGGAAGATTCATCTTAAAATCCGTGTTAAACAGCAGTTTTTTACATGTCTCCTGAAAATGGTCAATATCAAGCGTCGTTCCGATATTCGCGAACGAAGAATTGCAGGACTTTGCAAAGCTTCTTGCAAAATCGATGGTTCCATGACTCTGTCCGTGATAACAGCGGATGGTATTTCCGTCTTTTGAAAAGCTTCCGTTACACGAATAGGAATATCCTGACACATTTCCGTCATTTTGCCTGTAATATTCCAGTGCCGTGATAATCTTAAATGTACTTCCCGGCGGATACAGTCCCTGGGTCGCACGGTTCAAAAGAACACTGCTGGAATCATCGGCAATCAGTTCCTCCCAGATTACAGGTATTTCATTTGGATTATAATCCGGTTTGGATACCATCGCAAGAATCTTGCCTGTCTGCGGTTCTGTCACAACAATTACGCCGGAATACACGCCGAGCGCATCATAGGCGACCTGCTGCAGTGAGACATCCAGTGTTGTAATCACACTGTCTCCGATATTTTTTTCGGCATTCAATTCATTTTGAATCTTATTTGACAATGAGGCATGGGACGTGAGAAGCTTCATATTTTCGGAATACTCCACTCCTGTTTTTCCTTTGGTAGAATAGCCTATCACATGTGCAAACAGATTTTTATACGGATAATATCTCTGCTCGCTTCCATCCTCAGAAACCATCGTCTTTGCCAGCACTTCTCCGTCGGCGGAGTATATACTTCCCCGTATATTCTGGCTTGCCAGAAGTTCCTGTCTCGGATTAAAGGAATTGTTGATTGCCTCTTCCTTTTCATTCAGCATAAAATTCACAAGATTCCCTATAAGTGCCAGCATCAGAACAACAATGACCGAGGTGATAAAAATAATTTCACCATTATGCACTTTATTTTTCGTCTTCCGGTTCTTCGCCTGTTGTTTTTCTCCGTCTTGTTTTCTTTGCATGTTTAATTCCTTCCTGTTCCTTTACGCAATAGAGTCCAATCACAACACAAAACATGATAATCGTTGCCAGAACACTGCTTCCGCCATAGCTGACAAGCGGAAGTGTCACTCCGGTCAGTGGAATGAACCTTGTACCTCCACCGATCGTCAAAAACACCTGTGTTATATATACCATTCCGATTCCGACTGCAATGTAGCGGTAAAATCCTTCTTTTATCTTCATTGCAACCAGCATAATTGAGACAAAGCAACTGACGCAGATAAGTATCAGGCAGATTGCAAACCATACCCCCAGTTCTTCCGCGACCGCCGAAAAAATAAAATCCTGCTCCACATAGGGAATCGCCGTCGGGTTTCCCTGATACAATCCCATTCCGAACCAGCCCCCGGTTCCGATGGCAAACAGCGACTGGGTAATCTGATATCCCTCGTCAGCTATATGATTCCACGGATCCTGCCATGCCACAATCCGGACCTGGATATGTGAAAAAAGCTGATATGCAACGCAGGCGGCTGCGACACCGCACACTCCTCCTCCGAGCAGATAATACAGTTTCCCCGTCGCCACATAAAGCATAACCAGATACGTTATGAAAAAAATCAACGCACTTCCCAAATCTTTTGAAAAAACAAGCGTAAGTACATGAATTGCCGCACCAATCGTCGTGACCACAACCTGAAAAAACGACTTTGACTTTTCAAACATGCCCGCAACAAAAAATACAAACAATATTTTTACAAATTCCGAAGGCTGAAACGAAATTCCGGCTATCGAATACGATATCTTTGCTCCGTGCGTCACAGCACCAAGTACCGCCACCACCACCAGAAGCAGAACCCCGACAGCCCCGTAAAGCCATGTCAGATGTTTCAAAATCCGGAGTTTTTTTATCAGATACGGTATAAACAGTCCGAAAATCATTGATACCGTGACAATGATAAACTGTTTGATTGATTTTTCGTAGGATATACGGGTCAGTATCACAAACCCGACCGTAAGGAGCATACACATATTATTGATAATCAGTTTGCCGGCCTCCGGATAAATCACGCGATACAGTGCAATGGTTGCAAAAAGCAGAATTTGCTGGAATCCATAAAAAATAATATATGAAATATCGCTCGTCTCCAGACAAATCGCCGCAAAGCCCAGAAAATGCACCATAAACATACAAATAATCTGCTGTGCATATATCCATCCTCTGTCTTCCTCGTCTTTTTCCCTCATACAGACAAAGCTTAGCAATGTATATAATGCCATAAAAAATACAATCACATATTTGGATAAATCTGATATTACATGTGCCATTTTTATGTTTACTCTACACCTTTTACAAAGTGCCCTTTCGTAAAATCCTGTTTGGATATCTCTTCAAGAACTTCCTGATAATCCAATCCTCCGGCCGCCGCTGCTGAACAGAGACTTCTCCACGAGTCAATTACCTTCTCTGTCTCCCCAGCCGACTCCACCGTAAACTGAAATACAATCCCGTCTATATCCATTTCCGTAATTTCCCTTAATTCCTTGTGAAGCGAAAGAGGTACCGGGTTGTAGATTGTATTTTCGCAGCGGTCACAATGCGTAATGACAATTCTGTCCTTGCGATAGCGGTCATTCAAAACTGCCTGTTCCTCTCCGTTTCCGTTTCTGCATGCTTCGCAGGTTTTCAGTACACATCCGGCACTTTCCATCACCGGAATATACCCGTATACCGGAAGATAGAAGGAATGCTCTTTTCCCTTTTCCCTGCAAAGAGCTTCTATCTCCTTACGGTGCAGTTCATAAGAACATATATGTTCTTTTACACCCAGCTTTTCATAAAATTCCGCCGTCTTCGTATTGAACAGGTACAGTCCCGTATTGGATACGATGCGCGCATCCGGGAACTCTGCTGTAACATAGACAAGGCTTTCCAGATTTCCCACACAGAATCCGTCAGGCTTCATCTCATCAAAGACATTACGATTTTCAGCCAGGATTTTCATGGTCTTCAGACGACATACCGGCGGAAAGGTAATAAAAAACTCCGTCCCATTTTCAAGGCATCTGTTCCGCACCTCTTTTATCTGTCTGCATATCTCCGGCTTAGCTTTCACCGCAGCCGAGGTAATACAGTCACTTGTCAGATAAAGCCTTTTCAATTGCGGAAACATTTTTACTGCCTCAAGCTGCTGTATCGTGCGAACCTGTATATGAACGGGACGTTCTCTGTCGCAAAGCCTTACGGATGACGGTTCGTTACATATTGTAATACCGGTATGTGTGTCCTGCCCGGATTCAAATTTTCTTTTATATTTATCCAGAAGAAGCTCCTGCATCTGTGAAAGTGCTTCACGCCTTAACTCGTTCAGTTCACGGTTTTGCAAAAACAAATCGTTATCCATCTCAAACGTAATCTCCGAGAAAGTAAAGCATGTGTTTCCTGTTTTACAAAGCTGTTTTTTTACGTTCTCCGTCGTCACGGCACATTTCATGGCTTTCTGCGCAGCATTTCCGATTGCCGTCACTGCATTCTCCGGGCATCCTTTAGGAAAAACAGTAAAATAAACAGGTTCTCCGCAGACAGCGGTAAAATATCCTTCCAGTTCCACTCTGCCCACAGCGGCCGAATCTGCCTGCAGCGCCGGCTCCTCTGTGTTTTTTTCCGCATCAAAGGATTGATATCCCGGTTTATCCAAAGTTACCAGTTTTCTTCCGTTGTGCAGAAAATAGTAACCACTCTGAATATCCCCACGGCTAAAACGGTTGCGAAGAAGATTAATATCCTTTTCGGATACTCGATACCCCTTCGGGTCAGAGAGATATAAATCAATGTATTTCCGATACATCCCTGTCACAAAAGAAACATATTCCGGCGATTTCATACGCCCTTCTATCTTAAAGCTGTCAATTCCCGCATCAATCAATTTTGGGAGAATCTCCAGCGTGCACAAATCCTTCAGGCTGAGCAGATATTTTTCATTCTCCCCATTCAGTCGCCTTCCCTCATATTTAAGCGTGTACGGCAGACGACACGGACCTGCACATCTGCCACGGTTTCCGCTTCTCTCACCAAGCATGCTTGAAAACAGACACTGCCCCGAATACCCATAACACATCGCTCCGTGAATAAAGGTTTCCATTTCCAGTCCTGTCTCCGTTTTTATTCCGGAAATTTCTTCCAGCGACAGTTCTCTCGCAGGCACTACCCTTGAAACGCCGTATTTCTTCAGCAGTGTTGCTGCCCGGACACCCGTTACCGTCATCTGGGTACTTGCATGCAGCTCAAGACCCGGAAACATTTCCCTGACAAGTGCAAGACCACCCAAATCCTGTATAATCACGCCATCCAAACCTTCCTCATACAACGGTCTTAAAAAAGAAGTCAGTTCCCAAAGTTCCTTTTCCTTCATCAGTGTATTAATTGTGAGATATACTTTTTTATCAAGCAGATGTGCATAGTGCATACATTCGATCAGTTCTTCCACGGAAAAATTCCCCGCATACGCACGGGCTCCGTATTTTTTTCCGCCTACATATATCGCATCCGCACCTGCTAAAAGTGCTTTATTAAAACATTCTCTGTCTCCTGCCGGGGCCAGTAACTCTAACATACAATTTCCTTTCATAGAAAAAGCTGCCTCGCGGCAGCTTTGATTAATTGATATCCTTTTTTACCGTCTGCATGGCTTTCAATGCCTTTTCTGCACTCTCAAGTTTTATCTGCGTAGAAATCAGCTCATGTTTGATATCATATAATTCCTTCTCTTTCGATGCGATTTCATCTTCCAGAGCAGCCGCCTTTTTCTTCGCTTTAAAATAATCATCCGCAATATTTAACTCCAAAAGAACCGCCTGTGTATCCATGGATTGTCTGCGAAAGCCTTCGATTTTATTATACTCCGAAATCTTATTGCTGATATAAAGAGCAACCTTCTGTAAATATTCCTCGCTCTCATATCCGCTCAATGTATATACTTTTCCACCGATTAAAACTTCTGTATCTGTTTTGGCTGTCATTGGTACGCACCTTTCAAATCATTTCTTATTTATCCATTATATCAAATTCCCTAAAGAAAACAATATTTTTTTATTCTTCCAAAGGTCTGCGTCCGAAATGCCGATAGGCTGCCTGCGTCACAACACGTCCCCTCGGTGTGCGGTTAATCAAACCGTTAAGTATAAGATAAGGCTCGTAAACATCCTCCACCGTTCCTGCATCCTCTCCCGTTGCAGCCGCCAGTGTGTCCAGACCGACCGGTCCGCCGTTAAACTTATCAATCATTGTCAGAATAATATTCTGATCCACATGATCCAGACCAAGCTTATCAACTCCAAGAAGATCAAGTGCCGTATCCGCCACTTGTTTAGTGATAATCCCATCATATTTTACCTGTGCAAAATCACGCACACGTTTTAAAATCCGATTGGCAAGACGCGGCGTTCCGCGGCTTCTTCGCGCGAGCTCATACGCTCCCTCATCCTCTATCTCAACCTTCAGCACATCTGCTGAATGCAGAATAATCTGCTTTAATTCTTCAATATCATAAAATTCCAATTTGTGAATCACGCCGAACCGGTCACGGAGCGGAGCTGTCAGGAGACCTGCCCTTGTGGTCGCACCTACAAGCGTAAACTTAGGCAAATCCAGACGGATGGAACGGGCACTTGTGCCTTTGCCTATCATAATATCTATTGCAAAATCCTCCATTGCAGGATAAAGAACCTCTTCCACCTGACGGTTCAAGCGGTGAATCTCATCCACAAAAAGGACATCTCCTTCCTGAAGATTATTCAATATCGCGGCCATCTCTCCCGGCTTTTCAATCGCCGGTCCGCTTGTCACTTTGATATTAACACCCATCTCGTTGGCAATGATACCGGCAAGCGTTGTCTTGCCAAGTCCCGGAGGTCCGTACAACAGAACATGATCCAGCGCGTCCTCTCTCTTCTTAGCCGCCTCAATATATATTTTTAAAGTTTCCTTTGCCTTCTTCTGACCGATATAGTCATCAAGCATCTGGGGACGAAGTGTCTCTTCTACCTTTACGTCCTCAGCCATAAGATTCGTCTCAATCATTCTGGGAGCCATAAATCCACCTCAGCTTTAAATTTTACGCCGCCTATATCAGGTATCGCAGCGATGATTTTAATATTTCTTCCACTGTCATTTCTTCTGCAGGGTTTACCTGTTTTACAGCCCTTGCTGCATCTGTACCACTATAACCGAGTGCGGTCAGTGCGTCAATGGCATCCTTGCGTCTTCCGGCAAATTCATCCGTTGCATTGTCCGGGCCTCGTCCGATCTGTTCAAGGAGATTATCTGCCGAATTATCACTCAGGCTGACTTTATCCTTCAGTTCAAGCACCAGTCTTTCTGCCGTTTTCTTTCCGATTCCCGGTGCCTTGGCAATGGATTTGACATCGCCAGAATAAATTGCAAACCTTAAATCATCCGCACTGAGAGCCGACAGGATGGCAAGACCGCCCTTCGGACCGATTCCGCTGACGGAAATCAGCTTCTTAAAAATCTCAAGTTCGTCTTTATTCCTGAATCCGTAGAGTATAAAAGCGTCCTCTTTTACATATGTGTATGTGTATATTTTCATCTCTGTCCCACATGACGGAAGCATGGTCAGAAACCCTCCGCTTACATATACGCGGATTCCCATTCCGTTCACATCAAGAACAACTGCATTCTCCTCTATATCTTCAAGTATTCCTTTTACATATCCAATCATAAAATACCTCTTTTATATATCATTTCTGCCAATATGCCATTACACAATCCTGTCACCACTCCGGCCACAAGGAGCACCGGTAAATATGCCATAACCGAAATCCCCGACATGACAACCGCAGCCGCCAGAAGCTGCCCTACATTATGAAATACGCCTCCCAGAATACTGACCGCTTTCATGGGAAAAAGCTTCGTCCGCATGGCAAAAAACATGACACAAAATCCTATCGTTGCCCCCGAAAGACTGTACAGTATACTGAACAGATTTCCAAACAGGAACCCTGCCAGACAAATTCTCGCCGCATTAACCGTGATTGCCTCACGCGGACCATACGAGTACAGAAGAAGAAGAATCAGAGTGTTGGGCAGACCGAGTTTCGCCCCCGGTATCATAAGCGGAAACGGTATCAGGCTCTCCACATAGGAAAAAATGAGAGCAAGTGCTATGAACAGTCCGAGGACTGCTGTTTTCTTAGTTCGTTCCTGCATCAATCTCACTCTCTTCCGTCGCCTTTAACTGTATCAGAACCTCGTGCGGAAGGCAGATAATCTGTCCTCCGGCTTCCGTAACCGGTCTGCTCTTCACACACACTCTGTTCTTACAATCAGACTCCTTGACATACGCCTGTCCATCCTCAATTACAAGCAGATTATGTCCCTGTTCTGTCTCAATCCATAATTCTCTGTTCTCGTCAAGCGGATAAGTACCATACTCTCTGCCTTCAACAAAAACGATAACCGCAGCCTGCCCATGCACCGTTAATCTCAATCCGGCATACAAAAAAGCTGCCACGGTCAAAACACTCACGGCTACAACCGTTGTCATATTCTTCTTAATAAACTCCATCGCTTTACCCGTTCCGAACATGTGTTCATTATAGCCCATGTGCATACGAAAATCAATTGCTTTTTATAAATTATAATAAATTCTAAAATATCCGCATAAAAAAAGCTCCCGAATCATAAATTCAAGAGCTTTTACATCTTTATTTATTATTGATATAATTCACAAGTCCCTGTGCAGCAATAATATTCTGCATGAACGGCGGAAATGCCTGTCCCTTAAACTCTGTCCCCTTGGTTTTGTTATAAATCATACCGGTGTCGAAGTTTACTTCCACTTCATCTCCGTTTTCTATGTTAGCCACAGCCTGCGGACACTCGATAATCGGAAGTCCGATATTGATTGCATTGCGATAAAAAATTCGTGCAAAGGTCTCCGCAATCACACAGCTTACACCGGCGGCTTTGATTGCTATCGGTGCGTGCTCTCTTGAAGATCCGCATCCAAAGTTTTTCTCACCAACGATGATATCTCCCTTTTTCACATTTTTTACAAATTCTGTATCAATGTCTTCCATACAGTGCATTGCCAGTTCCGCAGGATCTGAAGAATTCAGATATCTCGCCGGAATAATCACGTCTGTATCTACATTATCTCCGTATTTAAAAACGGTTCCTACTGCATTTTCCATAACTGTTTTTCCTTTCCTTTACCAAAAATACTATTCCAGATCAAGCGGACCTGCAATCGTTCCCTTTACGGCAGAAGCTGCTGCAACCGTCGGGGAAGCAAGATAAATCTCGCTTGTCACATGTCCCATACGTCCTACAAAGTTACGGTTCGTTGTGGATACACATCTCTCGTTTTCCGCCAGAATACCCATGTATCCGCCAAGACATGGTCCGCAGGTCGGTGTGCTGACAATACCTCCGGCTTCGATGAATATTTTGAGAAGTCCCTCTTCCATCGCCTGCAGATAAATTGCCTGCGTAGCCGGAATCACAATAAGACGCATTCCGTCTGCAACCTTTCTGCCCTTCAGCACCTCTGCAGCCATACGAAGGTCATCCAGCCGGCCGTTCGTACATGAACCGATTACAACCTGGTCAATCTTTATATCCTTATCAATTTCATCTATCGTATGCGTATTTTCCGGAAGATGCGGGAAAGCAACTGTTGACTTCAGCGTACTTAAATCAATGGTATACTCTGCATCATAAACAGCATCTTCATCTGCCTCATACACTTTAAAATCTCTTGTTGAATGCTCTTTCATGTAAGCAACTGCCTTCTCATCCACCGGAAAAATACCATTCTTTCCGCCGGCCTCAATTGCCATGTTGGCAATCGTAAAACGGTCATCCATAGAGAGATTTGCAATTCCGTCACCGACAAACTCCATAGATTTATAAAGTGCCCCGTCAACGCCGATCATACCGATAATATGCAGAATAATATCTTTACCGCTTACATATTTCGGGAGCTTACCTGTCAGATTAAATTTAATTGCGCCCGGAACCTTAAACCATGCTTTTCCGGTCGCCATTCCGGCAGCCATATCCGTGCTTCCGACACCCGTCGAGAACGCGCCGAGTGCGCCGTATGTACATGTATGCGAATCCGCACCGATAATCACATCACCGGCCACGGTCAGTCCCTTTTCCGGAAGAAGCGCATGCTCGATGCCCATCTGTCCCACTTCAAAATAATTCGTAATTTGGTTGCGATATGCAAATTCACGCACACACTTACAATGCTCTGCCGATTTAATATCTTTATTCGGTACAAAATGATCCGGAACCAGTGCGATTTTATCTTTATCAAACACTCCGTCCACTTTCATTTTGCTCATTTCCTTAATTGCGACCGGACTTGTTATATCATTTCCGAGAACAAGATCCAAATCCGCCTCAATCAGTTGTCCTGCTTCTACGCTTTCAAGACCTGCATGTGCTGCGAGGATCTTTTGTGTCATTGTCATTCCCATCGACTAAAACCTCCTATTACTTCTATGCTACGAGTATAGCAAACTTTTTTCTATAAATAAAATACATATTGTTTATATTTACTATAATTTTAAATTATGATATTATATGATTATTATAACCATTGATTTTTCACCGGGGGGAGAAATCTCCAGCAGAAAGGAATCGTAACCATGGATGCAAATTTAAATCTGTACTACATATTTTATACCGTGGCACAGCACAAAAATATTTCCGGTGCTGCCAAAGAACTCTATATCAGCCAGCCGGCCATCAGCAAGGCTATATCCAAGCTGGAACAGAGCCTTGACGTACAATTGTTTCACCGTTCCTCAAGAGGGGTCACACTGACCATGGAAGGCGAACTGTTATACGAACAGGTACGCACGGCTTTCTCTGCAATCCGCCATGGCGAAGAACAGATTAAACGTGTCAACGAACTCGGTGTATCCCAGCTCTCAATCGGTGTCAGCATCACACTCTGCAAATACGTTCTTCTCCCGTATCTTCAACAGTTTGTCAAGGATAACCCTCATATTAAGGTTACCATCACCTGTCACCCTTCTCTCGAAACCATACGGGATATCGACAGCTCTGTTACCGATATCGGAATTGTGGGTATTCCTTCCCAGCCGGGTGAACTGACCTACATTCCTTTTCGTGAAATCCAGGATACATTCGTCACCACGGATCGGTATCTTGAAAATCTCCGCATTCGGGAAGGAAATGATAAAGGTGCCATCTTAAATAACGCCACCTTTATGATGCTGAACAAAGAGAATATTTCCCGCAAATATGTAGACACTTATCTTTCGTCAAATCAGATTTCCATGAGTAACATAATTGAAATTAACACCATGGATCTCCTGATTGAGCTTGCACGCATCGACCTCGGAATTGCCTGTGTCATCAAGGACTTTGTTACGGACGACCTGAAAAACGGTACTTTAAAGGAATTGTCCTTCCGCCGTACCATTCCAAAGCGCAAAATCGGACTTGTCTACAAGGATGATACCATCATGACGGATGCCATGAAAAAATTCATTTCCTATTTCACGGAAAAAATAGGAAATGAATCTTAATAATTACTCGTTTTCAAACAGCGGTGTTGAAAAATAGCGTTCCGCCGTATCGGGCAGGACAGTTACGACTGTCTTGCCTTTTCCTAATTTCTTGGCAAGCTTTAATGCTGCAGCCACATTTGTTCCGCTACTGATTCCGCACATCAGTCCCTCCAGTCTTGCAAGGTCCTTTGCCGTGCGAAGTGCCTCTTCATCCGAAACAATGTATACATCATCATAAATTTCTTGATTTAAATTTTTCGGTATCAGTCCGTCTCCGATTCCCATCTGAAGATGTGTTCCTATGGTTCCGCCTGCAAGAATTGCAGCATTTTCAGGTTCCACTGCCCAAATCTCCACATCAGGATTCTGTCTTTTTAAAACCTCTCCGATTCCGCTTATCGTTCCTCCGGTACCAATTCCCGAACAGAAACCATCCACCGGTCCTGCCACCTGTTCCAATATCTCAAGTCCGGTATGATGCTTATGCACCAGCGGATTTGCCGGATTTTCAAACTGCTGCGGAACATAGACATTCGGATCTTCCTCTGCCATTTTGTATGCCATCTGCATACATTCATCAATACAGTCACCTATATTTCCCGCATCATGCACCAGAACCACTTCCGCACCATAATGTCTTACAAGCTTTCTGCGCTCTTCACTCACGGAATCAGGCATAATAATAATCGTTCTGTAGCCCCTTACTGCACCTATAAGCGCAAGACCGATTCCTTGATTTCCGCTTGTCGGCTCAACGATAATCGTATCCTTGTGGATGATACCGTCCTTTTCTGCTTTCTTAATCATATTGTAAGCAGTTCTTGTCTTGATAGAACCTCCGACGTTGAGTCCTTCAAATTTTACCAAAACCTCTGCCCCATCCGGGTCCGCCATTCTGTTAAGCCGGATAAGCGGTGTCTGTCCCATACAGTCTAATACATTATTATAAATCATATCGCTACCTCGTATGTTTTTATTATCTTATGTACCTTGGGTCTTTTTTGTACACGGTCATCTGTCAAACTCTTCCTCAGCCCTTCTGACCCACCAAGTATGAGTATACCACGATTTTTCAAAAAAACAACAAAAAACAGCAGGCTAAAATGCCTGCTGTCTCAAATACGTTTTCAATTAGTTGTTGATAAGCTTGTCTTCGCCATTCCAACTGTAAAGCTTACGAACCTCTTCACCAACCTTCTCAGCCGGATGCTCTGCTGCGAGTTTTCTCATTGCTTTGAAGTGTACCTGACGTCCTGCGTTTGACATGTCAAGTAAGAATTCTTTTGCAAAAGAGCCGTCCTGAATATCGGAAAGCACCTTCTTCATTGCTTTCTTTGTCTCTTCTGTAACAATCTTAGGACCTGTGATGTAATCGCCGTACTCTGCTGTGTTTGAAATGGAATATCTCATTCCGGCAAAACCTGACTGGTAAATCAAATCAACGATCAGTTTCATCTCATGGATACACTCAAAGTATGCATTTCTCGGATCATAACCTGCTTCTGTCAGTGTTTCAAATCCAGCCTGCATAAGTGCACAGACACCTCCGCAAAGAACTGCCTGCTCACCGAACAGGTCTGTCTCTGTCTCTGTACGGAAAGTTGTCTCAAGAACACCTGCTCTTGCGCCGCCGATTGCGAGTGCGTAAGCCAGTGCTTTTTCAAGAGCCTTTCCTGTTGCATCCTGATGAACGGCAACCAGACAAGGAACACCTTTACCTACCTGATACTCGCTTCTTACTGTATGACCAGGTCCTTTCGGAGCAATCATGGTAACATCTACATCAGCAGGCGGTGTGATACATCCGTAATGAATATTGAAACCATGAGCAAACATTAACATGTTTCCTGCTTCCAGATTTGGCTCGATATCCTTTTTGTACATATCTGCCTGTAATTCATCATTGATAAGAATCATGATAACGTCAGCCTTCTTTGCTGCTTCTGCTGCAGTGTAAACTTCAAATCCCTGAGCCTCAGCCTTTGCCCATGATTTAGAGCCTTCGTAAAGACCGATAATTACGTTACAGCCTGATTCTTTTGCATTTAACGCATGTGCATGACCCTGGCTTCCGTAGCCGATAACTGCGATTGTCTTTCCCTCTAATGCTGCAAGATTGCAGTCTTCCTGATAATAAATTTTAGCTTCCTGTGACATTTTTATCTCCTCCTGAAATGTTTAATCTTTTATAGATAACTGCCTGTTGCAGCATTACCTTACGTGACTGGAATATAAGTCTTTCACCATTTAATCATCTAAATATGTAACGTTTTCCGTTCCGCGGCCAAGACCTGCGATACCGGTTCTTGCAAGTTCTAAAATTTCATATCCTCCAAGCAGATTCATGAACGCTTCAATTTTTTCCTGCGTACCGGTAAGCTCAATCATAAGACTGTCTCTGGCTACATCGATAATCTTTGCACGGAAAATATCTGCAATGGAAATCAGTCCCTGACGCTGCATGTCATCCGCTTTTACCTTGACCATGGCCAGCTCTCTGTATACGCTGCATTCCGGTTTCAGTTCCTTAATATCCCTCACATCCACCAACTTGGAAAGCTGCTTCTCAATCTGGTCAAGAATCGCATCATCACCGCTTGCCACAATCGTAATACGTGTGTAACGCGGATCTGCCGTTGTACCTGCCGTGATACTTTCAATATTGTAACCTCTTCGGCTGAAAAGACCGGAAATACGGCTCAGAACTCCTGAGGTATTGTCTACTAAAATCTGAAACACCTTTTTCTGCATCTGGTTTTCATACCCTTTCTTTTTTGCTTTATCAGCATTGTATCAGTAGTTTATGTTCTTTGTCAACGTATGACATTGTTTCATGCACGTCATAACCTTGGGTTATCGCACAAATACTTATTATTCATTTTCGGCACATTTGATAAGTGCCAGAGTTCCTGTTCTCGCACATTCCACAACGCTGATGGAATTCATCATCTGAATCAGCAGTTTTATGCGTTCAGGCGTATCACAGAGCTGAATCATCATATAACTTTTGGACATATCTACAATTTCTGCTTTCAGGATATCACAGATTTCCATAATATCTTTCCGGTTTGTGCGGTTATATTTGACCTTCATGAGCATAAGCTCCCTTGAAATACTCTGTTCTTCCTTAAAGGTTCGCACCTTGATAATGTCCAGCTTTTTATTGAGCTGTTTCTCAATCTGCTCCAGAGTTCTCTGATTACCGCTGCTGACAATCGTCATACAGGAAATGTCCGGGTGATCGGTTTCACCGACTGCCAGAGAGTCAATATTGAAACATCTTCTTGAAAACAAACCTGCGACCTTGCACAGTACACCCGATCTGTTTTCTACGGAAATAGAATAAATTTTCTTCATTGTCATATCCTCCTTATACAAGATCCATCGGATCGATGAGGCATTCCATGAGACATGCCTTGTCCTCTTTCAGGAATGCATCAATCTGCTGCTCCATGTCATTTCCGTTCTTCACAAGGAAATATGGCATATCATAAGCTGCAGCGATAGAGGAAAGCTGCGGACTTCCGGTAAGATCCACCACGGAATAATTGTCATCATATGTAAAATGCTGATACTGACGCACCATTCCGAGGTAATTGTTCCGAAGCACAATAATCTTAGAACGGATATCGTACTGGCGCATCGTTGCGAGCTCCATCATGGACATCTGGAAAGAGCCATCACCACAGACTGCAACAACTTCTCTATCACGCATACTGTATTTTGCACCCATAGCCGCCGGAATGGAATAACCCATCGTTCCCATTCCCCCGGAAGTAAGAAAATCGCCTTGTTTTACGATATGATATCCGCAGGACCAAATCTGATTCTGTCCGACATCCGCCACATAAACCGCATTCTCCGGAAGCTTTGCGGAAAGCATGCGGATAAAAGCAGCCGGGTCTACGAATTCCGGTGAAACCGTGCGTTTTTTCTGCATTGTCTCCACATATTCATCCAGTGTTTTCTTCCACTGTGTGTAATCCCCCACAATATCCTGTTCGAGCAAATCCTCAAAAATGGATTTACAGTCACCTACAAGCGGAATATGCGGTCCCACATTTTTACCGATTTCCGCAGGATCGACATCGATATGTACCAAAAGCTTGTTGCTGATAATAAGATCCGGCTGACTGATTGCACGGTCCGCCACACGGGCACCGACCATAATAAGCAAATCACAGTCATTCATTGCTCTGTTTGCATATAATTTTCCGTTATTTCCCACCATTCCGTAATACATTTCATCTTCCGTCGGCATCACACCGATTCCCATCATGGTAGAAACAACCGGGATGTTAAATTTGTGGGAAAAATCAAGCAGTTCTTTTCTAGCATCTGCCAGAAGAACACCACCGCCTGCACAAATCAGCGGACGCTTTGCCTGCGAAAGTTCTTTGACCACTTTTTTAATCTGTGCCATATTTCCCTTAACTGTCGGCTTATATGTACGAAGTCTGACTTCATCCGGATATTTGAATTTGGAAATCGTCGCATTTTGGACATCAATCGGAACATCGATAAGAACAGGTCCTTTTCTTCCGGTTGTTGCGATGTGAAATGCCTCTTTGAAAATGCGCGGAATATCATCCACATCACGTACAAGATAACTGTACTTTACAAAGCTTTCCACAGCTCCCGTGATGTCCGCTTCCTGAAATACATCACTTCCGAGGAGCTCACTGTCTACCTGCCCTGTAATACAAATCATCGGAATGGAATCTGCGAATGCCGTCGCGATACCTGTAATCAGATTGGTTGCTCCCGGTCCGCTCGTCACGGCACAAACACCGACCTTTCCCGATACCCTGTACATACCACTCGCTGCATGTGCTGCATTTTGCTCCGTGCGGACAAGTACACTCTCAATCTTTGAATTTAAAATACTGTTATAAAACGGACAAATCGCCACTCCCGGATATCCGAAAACAGAAGTCACTCCCTCCATCTCCAGACATTTTACCATTGCATCTGCTCCTAACATATATTCACCTCTGTTTTTCAATCTTTATTCTGCTTCTGATAATTTCATTGCTACTTTTACAGCATCCGATGCATCCTTCGCGTATCCGTCCGCACCGATTTCATCTGCATATTCCTGTGTGATAACCGCTCCGCCAATCATAAATTTAGCATCCAGGTCTCTCTCTTTGGCATAATCAATGACAACCTTCATCTGCTGCATTGTCGTTGTCATCAGTGCCGACAGCCCTATAATTTTTGCGTTCTCTGCAATGGCCGTATCGACAATTTTTTCCTTTGGTACATCCTTGCCAAGGTCTATGACCCTGAAGCCATAGTTTTTCAGCATCAATGCGACCAGATTTTTTCCGATATCATGGATATCTCCCTCCACAGTCGCAATTACAATCGTCGCCCTGTCGGTTATCTCACTGTTCTGAAGCAACATCGGCTCGATATATTCCACAGCCATTTTCATTGCTTCCGCTCCTGCAATCAACTGTGGCAGAAAATAAATCCCCTTGTCAAACAAATCACCGACATCATTGATTGCTTTAAGCAGCGTTTCATCCAAAAGCTCTTTTGCTCCGACTCCCGAGGAAATACATTCCCCGGTCAGCGCGATTATCTGCTTTTTATTTCCCTTCAGCACAGCCCGGTAGACCTTATCCTGCGGGGATAGCTGCTCTTCATCCACTCCTTTGTCCTCCTGTCCGTTGCCTGCTCCCTGCGTCTGAGCCGCCCTTTCTTTTCTGGCATTCATCTCTGAAATATAAGCCAGATCCGCGCCTTCCTTGCCAAGCAGAAGATCCGCGGCAAGCATGGAGCTTGTCAGCAGCTCCTGATTCGGATTTGCAATTGCCATCGTCAGACCGTTTGCAATCGCCATTGTCAAAAATGTAGAATTGATATACCCTCTTTCCGGCAGTCCGAACGATATATTGGATAGTCCGCAGACCGTTGCCAGTCCGAGACTCTTACAATAGCGAATGGTCTCAATCGTCTCAAGAGCCGCATTCGGATTGGCACCCACCGTTGCCACAAGACCATCCACAATGATATCTTCCTTCTTCATGCCAAGTTCAAGCGCGCGTTCCATGATTTTGTGTATGATTTCTTTCTTTTCCTCCAAAGAACCCGGAAGTCCTTCATCGGAAAGCGGGAGCAGAATAAACATGGCACCATATTTTTTGGCAAGCGGCAAAAGCTTTTCAAACTTTTCTTTTTCATAAGAAATCGAGTTAATCAAAGCTCTTCCGGGATATCTGCGAAGTGCACTTTCCTGCACCTCAACATAGGAAGAATCAATACAAAGCGGAAGCGTTGTCAGCATGGAAACCTCCTCCATTACCTGAAGAAGTGTCTCTTTTTCATCAATTCCGCTCATTCCCATATTGATATCAAGAATCTGTGCTCCACCGTTCTCCTGCTGGGCCACAAACTGCTCAATCATTGAAAAATCACCGTTTCGTATCAATTCCTGAAACTTTTTCTTTCCTGTCGGATTGATACGCTCACCTATCAGAATAAATTTATCATCCAGACCGAAACTGAGAGTCTTTCTCTCGCTTGCAAGATATCTCCTGCCAACATGTTCTCCGGTTTTCTGTCCGTATATATTATATAAATCCTTCGTCTCCCGGACAAGTCCGGCGATATGTGCGGGCGTTGTTCCGCAGCAGCCTCCCAAAATCGAGGCACCTGCCTCGGCCAGAAGCTTCATCTGCGTGCCAAAGCTTTCTGCATCCATATCATATACTGTCTTTCCGTCTGCACCAAGCTTCGGAAGTCCGGCATTCGGCTTTGCGATTACAGGAACCTCCGCCACCTCATGCATACATCTGACTATCTGAGCCATAGCTTCCGGTCCCGTGGAACAGTTTACTCCGACTGCGGATGCTCCTAGTGACTGCAATACCACCATCGCCGTCGCCGGATCCGTTCCAAACAAAGTTTTTCCATCCGCCTCAAAGGTCAGTGTCACCATGACAGGCAAATCACAGGTTTCCTTCGCAGCAATCAGGGCTGCTCTTGCCTCCTGCAGGCTCATCATGGTCTCAATCACCAGCAAATCTGCCCCTGCAGATACCAGCGAGGTTATCTGCTCTTTGTATATGTCTATCAAATCCTCAAAGTCCATCGTCCCGACCGGCGCAAGCTGCTGACCCGTCATCGTGATATCTCCGGCTACCAGTACCTCTTTACCCGCAGCCTCTTTCGACAATGCCACCAGCTTATGATTGATTTCATCCAGCCTGTCTTCTATACCGTATTCTGCCAGTTTTATCCGGTTAGCCGTAAAAGTCGGCGCATATAAAATATTGGTTCCCGCCTCGACAAAGGCTCTCTGCAGCTCAAGCAGTGCCTCAGGATGCTCCAGAATCCACATTTCCGGGCATTCTCCGGGACTCAGTCCCTTTGACTGCAGATTGGAGCCTGTCGCTCCATCGAGATAAATATACTTATTTTCGCAAAAAGTTATAAATTCATTTTTATTCATCCATTTACCTTTCGGGCTTCTTCCCTTAGTTCTGCCTATAAAATCTCAAGCAGATGCTGAAAATAATCCGGAAGCTGAGCCGTTGTTTCAATATATTCGCCGGTTGTGGGATGTACAAATCCCAGAATCATGGCATGAAGGCATTGTCCCTGACAACGATACTTACTTTTTCCTCTTCCGTAAACCTCATCACCGAGAAGCGGATGTCCTTTGAATGCCATGTGAACACGAATCTGATGTGTGCGTCCGGTTTCCAGACGACACTCAATATAAGTGTGCTCCTTAAATCTTTCAAGCACCTTATAGTGCGTTACCGCCTCTTTTCCATCCGGTGTTATCGCCATCTTCTTTCTGTCTTTCTTATCGCGTCCGATCGGCGCGCAGACCGTTCCTTCATCCTCCCCGATAACTCCGCACACAATCGCCCGGTATCTCCTGCATATACTGTGCTCCTTGAGCTGCTGTGCAATTGCATTATGCGCAAAGTCATTTTTACATATCAATATGGAGCCGGTCGTATCCATGTCTATTCTGTGTACGATACCCGGTCTTAAAACACCGTTTATGCCTGAGAGATTCTCCTTACAGTGAAACATAACCGCATTGACAAGCGTTCCCGTGTAATGCCCGGCAGCCGGATGTACCACCATGCCCTTTGGCTTATCCACCACAAGAACGTCCTCGTCCTCATATAAAACCGTCAGCGGAATATCCTCAGGTAAAATATCCGGCTCAACTGCAGGCGGAACAAAAAACTCAACCCGGTCACCGTCTTTGACTCTGTAATTTGCCTTGACAGTTTTGCCGTTTACAGATACATTTCCGTCTTTTAAAAGCTTTTGAAGGAAGGATCTCGATAGCGTATCCATACTCCGTGCCAGGAGCTTATCAATCCTCTCCTCCTCTGCATCGGCTGATATATCAATAACTATTTTTTCTTCTTTCCCGTTCATATGCCCTCTGCCTATTTCACACCGCGATACGTGTTCTTTTTCTGAATACTCAGAGAAATAAATGTCAAATCTTCTTCTTTACAGAAAAACAGAATAAACACAGCAAAAAGTACAGTTCCGACCGACACAAAAATATCCGCCACATTAAAAATCGGGAAATCTATCAGACTGAAATAGAAAAAGTCAATCACATAATCAAATCTGAGCCTGTCTAACATATTTCCGATACCGCCGGCTGCAATCATCACAAGAAACACATGCCACGGTCTGTATTTGCGGGAAACCGGAGCTTTAATAAGCACGAAAATAATCGCTGTCAGCATAACCACCGCTGCAAAGACAAAAAAGACCTTCCCATTCTGAAGCATTCCAAACGCTGCCCCTCTGTTTTCGAGATATCTCAGTTCAAATACATCCTGAATAATCGAAACTGCCGGCTGCTCCTTCAGTTTGCTGACCGCCAAATATTTCGTCACCTGATCTGCAAGAACCAAAATGGAAAACGCCACAAAATCCATCAAAAGCTGTATTATTTTTTTCTTACCGGAAGCAGTCTTTTTACTCATATTTTTCCTCGTCGCTCACATAAATTTCATTGATACCCATGATCAGTTCTTCTTCTGTCACGGTCGTATCGATAAAGGCCTTACCTATTTTTTTCAACAGAATAAACTTGATTTTTCCGTCTTCCATCTTCTTATCGCTTTTCGTCAGCTCCACAATTTCCTCCGGACGGATATCCTCCACTGTAATCGGAAGATTGAACGGAACAAACATATCTCTGATTTCATAATACTCATCAAAGGTGAGAAGCTGCCTCTTATACGCGATAAAAGATGCTGCCACCATACCAAGTGCCACACATTCGCCGTGAAGCAGTTCAAAGCCCTTCGCCTTTTCAATCGCGTGGCCAATCGTATGTCCGAAGTTGAGAAGTGCCCTGTCTCCCGTCTCGGCCCAGTCCTTCTCCACAACAAGGCGTTTGATATTACAGCAGTTATATACCATAAGACGGATCACTTCCGGATCCTTTTCATAAACCTCGTAGAGATTGTTGATAATCCATCCGTAAAACATACCATCCTTAATCAGGGCTGATTTCAAGACCTCTGCCATCCCTGCATAAAACTGTCTCTCAGGGAGTGTGGAAAGTGTATTTAAGTTCATATAAACCAGCTTCGGCATATAAAACGCGCCTACCATGTTTTTATACTGTGAAAAATCAACTCCTGTTTTTCCTCCGATACTGCTGTCAACCTGCGCAAGCAGAGTCGTCGGAATCTGCACATACGAAATGCCCCTGAGATAGGTCGCAGCCGTAAATCCGGTCAAATCTCCCACGACACCTCCTCCGAGTGCCACAAGCATATCCTTTCTCTCAAAATGATTCTCAATAAGAAATGCATACAGCTTCTGTACCACCTCAAGATTCTTGCTTTCTTCTCCTGCCGGGAAAGAATATATCATACAGGTGTTACATACTTTTTCAAGCTCTTTTTTTACCAACGCTGCATAAAGCGGCTCCACATTGGAATCCGTAACAATACAAATCTTCGCCGGTGACAGTTCATACTCCTGAAAGGCTTCTGAAAGAGCATCAAAATTTTCTTCAAATAAAATCGGATAGCAAAATTTCTTGTCTTTGCTGACCGGCATCACATAACTTTCTAATTCGGTAATCAATCTGTTTCCTCCTTATGACTGAACAAAACTTCCTGCCCAAGGACAGGAAGTTTTGCAGATATCTTATATATGTTCTTTTAACCACTCATCTGCGACTTATATTTCAGAATTAATGGACGGAACATCAAAGGATCCGGCCAGAATATCTTGAAAATCGCCCGAAATATCAACACTTGCCGGAGTAATGATAAAGATATAATGTGAAATCTTCTGTAAGTTACCGGCAATCGCAAAACATGAACCTGATGTAAAATCAATAATTCTCTGCGCTACATCCACATCCAGTCCTTCAAGATTGAGAACTACGGTTCTGTTTGCAAGCAAGGTCTCTGTAATCTCTCTTGCATCCTCTACTGTTGTTGGTTTAATTACGCAAACTTCCATTCCACTCACCCCTCTTTTCGGCTGTTGTTTCATAGGTGTTACTTTTGGTGACGGCTTCGCCTTCGGAAGCTCGTCCTCGTATTCTTCTTCATCCTGTCTGGTGAATACTTTCTTCTTAGGTCTTTCTTCTACATATTCTTCATCTGTATCATATTCATCATCATATTCGTCATATTCATCCGGATTTAATTTCATTGAACTGATTAACTTATCTAATACCATGATATTTCTCCTTACACATTATCCTTTTTCTGACTGTAATCTCTCTCTCCGAAAATATATGTACCGACTCTGACATAAGTAGCACCTTCCTCTACCGCAACGCAGTAATCGCCGCTCATACCCATGGAGAGAAAATCCATAGCTACATTATCAATGTTTTTACGCATTATGTCAACAGATAATTGTTTTAATTTTTGGAAATACTGTCGATTTTCCTCTGCATTTTCAACATACGGAGCAATTGTCATCAGTCCCTTTACGCGGATACCCGGCAATTTTGAAACAGCCTCCACCAGCTCTTCGGTCTCCTCTGTCTTAAGCCCGAATTTCGATTCCTCCTGTGCCACATTCACCTCAATGAGAATTTGCACCGTCACCTGTTTTTTTACCGCTTCTCTGCTGATTTCCTCCGCAAGTCGCAAGGAATCCACGCTATGAATCAGATAGACCTTATCCACAATATACTTTACCTTGTTGCGCTGTAAATGCCCAATCATATGCCAGCGTATATCCTTTGGCAATGCCTCATATTTTTCTACTAATTCCTGTACCTTGTTTTCTCCGAAATCCCTGCATCCGTGCTCATACAACTCCTCAATCATGCTCATCGGCTTCGTCTTACTCACCGCAATCAGCCTTACATCTTCTTTTGCTCTTCCTACACGGCTGCATGCTTCGGCTATTTCTTTTTCCACATCATCATAATTTTCTCTTAACATACTTCTTCCTCTTTTTATTCATAGATAAAATCATCTGCATTTACGGTAGATGCATCCAGTACAATATAGTCGTACTCCGACAGACCATAAGTCGTGTTTGATTTCACAACAGAATACTCCTCATTGGAATACAATATCGTTATCGATGTAAAATCCGCATAACCCTTGTTGATATTATATACACCAATCAATGTTCCCACCTTACTAATCTGCATTTTCTGTGAAGAATCCGTTTGGCAGATGTAATCGCCTATCTTAAAATTGCTCGTATCCACATAGTAATATTCTTCGTCCGCATAATAAATTTTTGCCTCTATATTTTTGGTGATAAGCTCGCCATCTTCATTATAGCTTTCACGCAAAAACTTACCTGTCGTTCCGCCTTCCGTTGAATCCTGACGATACGAAATCGGTATCAGAAAAAATTCCTGCTGCGCAATCGCACTGTTTGGAACCTTTAGCCCCTTTTCCTGCTGATAAAGAATCTCCAGGTCAATATATCTGTCCGTGGCAAAGGTAATCATGGAATTGGTAAAATCCAGTTTCAGGTATGTTCCGTCCGCATTATCAAGAACGTTGACCTTCGCCCATGAGGTATACTGATTTTTCAAAAACTTAACCTCTACATATTCCTCCTCAAGCAGTTCATTTGCCCGCTCTTTCTCCATCGGAATTACAATGGACCAGTTCTCGGATTTCAGAATTTTATATGCATTATCCTGCGGGCTTGCAAGCTGATTGGCTTCAAGCTGAATCTGTTCTTTTTTCTCATCCCCGAACATTCCCTTGTTGACTGCTTCAGGCTCCAAAGCCTCATAGCCGTCTATCCCGTACACGACAACTCCGCTGGTCGGCGCATACTGGAAGGATACGTTGTCTGCAGACTTTCCGAGAAGGGAATTGATGTTGCTGAGCATATTATAATTGGACAGCTTCAGTGCCATTCCGTCCACCTGTCCCTTAAAATCATAAACCTTTGAAAACTCCTTTGAAGAAAAAGCATTTTGAAAATGGATGATATTATTTTTTATATCATTCAAATCTCTGTCTGAAAAAAGGATTTCCTCATCACTCGCCTCCATCATCTCCGCAATTTTTCCGGAGCTGTCCAGCGTATAAATCAAATCGCCACATGCAACATGCTCGGACTCTCTGGCAAAGAAATTGATATATCCGGTTCCGCTCACCTGATAAACCGTTTCATCCCGTAGAGCAATTCCTTCGTATACATTCGGAACACTGAGCGAGCCCTCTACAACCTCATATCCGACAATATGTTTGGTATTAAAATACATGATTACACAGATAATCATATAGACAAGAATCACTGCAAACACTATGATACCCGGATTCATGTGAATTTTTCCGGCTCTGTATTCTGATATATTGGTAATTTTGTTGTTTCTTCCCGCCACTTCAATCTCCTCAAGAAAAAGCCCCGGACATGGATCCGAGGCCTGATATTCATTCTTACTTTATAAAGATACGATAACCTTCTCTTTCAACGCCTCCGGCAGTTCTTCCGCATTTACTCCAACGCTGAGCACGAAGTCAATACCAAAATTCTCGCCGAGTTTCTCAAGCTTGTCAACAACCGGTGTCATATCCTTACCGTCTAAATATGAAATACTTAAGAAGTTATCCAGGAACATCATCTGTAAGTCATGATCCTGTGAAATGATTCCGCAGAGGAATCCGATAAATTCTTCACTGGTTGTAACCATATAATCAGATACGTCAATTAATCTGACTTTATTATTCAGTTCATACATATGCTTGGTATTCTTATCAATGTATACGATATTACCGGTAGCATCCAGTACCTGTGAGTTTACCTTATCCAAGAGATGTTTTGTTTTTCCTTTACCCTTATTACCGACAATTAACTGAACCATATGTAAGCCCTCCTATTGATATGTGTCATTTCGGAAATTTGTGCAAATTGTTGTTTCTACGCCACCATCCGATATTGATTATTATAAATTATATCCTAATAAAAAACAACCATTTTCCACTTTTTTTATACATCTGTGCCAAATTAAATTTGTTTAAGGAGCTCTGCCATTTCCTGATATAAATATTGTCTCTCGCTGCAGTTTAAAATTACGGAGACATACGGATTTCCCGAAGAATCCTTTGAGAGAAGCACAAGACAGTTTCTTGCCGCTGTCGTCGTTCCCGTTTTTCCGCCGATTACAGTGATGCCCTCAGGCGATGTATAATCGCCGCGCAAAAACAGATTGGTGGTCGTACAGGAATACTCTTTCGCATTGCCCTCCGCGTCGTGATAAATCGTCTCATACATATCCTGGTTAATAATCTGCGTAAATTCCGGATACTTCATGGCTTCCTGAAAAATCAGATAGATATCATATGCGCATGAATAATGTCCGTCCACGGTGAGACCATGCGGATTTTTAAACTCGGAATTCGTGGCTCCAAGCGACTTTGCCTCAGCATTCATCATTTCACAGAACGCTTCCTCACTGCCGGCAATATTCTCAGCAATCATAATTGCAACATCATTTGCCGACTGCATCAAGAGTGCATGCAAAGCCTGATCAAGGGTCATTGTATCCCCCGGCTCCAGACCGAGCAGAGTTGCACCGCTTTCATTAATCTTAACATTCTCCGAAGCAGTGAGTGTCATATCAAGCTCCGCATTTTTCAGCGCGACAAGTGCCGTGAGCACCTTTGTCAGACTGGCAGGAGCAAGCTGGAGATTCTCGTCCTTTGCATATATAATGCGATTTTCATTGATATCGCACAGTACACCCGACAACGCCTGAGAAAGATCCACTGCGTTGGAAGAAACCGTGTTTTCATCCCTTAGGCATAATCCGGCAGCAAATGCAGATGCCTTTTTCTCATCACCGGAAGCAAGACCGCTCTTTTCAAAACGGTACGCACTTACATTCCCCTCCGAATCGTATTCCATCGGAAGTCCGCTCCCTCCGCAGCCTGTCAGAAGCAGGCAGGAAAGCACAAAAATTGCAATTCGTATGTATGTATTACTTGTACATCTCACGCCACTCAAGGTCTCCTCTGCTCAAAGATTTAATCAACAATTCCGCTGTTGCAAGGTTGGTTGCAAGCGGAATATTATGCATGTCACACAGGCGGACAAGGTTGTTGACATCCGGCTCGTGAATTTTTTGTGTGTAAGGGTCACGAAGAAAGATGACAAGGTCAATCTGATTATGCTCTATCTGTGCGCCAAGCTGCTGTTCTCCTCCCAGATGCCCTGCCAGATATTTGTGAATACTTAAATTCGTTACCTCCTCAATCAGACGACCGGTAGTACCTGTGGCATACAATTCATTCTTACTCAATATACCTCTGTATGCAATACAGAAATTCTGCATCAGTTTCTTTTTCGCATCATGTGCGATAAGTGCAATATTCATATAAAACACCCTCTCTTACGTGTATTTTCTGACACACTGCAGTCTGACATTTAAAACAAACCCCATACCTATATACAGACTCAGCAGCGATGTTAATC
The DNA here is from genome assembly GCA_964519385.1 of uncultured Kineothrix sp. Taxonomy (GTDB): domain Bacteria; phylum Bacillota; class Clostridia; order Lachnospirales; family Lachnospiraceae; genus SVFI01. The sequence goes on from CAZFLR010000002.1 coordinate 71,283, forward strand.
CATAACTCACAAACGGCAACGGAATTCCGGTATTCGGCAACACTCCCGTGGCAACAGAGATATTAATAAAACTCTGAAAGCCTATCAGGGTTGCCATACCCGAGGCAATCAGGGTTCCTGCAATATCCTTCGCCCTTCTCGCCGTCATCAGGCAGTCCAGCGTGATGAACAACAACAGCACAATCACCGCACATCCGCCTGCAAAACCAAGCTCTTCACCCACGATTGCAAAAATAAAGTCTGTCTGCGGTTCCGAGATAAAATTGCCGTTTTTCACGGAACTGATTTCATTGTTATTCAGTCCTTTTCCAAACAACTGCCCGCTTCCTATCGCAATCTTCGAGTTGTCCTGCTGATACCCTTCTGTCGTCGCATACTCTTCCGGATTCAGCCATGCCAGAATTCTGGTCTGCTGATACTCCTGAATCAGCTCCTGGTCCGGCTGAAGCACAATGGCGAGGAAAATAATCGCCGAAGGTATGACGACAACAAGGACACCAAATATAATCTTATAACTCAGCCCTCCGATAAAAAGAAGGGCACAAAACAACAAACCAATCATAATGCTCGTAGAAAGGTCCGGCTGCCTGTAAATCAGCAAAAGCGGCGGCGCGAGCAATGCAATCATAGTAAGTATCGTCTTCAGAGAACTGATTTTCTCCTTATGTTTCATAATAAACTGTGCATAAAATAAAATCAACATAATTTTGGCTGTCTCCGACGGCTGAAAACGTATTCCCGCAATGGACACCCATCGCTGTGCGTTGTTGGACGACTCGCCGAAAAACTCTACCAGAAGAAGCAAAAGCACGTTGACGACATATATGACCCAGTAAAATCTCAGGAATGTCGAATAATCAAACAGCGAAATTACCACCATCAGGAATAGTCCCATGACAAATCCCAGAATCTGTTTTGACTGATACGACTCATTTGCACTTCCGATTACAAGAATTCCAATGACCGTCAGTGCAATCAGCATAAGTATTAATTTAAAATCATAATCTCTGACACGATATCTCTTTAGCATCTTCTCACCAAAATACATTTATTTTACGTTTACTGACTTCTATTTCCATTTTCCCCGGCTCTATCTGTATATATCTTGACAAAACCTTTGCAATATCCTTTTTAATCAGCTCCATCATTTCCGGAGAACAGTTGAACCGGTCGGATATGAGGAGAATCTTTAGTCTGTCCTTTGCTACATCTTTTGATTTTTTCTTATGAAACAAACCTTTTATGCTCATCCTTTTGACCCTCCTTAATTTTTCTGGAATATGCCCGCAAAGCGAAACCATACAGATTTTTCTTTTTCCGGATCAAAAATCGGAACCTCTTCTCCCAGGATTCTGTTACAAATATTCATATAAGCTCTTCCCGCTATGCTCTGTCCGCACACAAGCGGTTCTCCGTGATTGGTGGAGACCACAACCTCTTCGTCATCATAGACGGCTCCCAGCAGATCCACGGACAAAATATCCACAACATCCGCAACGCTCATCATGTCTCCGCGCCTTATCATTTCACTCCGGAGCCGGTTGACCACCAGTTCCACTCTGCCGACTTCATATGCATGTAAAAGTCCTATAATCCGGTCGGCATCACGGATTGCCGACACCTCCGGTGTCGTGACAACAATCGCTCTGTCCGCGCCCGCAATAGCATTTTGAAAGCCACGCTCAATTCCTGCCGGACAATCCAGCAATATGTAATCAAACTGTTCTTTAAGCTGTGCAGTCAGCTTCCGCATCTGCTCAGGATTGACCGCTGTCTTATCCCGGGTCTGTGCACACGGCAGCAGATAAAGCCCCGGATATCTCTTATCTTTTATCAATGCCTGTTTCACCCTGCAATGTCCTTCTACCACATCCACAAGGTTATATACGATACGATTTTCAAGCCCCATCACCACATCAAGATTTCTCAGACCTATATCCGTATCGATAAGCACCACTTTTTTCCCAAGGTAGGCAAGCCCTGTTCCTATGTTTGCGGTCGTTGTGGTTTTTCCCACGCCGCCTTTTCCGGATGTAATGACAATTACTTCACTCATAATTTTTCCTCAACTTTCATGAAATATTTGTCCCCTGCCTCTCTCCTATTCAAGAGTCTGCAGTAATTCTTCCGTAATGCTCAAATCGTCAAAAACGATCTCTTCTCCCTTCAGATATGCCATTTGCGGAGTCGTATGTTTTTTTCTTCCCCACAAACCTTTTCCCTTGTTTTTTCCTCTGCACTCACCGATGCGCAGAGACTCCGGATTCATGGAAAGTGCTGCAATGAAATGAGACTTTCCGTCCACTCCTGCATACGCAGAGCCCTCCAGTGCTCCGAGTACAATGATGTCCTTTCTTGAAATGACACAGCTTCCTTTTTCGACATTGCCCAGAATAATAATATTCTGTTCCGTCTCCAGGATATTTTTTCCTGTCAGATTTCCTCTGTAAAACTGTGCCGTATCGCTTTCCAAAAGCTGCTGCAGCGACCCGACTGCCCGGTCAAAGGTCTCATTGGCCTCCGAAGAAACCACGCAGACAATATTTACACTGCTTGTCTCAGAAATAGCATCCAGTATTGCATTTTCTTCCTCTGTCGTGTTTTTTCTGCCCTCAAAGGTAACTGCAAGCTTCGCCTTCCCGAAAAAACGTTCCGATTCCCTGAACTTCTCAGAAATCTCTTTCAGGACATCCGGAAACGGTGCATTCTCCTCTATAACAATCTTGATTCCGTTTGAATAACTTTTCAGTTTCACCTTATCCTTCATCTAATCATCCTTTTCGTTCCGCTTTATTAGTCTCCCGTCACCTGTGTCGCATTTTCATCTTCCGCCGTTCCCGTAATCAGTTCATCCGCCTCTTCCAGACCGAAATAATACTTGATTACATCCTTTGTCATCTGTGCGGCGTTGTCAGATGCATATCCGTAAGCGATACGCGTTGCAACTGCAATCTCCGGATTTTCATATGGTGCATAGCATACAAAAAGTGCATGATTCGGGCGTTTCTTGTTCTCCTGAGCCGTACCTGTTTTTCCGGCTACGTTTATCTCAAGTCCCTCATAATACTTTTTATCCTGAACCACCTTTCTCATACCGGAATGAATGGCATTCCAGGTGGACTGTGAAAGCTCTACTTTATTGCGAAGCTGCGGGGTATAATCTGTCAGCAGATTTCCCTCCGAATCTGTTGTCTTATCTAAAATACTGAGGTTATAACAATATCCGCCGTTTGCAACCGTGGTCACATAACGCGCAAGACCAACTGTCGAATAGTTGTTATTTCCCTGGCCGATTGCAGAACGGATAGCATCAAAATCCGACACCTTAGGACTGCTTTCCGAAATTTCGATTCCCGATTTTTCCGACAGACCAAACTGGTCAGCATAGTAAGCCAGCTTTGAAAGCCCCGTATCGCTGTCATAAACGCCATTACTCCGGCTCAGACGATATCCGACCTCATAAAAATAACAGTTACAGGAATGCCCGATTGCTTCCGATATACTGAGCGGACCGTGTGCACTCGGCGAAATCCAGCATTTAGCAACCGGTTTGATGGTATCCCATGTTCCCCGGCAGATGATATCCTCGCCGACACTGACCACACTCTCTTCCAGAGCCGTGGCTGCCGAGACCATCTTAAAGGTCGAGCCCGGTGCCGAGAGCTGCTGGGTTGCATAGTTCCACATCGGCTGCGAAAGATCGTTGTAAATCCTGTTATAATATTCCGAATCGATTGAATTGGTCAGCCGGTTATTGTCATATCCCGGATAGGTCACACATGCCAGCACCTCACCTGTATCGGTATCCGTGACCACACAGGAGCCGGAACACGGATCCAGCGCGAGCTGCGCCGGCGTAATATCCAGATTTTTAATTTTTTCCATCATAAAGGCGTAGGCTGTCTTGCTTCCGCTCATAACAGCCGCCTTCTCTTCGTCCGTTCCGTCAACTATGTTCTGCTCAAACAGGAGAATACAGACCTGACGGCCGGTCACCCGGTCATCCAGCAGCATATATTTGTACAAACGCTTATTGAAATATGAATCCATCACAATATGCTCTGCCACATAGTCAACCAGCTTAAGATATATTTCCTCTGAATCCGAATACTGACTCTGCAGCTCCAGTTGCCCGATGTCAATCCAGCCCTTGGAAATCAGGTAATTGAGGTATTCCTTTAAGCTGATGTTTTCATCCTTTTTCCATGCAAGGTATGTATCATCCTCCTTGTCTATCTCAGAGGTTTTTATCACGCCGTTATCCTCCAGCATGGAAACAACGGCAAGCTGATACACCTGATATTCCAGTGTCATTTTGTCGTATGGAGTGGCAATTGACTCCATCTCTTCCCGCAGCTTTGCAACAACCGACTGCTGTTTTTGCTCAAACGCCGCAAGAACCTCTCTTTCCGTATCCTTTGCGTCCTCATCCGAAAAATGTCCGATATCAATTACATTGTTGTTAAACAACGCAAAATACACATCATAAATCGGTATCTTTATCTTCGATGCAGATGCATTTTCCTCCGGTACATACTCCTTGATATTTTGAATATAAGAAACCAGAATACCCGCTATCTTCTGCTCAAGGAGATTGTAAACTGCTTTTTGAAGTTCCTTATCTATGGTCAGATACACATCATTGCCGACCGAAGGCTCTTTTCTGTCACTTGTTTCAATCACCTTTCCGAGGTTGTCCACATAAACAATCTCCGTTCCCTTATTTCCCTGCAGGGTTGTCTCCATATACTGTTCAACGCCTGCTTTTCCCACGATATCCGTGAGGGAATAATTCTTGTTTTCCGCGGACAGTTCCTCATATTCTTCATTGGAAATCTTTCCGATATATCCGATTAAGTGTGAAAAATAGACACTGTCCACATACTTGCGCACGGTGTCATCCTCCACCGAAACGCCATCCAGTGATTCACTGTTTTCCATCACCATCGCAACCGTTTCCTGCGATACATCCTTTGCCACAACCGTTGCTATGTATTTCTGAAATCCGTTTAAGCTCATTGCGTAGCGGATGGTGACTATCTGCAGAAGCTTTTCTTTGGTATAGCCGCTTCCGATGATGAAATCCGAGTCTGTATTCTCCGGATCCAGATATTCTCCCACAGCAAATTTCTTGGTGCCTGCCAGATAATTGATGACATCCTGCGGCGTAGAAGTTCTCTCCGCATAGGTTAAGTCATCCGTGTACGGCCTTCCGTAAACATCCGCAAGGAAACGTAAAAGCTGGGTTCCCTCCACCGTGAACGCATAATTGTTATTTTCATCCAGAATAATGTCAAAATCATTTTCTATTCTGTCACCGCCCGCTTCAATCATGTCTATGAGCGTGGAAATTGTCGTATTCAGATGTTTGTTTTTCCCTTTTCCCGATTCGTACACGTCCTCAATGGTCACGGAATATGCCAGTTCATTGTAAGCCAGAAGTTCACCGTTCCGGTCATATATATTTCCGCGCGTACTCGGTATGGTTCTTTCTTTTCGTATCGTCAGCTTAAAATTGTCCAGATATTCGCTTCCGTGTACAATCTGAAGATCGAATAAGCGATATACCAGGACACTGAACAATCCTAAAAAACACAATATAAGAACAAAAATTCTTGATGTTATCAAATTAAGAACCGCTTCTTTGATTGTTCTAAGCAAAATTATCCTCGCTCCTTTTTTCACCCTGATCCAGTTTTCCTGTCGTAAGCCGGATAAACGGATATAACACCAGTGTGATGACTATGGTATATACAACCTCCGGTAACATGATGGTTTTCAGATAATGCAGGAAATGGAACCTTCCTCTCAGCATAAAGAGAAGAACATAATAAACAAATCCAAGCACCAAATCACTTGCCGTAATGAGGACAAGCGGAAGCTTGATATCCTCCTTGTAAAAAATCTGCTTAAAATTGCCGTTGATATATCCAATGTACATATATATCAGTGCATGAAAGCACAGCACATTCCCGAAAAAAATATCATACAAAAGTCCCGCGAAAAAACCGACTGCCAATCCGTATGTCTTACCGCACATGAAACCGAATGCCGCCGTCAGTATAATCAGCAGATTAGGCGAAATACCGCCGAATGACAATGTACGAAACAGTGTGGACTGTAAAACAAAGCATACAAGAACCATGATGATTATAAATATATTTCTTTTCATCGATTCGCTTCCTCTTCCGAATAATCCTTTTTCAAATCCATAATGACAAGCACTTCCTCCAGATGTGCAAAATCCACTGCCGGTGTCAGGTATCCTGAACTGGTCAGATTATTTGCATCAGAGGTAATTGACGATATGTAGCCGATTAGAATTCCCGGAAGGTATTTGGTGCTGATATGCGACGTTACCACCTTGTCGCCTTCCTTTACGGCATTTTCCCCGTTAATCAGCTTGGAAAACGTAATGACTCCCCGGTTCATAGTCTCCAGATTTCCCTGAACCATACAGGAATCCGCTGTGGAAAGTACCGTGGCACTCACATTGGAATTATCATCGATAATGGAAATCACCTTTGACCAGTCACTTCCGACCTCGGTGACACGACCGACAAGACCGCTTCCGGCCATCACATTCATGTCAACCATAATTCCGTCATTGCTTCCCTTGTCAATCACAAAGGTATGAAACCAGTTCCCGGATTCCTTGGCAACGACACGCGCTCCCACCTTTTCAAACTCCTCATACTCCTTGTCAAGCTTATAAAGCTGTCTCAGATTATTCAGCTCATACTTGTCCTGCTGGAGTGAATTGTTTTCTATCGTGAGCGCGTCAACCTGACTCTGGAGTCTCTCATTCTCTGCAAGCACATCCTTCAACGTTTTAAGCTCGTCCGAGCGATTTGAAATCCATCCTCCGACACGGCTGATGCCCGACTGAAAAGGAACAACGACAGCTCCGGCAAAATTGCTGAGCGGAGCTGCGAAAAAGTCTGTAAAAAATGTAATTGCCATAAAAAGCACACAGACAACCGTCATAATCAGCAACAGGTATTTACTTGGAATCGTAAACTTCTGCCGTTTTCGTCTCATTACTTTCCTCCGTTACCCATACCTTCAATGGAATATGCCACAGATTTATAGTTGTCGTCTTTAATTACCTTTCCGAGACCAAGGGCAACGCTTTCCACCGGGTGCTCGGATACATTTACCTTAAGGCCGGTTCCGTTACTGATGAGCTGGCTTAAATGGCTCACCTGGCATGCCCCTCCCGTCAGATAAACGCCCTGTCTGTAAATATCTGCTGCAAGTTCCGGCGGAGTTCTCTCTAAAATCACCTTAATGTTGTCAATAATTGTATTAAAATGCTCTCTCAGGCATTCAACCACAAGCTCCGTCGGAATTTCTCTCTCCACAGGAAGTCCTGTCACGATATCACGACCGTATACAACTGCTCCCCTGCCTTCCTCTTCAAGCCGGGCAAGTGAAATTTTCACTTTTTCTGCCGTCTTTCCGCCGATAATAAGATTGTATTCTTTTCTCACCGCATTGCGGATTGCATCATCAAATTTCTGTCCGCCTACCTTAATCAGCTTGCTCAGGACGATTCCTCCGAGGGAAAGAATGGAAATCTCCGTCGTGTCATATCCCACATCGACCACGAGCACACCCTGTGAATTCTTTACATCAATATCCAGTCCGAGACCGTCCGCAATCGCTTTTTCAACCACCATGACTTTTTTTGCTTTCACATTCGCATTTTTAACAAGGTCATAGAACGCTCTTTTTTCTACCTCCGTCACATCCGTCGGAACGGCAATGTAGTAATCTGCCGGCTTGACTGCTCCGTCGCTCATATCCGTGATAAAGCATTTGACAAGAGTCTGCATATTTTTAATATCAGCAATCACTCCGTTGCAGAGCGGATAAGAAATATGAATATTTGCCGGTGCTTTCTCATACATATCAAATGCAGCATCTCCATAAGCAAACAAATAGTCCTTGTTTTCAATCGCAATTATATTTTTTTGACAGAATACATTCTGATCACCTTTTTCGTAAATTTTAATGTTACAGGTACCTAAATCGATACCATATGAACTGGAAGCCATCATAAAACTCCTTTCTCTTTTAAGCTTATGTATATATTATCCCCGATGATTATATGGTCAAGCAGGGGGATTTCCATGATTTGTGACGCTTCTTTCAAACGTCCGGTGAGTGCGATATCTTCCCGGCTCGGAGTCGGATCGCCGCTCGGATGATTATGCAGAAGAATGACCGAAGCCGCGTTGTACAAAAGAGCCTGTCTGAAAATTTCCCGAGCCGACAAAATGGCACTGTTCAGATTTCCGACTGACAGACATTCATCTGCAATCCGGCTGTCCTTGCTGTCCAGATAAACAGCCATACAGGTCTCCTTCTCGAGATGACGCATCCTCTCCATATAGGCTTTTGCAACCTCCTTCGGATGTCTGAAGCATAAATCCTCCGCCACACTTGCGCACGCCATACGATTGGACAATTCCGCAACTGCCTTCAGTTTCACCGCCTTCACCTCTCCGATTCCGCCAATCTCCATAAGCTGGCCGATTGTCACGTGGTGAAGTCCTTCAATTCCGCGTTTTTTGCCGCAGAGTTCAAGGACCCGGCAGGCAAGCGTGACCGCATCCTCTCCTTTGGTTCCGGTCCTGAGAATAATTGCAAGCAATTCCTCGTCACTCAGGGACCCGGCACCTCCCGCGAGAAACTTGTCATACGGAAGAAGCTGAATCTTTCCGTTTTCTTTTTTCTGATACATAATTAGTTTCACCTGAATGTTTTCCGGACATACAGATTTTATAAAAAGCGATAGATGATAATACCAATCATAATGCCGATGATGCTCGCCACCGTAATCTTAATCGACAGCCCGAACGTAAGCACCATAATGCCAAGATCCAGCACAACCGGCGAGGTCAGCCCGAAGCTCTGTCCGTAATTAAGGAATGTTCCCGGAAACAGCGAGCCGATAAAACCACCTATAACAATGCCTGCCAGAATCATCAGAAAGCAGGCCCAATTGTTTTTTCCTCTCATTCGTATCCTCCGATTTTCATTTGCAAAACACTAGCTATATCTTAACACACACCCAAAAGTATGTATATAAAATTCGTGGTTTTTTTTTCGACTAAAAAACTGTTTTTGTGAGCTGACCCGGTTTTATCAGACCGTCATCCTTCATGCTCTGAAGGGTTCTGAGCATACCATATTTTGCATGCGGAAATGTCAGTCCTCCCTGCATATACACAGCATACGGAGGTTTTATCGGTCCGTCCGCAGACAGCTCAATTGAGGAACCGGAAACAAAGGCTCCGGCCGCCATGATGACCTGCGCATCATAGCCCGGCATATCCCACGGCTCCGGTGTTACAAAGCTGTCCACCGGTGCGGCTGCCTGAATTCCCTTGCAAAAAGAAATTACACTTTCCGGATTTCCGAACGTAATGGCCTGAATGATGTCAAAACGCTCTTCTGTGGCATTCGGCACCACGGTATAGCCCAGACGCTCATACAGCCCGGCGGCAAAAATTGCACCCTTTAATGCCGATGCCGTCACCGTCGGTGCAAGGAATAATCCCTCGTAGAAGGAAGAAAGTACCCCGAGGGATGCTCCGACCTCTTTTCCGAGTCCCGGCGAAGTCAGCCGATAAGCAGCATTTTCCACACATTCTTTTTTTCCTGCAATATATCCTCCAATCGGCGCAAGTCCGCCCCCCGGATTCTTTATGAGGGAACCGACCACCATGTCCGCTCCGACATCCGTCGGCTCTGTCCGCTGTACAAATTCACCGTAACAGTTGTCTACCATACATATAATTTCCGGCTTTATTCCTTTTATAAACTTAATCAGCTCGCCGATGCGTTCCACCGACAGTGTCTTTCTCGGCTCATATCCCTTGGAACGCTGAATTGTCACCAGCTTTGTCTTGTTATTTATTGCGTTTTTTATTCCGTCCCAGTCAAATTCACCGTCCGGAAGCAAATCTACCTGACGATAAGATATCCCATACTCCTTCAGCGAGCCCTTTGACTCCCTGATACCGATTACCTCCTCCAGTGTATCATAAGGCTTTCCGACCGGAGAAAGCAGCTCGTCACCCGGACGTAGATTGCTCATAAGCGCGAGGGCAAGGGCATGTGTTCCGCATGTAATCTGCGGACGTACAAGCGCGTCCTCCGTGTGAAACAGATTTGCATAAACCTGCTCAAGTGTATCCCTTCCGATATCGTTATAGCCATATCCCGTCGTGCCGAGGAGACACGCCTCACTCACCTTTGCGTCCTGCATGGCCTTTACCACCTTAAGCTGGTTGTACTCTGCCGTCTCATCTATTTTTTTAAAGCGTTCCTCATTCTCTTTTAAAACCATTTCCCCGAATGCAAGTACATCCTCATCCACGGAAAGTCCTTTATAGATATCCTTCAACTGCATCATAATTCTGCATCCTCCACTATTTTTTTCTCACAAAGTCTCTCTATCATATAATCCAGCATTTTTTTCTCATCCTGCGCAAACTCTTCACGGTTTACCCAGTCAACTGAACGCTCTCTCTTAAACCATGTGAGCTGTCTTTTTGCAAAATGCCTCGTATCTCTTTTAATCAAATAAACTGCACGGTCATAGTCCGTGTTTCCCCTCAGATAATCAATCATCTCTTTATAGCCGAGTCCCTGCATGGCTGTGCTTTCACGGACACAGCCCATAGAAAGCAGCCTCTGCACTTCATCCAAAAGACCGGCCTTCAGCATCTCATCGACGCGAGTATCAATCCTCTCATACAATCTTGCCCTGTCATCATTCAGAACAAAATAGCAGAAATTATAAGGTGACTCCTTTTCTCTCTGCTGCTGATTGTGTTCAGATATTTTCTGCCCCGTCAGGTGGTAATATTCAATGGCACGAATCACACGTTTTACGTTGTTTGCGTGGATTTCCTCGGCAGATTTTGCATCGATTTCCCTCAGCATTTCATGAAGCCTGTGCGTCCCTTCTTTTTGGGCCAGCATTTCCAGCTCCGCGCGAAGCTCCTGATTTTCTCCGGACTGTGAAAAATCAATATCATAAAGTACCGACTGAATATAAAATCCCGTTCCGCCGACAATGACAGGAATATGTCCTCTTTCATATATCTCCTGCATTTTTTCCTTTGCCATCTGCTGAAAACGGAACACATCAAATTCCTGTGTCGGCTCAAGCACATCTATCAGATGGTGCTGTACTCCGTCCATCTCATCCGGCATAATCTTTGCCGAGCCAATATCCATATGCTTATACACCTGCATAGAATCGGCGGAGATGACCTCTCCGCCAATCCTTTTTGCAAGCTCGATTGAAAGCTTTGTTTTACCGACAGCCGTCGGTCCCGTCAAAATAACCAATTTCTTTTTTTCAGTCATATTTCTACCTTTTAAACTTCTTTTCAAGCTCATATTTTGTCATGGAAATAATTGTAGGTCTTCCGTGCGGACAGTTGAACGGATTTTCGCATGCAAGAAGCTCTCTCATCAGGGCTTCTGCCTCCGCATGCGAAAGTGCCTGATTTCCCTTCACGGCCGCCTTACATGACATGCCAGCTATTTTGGACAATACGGCATCAAAATCTCCCTTTACCGGAAATTCTGCCATTTCATCCAATATGGAAAGGAAAAGCTGTCTTTCGCTGAGACCGTAAAGATCCGTCGGCACACTTCTTATCGCATAAGCATCCTCACCGAACTCATCCATTTCAAATCCGAGTGCCTCAAAGGTTTCCATATGGGAAACCAGTACATTTTTTTCCTTCGGTGTCAGCGATACAACCAGAGGCGGATTGACTGCCTGAACCGCAATTTCCTTTTCCCGGTACTGCTTCATCAGTCTTTCATACATCACTTTTTCATGCGCAGCGTGCTGATCGACATAATAAAGCTTCTCCGGCATTGCAAGAATCCAGTATGTGTCAAATACCTGTCCCACAATCCTGAAATTCTCGGTTTCCTGTCTGTGCAGCTCCTCCTCATCAAAAAGTTCAAGTTGCTCCGGTTTTTCAACCACGGCAATATTTTTCTGTTTTATGACATTTCCCGTGGAAAGCTTGAACTCAGGCGGTGCTGCATTCATATGTTTCAGGAACTCCCGGTCGGTTCCAAGCACACGGGCATAATCCTCCGCAGCGCGCTCTCCATATCCGTCCCCGGTCTCTTTGACCAGTCCGGTCAGCGGCTCCTGTTCACGTCTTTTTTCTTCAAAAGGCTGAGGCAAAACAGAAGTTAGCACTTTTTCCTGTTTTTTATCGCCCTTTTTTTCCGGATTCGGAACCGTCTCCATGGAAGCGACGAAGCTTTTTCCTGTCAGTGCATCCCTTACCGAATCGCGGATAAACGACAGAAAATATCCCGGCTCATTCATTCTTATATCCATCTTGGTCGGATGTACATTGACATCTATCCTCTTCGGGTCAATGTCGAAATGCAGGACAACAAACGGATATTTGTGCTGCATTAAAAATGTTTTATACCCCTCCTCCACAGCGGTGGAAATCAGGGTGCTTTTAATGTATCTTTTGTTCACGAAAAATGTTTCATAGCTGCGGTTTGAGCGGTTCAGAACCGGCTTCCCCAAAAATCCGGTCACCCGTATGCCTTCTCCCTCTGCATCTACCGGAATCATTTCCGAAGCCACATCTTTTCCGTAAATCCGATAGATGATTTCATCCCTTCTGCCATTGCCTGAGGTAAAAAACTTTGTCTGCCCGTTCGCGATAAACTGAAATGCCACATCCGGCACAGAAAGTGCCATGTGCTGCATAAAATCAGCTATATAGCCTCCCTCCGTCGCTGCCGTCTTTAAAAACTTACGGCGCACCGGTGTATTAAAAAAGATATTCCGTACAAGTATCGTAGTTCCGTTTGGCGCACCCACCTCTTCCGGCGAAAGGGCTTCCCCTCCGTTTATACAAATCCGGTGTCCGGTCAGCGCGTCCGGTGTTTTTGTAATCAGTTCCACTCGGCAAACAGCGGAAATACTTGAAAGTGCCTCGCCGCGAAAGCCCAGACTCATCACGGTTTCAAGATCCTCTGCCTGACTGATTTTGCTCGTCGCATGTCTTAAAAACACCTTGGAAAGCTGGCTTTTATCGATACCGCTTCCGTCATCCGTCACACGGATAAAGCTGATTCCGCCTTCCTTTATCTCCACCGTAATGTGCTTTGCGCCCGCATCAATGGCATTTTCCACCAATTCCTTTACCACGGATGACGGACGTTCCACCACCTCACCGGCTGCAATCTGATCTACTGTGTTACTGTCCAGAATGTGAATTTCATTCATCTGTTCCACTCCATCTGTTCTTAATCATGTTTTGAAGTTTATACAAGGTATTTAATGCATCCAGCGGTGTCAGTGTCTGAATATCGATTTGGGACAGCTCGTTAATTACATCGGAATCCTTAACGGTATCAAACAGGGAAATCTGTGCCAAATCTACCTGATCATATTTTTTGACCTTTGTTTTTTCTGTTTTGACATTCGTCTGTATGCTCTGTATCTTTTCTGTCACATCATTGTCGGAAAGCTGCTCTGCAATCTCCTTGGCACGGTCAATCACCATGTCAGGCACTCCGGCCAGTTTTGCAACCTGAATACCATAACTGCGGTCCGCGCCTCCCTTTACAATCTTCCTGAGGAATACAATGTCATCCCCCTTTTCTTTGACGGCGATACAGTAATTATTGACATTATTCATTTTGCCTTCCAACTCCGTCAGCTCGTGGTAATGCGTTGCAAACAGGGTTTTTGCCCCGAGAAGCTTCCGGTTACTAATATGCTCCACAACCGCCCACGCAATGGAAAGTCCGTCAAATGTAGAGGTTCCCCGGCCGATTTCGTCCAGTATAAGCAGGCTTTTCGAGGTGGCATTTCTGAGTATGTTTGCCACTTCATTCATTTCAACCATGAAGGTGGACTGCCCGCTCGCCAAATCATCCGAAGCTCCCACGCGAGTAAAAATCCGGTCCACAATGCCAATCCGGGCACTTTTTGCCGGAACAAAGCTTCCAATCTGAGCCATCAGCACAATGAGCGCGGTCTGTCTCATGTAGGTTGATTTTCCTGCCATGTTCGGCCCTGTTATAATTGAAATCAGATGCCTGTCACTGTCAAGGAAGGTATCATTGGCAATGAACATATCATTTTTGATTACCTTTTCAACCACCGGATGACGGCCGTCCTTGATATCAATGATTCCTTTTGTATTCAGCTTCGGTCTCACATAGCCATTGCGCTCCGCAACATATGCCAGTGAGCAAAATACATCCAGTGCAGCGATTGCCTTGGCCGTGCGCTGGATACGTTCCATATTGGCTGCCAGAGTATCTCTTATCTCGCAAAACAAATCATACTCCAGACCATAGAGCTTGTCCTCCGCATTCAGGATTGTATCTTCCATTTCCTTGAGCTTTGGCATGGTATACCGTTCTGCATTCGTCAACGTCTGCTTACGGATATAATCATCCGGCACCATATTTTTAAAGGAATTGGTCACCTCCAGATAATAACCGAATACCTTGTTGTATTTTATCTTAAGATTTTTAATTCCGGTCCGCTGTCTCTCCTGCTCCTCCAGCTCTGCCAGCCATGCTTTCCCGTCCGTCTTGGCCTTGCGGAAGTGATCGACATCCTCCGAGAATCCGGGTTTTATGATTCCGCCCTCCTTCAGGGCAATCGGAGGCTCTTCCTCAATCGCATCCTCTATAAGTCCGCAAAGATCCTCAAGACCGTCCACATCCTCACAGATGTTTTTTAAAAGCTGTGACTGAAAGTCCTTAAGCACGGTCCGTATCGGCGGAAGCATTCTCAGGGAGTTGCGAAAAGCTATCATGTCACGCGGATTTGCCGTTTTATAGCTGATTTTTCCAAGAAGTCTCTCAAGATCGTAAATCGGATTTAAATATTCCCTGATTTCATCCCGGGAAATGACATTGGTGTTGAGCTCCTCCAGCGCATCCTGTCTCATCAGTATGTCATCAAGCTCAATAAGCGGCTGTTCTATATATGTACGAAGCGTTCTCGCTCCCATGGCCGTTCTTGTTTTGTCGAGCACCCATAAAAGAGAGCCTCGTTTCATCTTTTCACGCAGTGTCTCGGTCAGCTCCAGATTGCGCCTTGTAGAGCTGTCAAGCAACATATAACGGCTCGCAACATACGGATTTAGCCTTGTAATGTTGGACAGCCCTGTCTTTTGTGTCTCGTAAAGATATTGAAGCACAGCTCCGGCTGCAATCTGCCCTGCATAAAAATCATCCACACCGAGCGCGCCCATTGTACTGACGTGAAAATGCTTCATAAGAAGCTGTCTGCAGTTTGTCTCGTCAAAATACCACGCATCCAGTTTAAAAATAGTGATTCCCAGACGTTCCTTCAGATCATCCACCATGTAACCGCTCACGAGGAAATTGTCATTACAGACAATCTCCGAAGGCATAAATTTCATAATTTCATCCTGAAGCTTACTGACATCCGTAACCTCTGTCACATAATAGTCTCCCGTCAGGGCATCCACTACGGAAACTCCAATTTTTTCCTCCATATAGGCAATACACATCAGGTAATTATTTTTACTTTCCTCAAGAGACTGGATGTTAAGGTTGGTTCCGGGAGTCACAATGCGCACAACCTCCCTGCGCACAATTCCTTTTGCCTCTTTCGGGTCCTCCACCTGTTCACAGACAGCGACCTTATATCCTTTATTGACCAATTTGGTCAAGTAACTTTCTGCCGCGTGATACGGCACTCCGCACATCGGAGCACGCTCTTCCTGTCCGCAGCTTTTTCCTGTCAGTGTAATTTCCAGTTCTTTCGATGCCGTAAGGGCATCCTCAAAAAACATTTCGTAAAAATCACCTAAACGATAAAACAAAATACAGTCTTTATACTGGGATTTTGTTTCCATATACTGCTTCATCATCGGTGTTAAATCTGCCATGTTTTTCCTCACTTTTTTTGTTATTTCTCTCCCTTGGCGGAAATATGTCCGTTATGGTATTTTATGTCCGATATAATAGAATCCGTGACACTCATCCAGATACACCTTCTGTATCGTTCCAATCAGGGATATATCTCCTTTGAAATGTACCATCGTATTGTTTGACATCCGTCCGGTAAGCAGACTTTCATCATGCTCATTCTGTTCCTCAACAAGCACTTCCACCTCCCGGCCAGTGTACACGACCGCACGGTTTTTGGAAACCTCCTGTACTGTCTCAAGCACACGATTAAAATTACGTTTTACATCCTCCTCCGGAACCTGCTCCTCCATCGCTGCAGCCGGTGTTCCCGTGCGTTTGGAATATATAAACGTAAAGGCATTTTCATATCCCACCTTGCGGATTACATCAATCGTATCATCCACATCTTCATCCGTCTCTCCCGGAAATCCCACAATAATATCTGTTGTCAGTGATATATCCGGAATTTCCCGCCGTATCTTCAGTGCAAGGTCTATATACTGCTGTTTCGTATAACGGCGGTTCATACGTTCTAAAATCCTTGTGGAACCGGACTGTAAAGGCAAATGAAGATGTCTGCATATTTTCTTTGAATCGCGCATCACAGCAATCAGTTCATCTGATAAATCCTTTGGATGCGAGGTCATAAAACGTATTCTTTCCAGACCTTCTATCTTCTCAATTCTCTGCAAAAGCTGTGCAAAACTTATCTGCTCATCGAGCGTTTTTCCGTAGGAGTTGACGTTTTGTCCAAGCAGCATAATCTCAATTACACCGTCCGCAACAAGCATCTCAATTTCGCGGATAATATCCTCAGGCGTTCTGCTTCTCTCCCGTCCCCTGACATAAGGGACAATACAATAGCTGCAGAAATTATTGCATCCGAACATAATATTGATGCCTGATTTAAACGGATATTTACGGACAATCGGCAAATCCTCGACAATTTGGTCTGTCGATTCCCAGATATCAACAATCATATCCTCATTTTCCAGCATATTGCAGACAAGCTCCGCAAATTTAAAAATATTATGTGTGCCGAAGATTAAATCAACATAACGATAACTCTTTTTCAGCTTTTCAATCACGGTATCTTCCTGCATCATACATCCGCAGAGTGCTATCTTCATGTGCGGATTTTTCTTTTTGTAATTACTGAGCGCGCCAAGTCTTCCGTACACTCTCTGATTGGCATTATCACGCACGGTACAGGTGTTATAGATGACAAAATCCGCCTTTTCATCCGCCCCATTATCCTCATATCCTATTTCCTTTAAAATACCGGATAATTTTTCGGAATCTCTGGCATTCATCTGACACCCGAAGGTTGTCACACAAAACGTCGGTTTTCTGCCGAGCTGCCGTGTAATCTCCTCCACCATTTTTTTTGCTTTTGCCATGTAATAATACTGACGGTCCGGCTCTTCTGCCGGCGGTGTCACCAGCAAATCCATCTCATCCATTTTTACTTTCAAGTCTTCTTTTTTTATCATACAAAATCCTCGCCGCTATCTGATCTGGCCATCGCCAACAATCGTATATTTATATGAATTCAATTCCTTCAGTCCCATAGGTCCTCTTGCATGAAGCTTCTGTGTACTGATACCGATTTCTGCGCCAAAGCCGAATTCAAAGCCGTCAGTAAATCTCGTGGAAACATTGACATAAATACAGGCCGCATCTACCTGCTGTTTAAATTTAGCCGCAGCTTCTTCGTTTTCCGTAACAATACACTCTGAATGTCCGGTATTGTATTTATTGATATGTGCAATTGCTTCCTCTACACTGTCTACGGTTTTTACAGAAATAATATAGTCCAGATACTCTGTCGCAAAATCTTCCTCTGTCGCACTTATGATACCGTCGATCCCGTTCATCGCCTCTCTTGCCGGCTCATCCGCCCTGATTTCTACGGATTTTTCCTGCAGCTTCTTTGCAAGGAGAGGAAGAAATGTATCTTTTATGTCCCTGTGAACAACCAGCGATTCACAGGCATTACATACACCGATGCGCTGGGTTTTTGCATTCAAAATGATTGCGACCGCCTTTTCCATATCTGCAGCCTTATCCACGTACACGTGACAGTTTCCGGTTCCTGTCTCAATGACCGGAATCGTCGCATTTTCTACAACCGCACGTATCAGTCCGGCACCTCCACGCGGAATCAGGACATCCACATATTCCTTCATCTTCATAAACTCAGCCGTCACACTCCGGTCAGTCGCCTCAATCAACTGAATCATATCCGGATTGTATCCATTTTCAAATAACGTGTTGCGAATACAGTCTGTAATCGCCTTGTTCGAGGCAAGACAGTCAGAGCCTCCTTTTAGAATCACTGCATTTCCCGCCTTAAAGCAGAGACCGAACGCATCCGGTGTGACGTTCGGACGTGATTCGTAAATGATACCGATAACCCCGAGCGGAACACTGACCTTTTCAATCTCCATACCGTTCGGGCGTGTAAATGTTTCCAAAATCCTTCCGACCGGGTCCGGAAGTGCTGCCACCTGACGGAGTCCTTCGGCAATTGCTGCCACGCGTTCATCATTCAGCATCAAACGGTCCAGCATTCCCTGATGCATTCCGTTTTTACGTCCGTTATCCATGTCAACCGCGTTTTGTTCAATGATAATTTCCGAATGTTTCATAATTGCATCTGCAATTTTTTGTAAAAGCTCGTTCTTCGTCTCCGTATCCAGAAGTGCTGCCTCGTATTTGGCACTTTTGGCACGCTGTCCTATTTCTCTTAAATCCATATCCGTCATCCTTTCTCAGATTCTGATAATCTCCTGTTCCGTCACAATACATTTGATTTTCCGGTCGGTGGGCTCAGCCGGTATCCGTCCGTTTTCCAGTACCTGAAACGAAAAAGCCGCCGCCGCCTGTTTTCCATTAAATCCCCGGGTCAGGTATTTATCATAAAAGCCTTTTCCGTAGCCGATACGGTTTCCCTCCCTGTCAAACGCTGTTCCGGGAAGGAGCATAAAATCCTTGTCGCCCTGTATATATTTCTTCAGTTCATCAGGCTCCGGCTCCATAATCCCCCTGTAGCCTTCCGTAAGCTCCGCCGTGTCAAGGATTTCATAAAATTCCATCTCATCCTTTTGCACCACCGGACAAAATACCTTCTTTCCGTTCTTCAGGCATTCCTGAATCAGCTCAAGCGTATCCGGCTCCGAGCCATAGCCCACAAAAAGGAGAACCTGACCTGCATCTTCAAAATCCTGAAGTTTCCGAATATTTGAAATAATTCCGGCAGTTCTTCGCGCTCTTTCGTTTTCGTCAAGTTCGTTTCTCAGTGCAAGAATCTTTTGTCTAATTTGCTTCTTTGTTTCCATATTTTTCACCGAGATTGGTAATTGTACCGTCCTCATTCTGCATATCAATATTGTTTAACTGACTTCTGAAATTTGCACGGACGGCTGCAACATACTCCTCGCGCAAAAGCTTCTGTTCTTTTTTTTCTTCCTCAGTAAGACCTTCTGCCTGTGATTTGTGATAAAGCTCATTAATTCTGTCAATTCTGGATTTTTCCATCTTACGCTCCTCTTTTATTTATGCATATTTTTAACATAGGTTATAAGGTCAAAATTCTCGTCCCTGTGCGCCTTAAACAGGGTTCCGTAATTTCGTCCGTCCATAATGCGGTGAAGAATACGGATATCAGCCGCATTGGCAATAATCATATCTGCTCCGGAACAGGTTGCAATCTTGGCTGCCGAAAGCTTGGTATTCATACCTCCCGTACCGACATTACTGCCTGTGCTCTCTTTTCCCATTCCCATAATCTTCTCATCCAGACAGTCCACCACCTCAATAAACTTCGCGTCCGGATTGCGATTCGGGTCATCCGTATACAGGCCGTTGATATCCGACATTAAAATGAGCAAATCTGCCCCGACAAGCGATGCAACAATTGCAGAAAGCGTATCGTTGTCACCAAATTCGATTTCATAGGTTGCAACCGTGTCATTTTCGTTTACGACCGGAATCACTCCGAGTTTTAAAAGCTCGTTAAAGGTGTTTTTCGCATTAAAACGATTCAGGTCATCCACAATGGTATTCTTGGTCATCAGAATCTGCGCTGCAACCTGATTGTACTCTGCAAAGATTTTCTGATAGGTCATCATAAGTCTTGCCTGACCGATTGCTGCACATGCCTGCTTCACTGCAATCGGATTATCCTTCTCATCAATCCGCACTGCCTTTTTTCCGGCTGCAATTGCTCCGCTTGTCACCAGAATCACATCTTTTCCCTGATTACGAAGGTTGCAAAGCTCACGAACCAGCACCTCAAGCTTAATATAATCAAGATCTCCCGTCTCCGCGTGCTGCAGAGATGACGAACCTATTTTTACTACAATTCTCTGTTTATCGTTTAAAAATTCTCTTGGATTCATTTTTCTTCTTCCTTTTGTAATTTGGTTGCTATTTTCTCGGCAATCAGCATTCCGTCCATGGCCGCGGATGTGATTCCGCCGGCATAACCTGCGCCTTCCCCGCAGGGGTAAAGTCCAATGACAGAAGCCATTCCGTTTTCATCCCTCAATATCTTTACCGGCGAGGAGGTTCTGCTCTCAATGCCTGCAAGCAGCGCATCATCCTTATCAAATCCTTCGATGCTTCGTCCGAAGGATGCCATTCCCTCCATGAATGCCTGTTCCAGCTCCCCGGGTAAAATTCCCCTGAGATTTGCCCCCTCACAAATGCCTTTTACCCGTAGGGGAAGCTTGTCGCTCAGAGCCGAGCACCTTGAAGCCTTATAATCTCCATAGGTCTGCACCGGAATTTTCCCGTTTGCCAGACGATAGGCGCGCCGTTCCAGTTCCCTTTGAAATTCTACACCACCAAGCGGTCCTTTGTCACTAAAATCATTTGGCGTAACCGAAATAATAATCGCGCTGTTTGCCACACGGCTGTCCCGTGCGCGATAGCTCATTCCGTTAATCGCAAGCTGTCCCGGCTCGCTGGAAGCATTTACAACATAACCTCCCGGACACATACAAAAGGAGTAGACACCTCTTCCGCCCGAGGTCTTTGCCGTTATTTTATAAGATGCAGCACCGAGCTTTTCATAAATATCCTTCGTCTGTATTCCGTATTGTGACCTGTCAATCTCCGACTGGAAATGCTGAACCCTGTAGCCCACGGCAAATGCCTTGGGCTGCATGCTGACTTCTTTTTTTAACAGCATTTCAAAGGTATCCCTCGCACTGTGCCCGATTGCAAGTACAACCTCAGAAGTCTCAATTCTTTCTTTTTCGTTCACAATAACCGCTGTCACTTTTTGATTTTTAATCTCAATATCTGTCACGCAGCTCTGAAAGCGAAACTCTCCGCCTTCCTTCTCAATCGCCTTTCGCAGATTACGGACCATATCCATAAGCAAATCCGTTCCTACATGTGGCTTTTGTTTGTATACAATATCCGCCGGAGCTCCCATCTTTGTAAAAAGCTCCAAAACCTCCCTGCATCTGCCTTTTTTATCTTTGATAAGCGTATTTAATTTTCCGTCAGAAAATGTACCTGCTCCGCCCTCACCAAACTGTACATTGGAATCCGGATTCAGAATCCCCGTCTCCCAAAATTTTTCAACATCTTTTTTTCTCTCCTCCACGGTTTTCCCGCGCTCAAGAACGATGGGGGAAGCCCCTGCCTTTGCAAGATAATACGCACACACCAGTCCTGCCGGACCGGCACCTATAATCACGGGGCGTTTTTTTACCCTGCCCTCCGGAATTTTCGGGAAGCTGTAGGAGACATCCGCCGCCTTCTGCACATCCCTGTTTTTACACTTTTTCAGGACGCGCGCTTCGTCTTTTACAAGAGCGTCCAGCGTCAGCGAATAGAAAAGCTCCGGCTTTTTTCTCGCGTCCAGCGATTCCTTCCGGATTCGGACACTGACAATCTCCTCCGGCTGTACACGTAGCATTGATGCTGCCTTGTTTCTGATTTCTGCCTCTGTATATTCAATTCCTACTTTGCACTGATTGATTCGTAACATTTCACTTCTCCGTTTACACTGTGACATCCGGCAACATATCCGCTGCTGAATGCCCACTGTAAATTGTAACCTCCGCATCTGCCGTCAATATCCAGAATCTCTCCGGCAAAATACAGTCCGTCCGCAAGACGTGACATGAGGTTTTCATCCACCTGTGTCGTATCCACTCCTCCCATGGTCGCCTGCGCGGCCTCAAAGCCGGGATGGGATGTTATTTCAAATTTGAACTTTTTCATGCAGGATATCAGTCTTTTACACATATCCTCACTGCACTCTCTCATGCATGTTTCAAAACGAATACCCTCGCGGTGCAGCACGGCTCCGCAAACCTTTTTATGCAACATTCCGCAGATTGCCTCACTCACCGGAAAATCCGCATATATCTGTCTGATTTTTCTCAGGAATGCCTCGGCCTCACGTTCGGAATAACATGGTATAAAATCAACCAGTATTGTCACCTTTTTTCCTTTATCCAATGCACTGATTGCATCATGGGAAAGCTGAAACACCGGAATACCTGACAGGTTGTCCTTATTAAGCTGGAGTTCTCCTTCCTCCTCCCGGCATTTCACACCGTCAATATAAAGTGAGAGTTCCGCATTTACGCGCACACCTGCCATTTCCTTTAACAGAGGCTCCCTGCTCTTTAAATACGTCAAAACAGGCAGCGGTTTAAAAATTTTATGACCGAATGCACGTGCAAGCTTATATCCGCTTCCGTCTGAGCCTGTCCCCGGAGCCGCATTTCCTCCGCATGCGAGAATCAGTTTGTCAAAGCGTTCATTTCCTTTATCCGTCTTAACCACAAAACCGCCTGCATCCCTGCGACGTATCTCTTTTATGTATGTTTCGGTTTTTATAATAACTCCAAGACTTTCAAGCTTATATCGAAGTATATTCTGCACCGTGGATGCCTGTCCCGTATACGGATAAAAATAACCGTCTCTCTTTGAAACAGAAAGCATTCCGCAGTCTTCAAAAAATTGGACCGTTGCAGCCGTGCCGAATACGGCCAGCACCGGTTCCACAAAAGAAGGATGATTGCCGTTATAATCATCCTTCGACAGCTTCTGATTCGTAAAATTACACTTTCCGTTGCCGGTTGATAAAAGCTTTTTACCGACTCTTCCCGTATGCTCGATAATCGTAACCTCTGCGCCATAGCCCGCAGCCGTGATTGCAGCCATCATTCCCGATGCTCCGCCGCCTACAACTCCAATCCGCATTCTAAATCCTTTCTGTATCCGTTATCAACTGGAATACGATTCCAGCAAATGGTACAATTCCTGTTCGGAATATACATATTTTCCTTCCATTATTTCCTGCTGAACGCCTTCCGGCAAATCAAAGACGGAAATATCCGTGTATAAAATCACATGTCTTCTGTCACCGTCATATACCGTCAAAAGTCCGTCCTGCGCAAGAATACAACCATAACAGATTCCGTTTCCGGACACTGTCTGCGTTTCTTCCTCCAAAAAGAACAACTGCTCCGGCTGTTTAATCTCCGTCTCATTACCGGTATTCTCCGCTTTGCTTTCCACACGTCTGCGCACCCTGATTTCTTCCTGCGAAAAAGAAATCAGCTCCATGGAACGGAAGCCGTCCTCCAGATCTTCCAGAGACGCACTCAGATTATAGTTATCCATCCACTCCACAAGCTGTGCTCGGTTCATGCCGATAAATGATGCCGGGAGCTGCTGCTGATATACATCCTGTCTGCCTGTCGTAAGGTCATACTCCGATATGGTATATAGCGTGTCACAGGTCACACACTCACCCGTCACCGCAGTTTCGGACATTTCCTCCGTTGTGACAATCTGCTCTGTCACATTCTCGTTCTTCACCAGATAATCCTTCATGAGAAGCTCACTCCCCCGGATCAGAATATAACCGGCAAACAATATATTTAAAATAATACTGATACGATACACAATTTTCATAAGCTCTCCCCTATGACATTATTCTTGTATCAGTATTTCCGTATTTTTTATTTTAATACCTTCCCATCAGCTTTGCAAAAGCCACCGGAATACCGTTCGCCGGAACCCCGCTCCATTCATGCGGTTCAAAAACACGCAGTAATACGATTGCAACAGCATAAATCGCATAGAGCAGGACCGCACATACGACCAGTAATATCCACACCGGAATTTTACCGCTAAAAAGTAAAAACAGTCCGAAAGAAACCGCTGCGGAAATCACGGCTGCGGCAAAAGGCATTACAACACTTCCCACAAGTTTGTTATATATCCGGATTTTTTTGAAAATCACAAAACAGATGAGAAGCAGGTAGAAAAGACATGCAAGCAGATATGCGCACGCTGCACCTTTCTCTGCCCCCTGTCCGCTCTTATCCAGAATTATGATAAATACAATTCCGAACACACCGAGCAGCGCAGCATATATATTTCTGAGATAGGGTTTTACTAAAACCGCCAGCATCTGCCTGAAGAAAATGCTGTAAAACAGTAGTACCGCTACCAGCGCGCCGATACGGATAAGTGATACCAGCTCCGCACTCTCTGTATCAAAAAACGCTGTTCCCACAAGCGGCGCAAGTGCAAAAACCGCACAGGCATAAGGCAACAGACTGTACGAGAGAAGCTTGAGGAAAAATGCTGTTTTTTCCTTTGCATGATGAAAGTCTGCCTGCTTCATGATAGGCGCGAGCTGTCTGGTAAATACAGTTCCTATCTGCATTGCCAGAAGTCCTGCCGGAAGAACCGGAATCACGACCCCCGCGTATAACATTCCGGCACCGTTTTGCATTTTATCCGGCATATGACTGTAGAAGATTAGCAACACTATTGCAAGCAATACACCGATATTTCCGGCCAGAGCGGTTTTAATATAGTTTCCGAAAAAATTCCATAAAATATCCTGTGTCGAATCCGTTTTCCGACTTTCCTCTCCACGCATCCGCACCTTTATATCTTTTCCGAAAACCGTCTTGACGAAGAACAGAAACAGAAAACCTGCAAGTCCTCCCACAGCCAGTCCCAAGGCTCCGCTGCATACGGCGTATGCATATGCATAATCGTCACAGCGCATAAGTGCTGCAACCTTGCGTCCGTATTGTGCAAACACCGGCTGAAACAGGATGGTAAACAAAAGCCCTGTTGCATGCGTCAGCACATCCGAAACAATTCCCGGCATCGGATTTGAGAGACCTTCCACATACCCCTTCAATACAAACGAAGGAATTCTGAATAAAATCGCCACTGCCATAAGCTTAAGTAAAAGGCTGCACAGCTTTGTTCCAAACAACAGCATGCTGATTTCTGTTGAAAAGAAAATGATAACGACGGCAACGATTCCCGCAAGAGCAGTCATCAGTCCCGAAATCACCCGGTAAACCTTCACTGCATTTCTATAACTTCCATGATTTACCTGAAAATATACCATTCGCTTTAAAATCGGCACGACTGCCATTCCCAGGAAAATATCCATTATCAGAAACACTGCATCTGCACCGACATAATAGGTCATTCCCTGCATTCCCGTTTTATATGACATATAAATTATTTTTACAAGAAACATCAGTAACATACACCATGCTGCACTGTATCTTATACCGCCCTGTTTCATATAATTTGATCTTCTGTTTTTCTCACTCATAAAAACCTCTGTCACCTTTTATCTTACGATTCCCATAGCCTGTAAAATTTTTTCCTGTTTACCGAACATAACAGCTTCTTCCTCCGGTTCCATGTGGTCATATCCGAGAAGATGAAGCATACTGTGTGTCAGCAAAAAAGCATATTCTCTCAGAAGCGTGTGTCCAAACTCCCCCGCCTGGGATACTACCCTGTCAACATTCAGAATAATATCTCCGAGCATCAGCTCCTGCGAATCCGGATTCAGATAACAGCTTAAGGCATTCTCCACAAGCGAAAAATCAGACGGCTTTTCATAATCCACGGCCGGAAATGACAACACATCCGTCTCTCTGTCGATTTCCCTGTATTCTCTGTTATAACCCCTTATTCCTTCCGCATCCGTCAGAAGCAAATTGATTTCCGCTTCATACGGACAGCCCTCGCTCTCGAGCACCTCCCTGGCTACCTTTTCAAATAACTCCTCGGGAGAAAATGGAAATTCATAGTCCTTTTCTTTCTCAACGTAAAAAGTCATAATATAACGTCTCCTCCGTAAACATCGTGCGGATTTGTCTCATCTGCTCCATTGTCAGATTACAATGGTCCAAGATTCCGCTGTCTGTCTGCTTCTTAAAAACAACAGAAACAATCTGTTCATAATCCAGCTTCGCATTTTTATCCTTTTCAAATAAAAACATCACTGAAGACACCATGGCATCTGCCAGAATTACAATCGCTGCCTCCTGTGAGCGAAGCACCGTATTCTTTCCCCCGTATTCCTTCAGAAGCCGGACAAGCTCTGGCGGAAAATCATATTCCTTTGCAATCTCAAGTGCATTTTTCAGATTGTTATTTCCGCGCATCTTTCCTATCTTGTGATAATACCCCCCGGCCTTTGCCAGCATTTCATCCGCCCCGATTCTTCTCGCCAGCTTTTCACTGAAATAAGCTGTGTGAACCGCATGATAATATGCTCTCGAGGAGGTTTTCTTTAATTCCGTCAAAAGTACATACTCCGGATCATTAATCTCCTGATACTTGTCCCTGTTTTTATGTAAAATATGATAACTGACATACTTGAGCGTAAACGTCACAAGCAGAAAGCTGACAAACACATTGATCGCCGCATAAAGAAACGCATCAAAATGCAGGCTTCCGCATTCCGTATATTCCATCGTGAGAAGAATCACATATGTGAGCGCGAGTCCCGAAAAAAGAGGAACCCCGAACAAAAACTCAACATCAAGGTATGAAAACAGCATGATTCCAATCAACCCTATGCATGCATATGCAAAAAACACAGATGGTTCCGCATCCGTAAGCATGACCTGAAAATACAGAAGCAACATAAATGCACAGACTCCGGTCTGAAGTCCCGAGAAAAGCACCAGCACAACAGCAAGCGGCAAAAACAGCCACAATTTATCCGGCAAAAAGCTGTTCAGCACAGCAAGAAGAAGTCCTGCGAAATATACCAGAAAAAACCGCCCCTGATGCTCTGCATTATTGTAGAAAAATCCTTTTTTGCAAAATGCCGTGAGCAGAACAAACATAAAGACCACCGAAAGCATCAAAAGCCTTATCTCATTTGCAACAAACTGCTCTCCCGTCTGATTTCTCATAAAACAATATATAAAATAAATCAGGGCAGGAAACACTGCCGACAAAACCGAAACCGCAACACTCTTAGCGTTTATGGTTTTTCTGATATCTGCCCTTGTCTCTGTTTTTTGTTTCTTTTCTTTCATATTCCTCGTATGCCTTTACAATTTTTTGTACAAGCGGATGGCGTACCACATCCTTGCTTGTAAGCTTACAAAATGCAATTTCATCCACTCTCGAAAGCACCTTCACCGCTATGTCAAGTCCGCTCCTTGTTCCCGCCGAAAGGTCTTTCTGCGAGGCATCTCCCGTAATTACCACCTTAGAGCCAAAACCGATACGCGTCAAAAACATCTTCATCTGTGCCTCGGTCGTATTCTGTGCTTCGTCCAGAATAATATATGCATTATCAAGCGTGCGTCCTCTCATATAAGCCAGAGGAGCCACTTCAATCAGTCCCTTTTCCATGTTCTTCTGAAAGCTTTCCGCTCCCATAATCTGATACAGGGCATCATACAGCGGTCGCAGATAAGGATCCACCTTACTCTGAAGGTCTCCCGGAAGAAAGCCGAGTTTTTCCCCCG
Source organism: uncultured Kineothrix sp. (assembly GCA_964519385.1). Taxonomy (GTDB): domain Bacteria; phylum Bacillota; class Clostridia; order Lachnospirales; family Lachnospiraceae; genus SVFI01. The sequence goes on from CAZFLR010000002.1 coordinate 99,053, forward strand.
CTTCAATGGCAGGTCTCGTCAGGATAATCCGCTCTACCTCATTGTTCTTAAATGCCGTGATTGCCATCGCCATCGCAAGATATGTTTTTCCGGTTCCCGCAGGACCAAGTCCAAACACAATCATATGATTTCTCATCGCATCCACATATTTCTTCTGTCCGAGAGTTTTGGGCTTAATCGGTTTTCCTGCCACCGTATGACATATGCATGTCCCGTCCATAGAATCAAAATCAAGTTCTTCCCCCTCCTCTGCTAGCTCCAGTGCATAATTCACTCTCTGCTCCTCCAGCAAAGAACCGTTTCCGGCAGAATGGGCAAGTGAGCGTATCAGTTTTTCCGCCTTTTCCACTGCCTCCTTCTCTCCCCTGATGCGAAGTGCACCGTCTCTGTCCGACACAATAACCTGTAATTCCTTCTCTATCTTCGATATATGAGAATCATATTGTCCGAAAATACTTTGCATGACCTCCATATCAAGCTCAAGCTGTGCAACAAATTCACTCAATTTGAATATCTCCCGTTTGTTTAATTTCCGTGATTGCCTGAGGCTCACCGTCAGACATTTCCACAAGAATGAAGCCCTCTGCGCGCAGAGCCCGCCCATTCTTTTCTATTTTAACATTTTTTTCTACTATTTGAACCCCTTTTTGCTGTAAAGTTTTGCAAAATTTTTCAAATTCATAAGAAAGAAGTGCTCTGCCCTCCGATTCGGTGTATGCAAACTTTTCCTGCCTGTATTCTTTATATATGATTTTTCCGTAATACAGCGGAAGATAAAAATCACTCATAAGCCTTGCCTGCTTTAAATCTGTCACTATATCGTACATCTCATATCTCGGAATTCTTGCTGTCGAAAAGCTGTTTTTATGCATGCGGAAATAATATGCCGTCTTTTCCTCTCCGGTATACACTTTTTTATCATAATCGAGGGAAAGTTCCTTTTTGTACGACAGACTTGTTTCCAGCCTTATATCCGCATCGGCACTGACGTACATATACTCCCTCAGGGTTTCGTCATCATTATAAATCGGCACTTCCCCGGCTACAAGCATATCGCCCTTTTTCACCTCATCCCCTATGGCGACCTTCGGAATTCCGCTCCGCGTGATAATGGATGCCACCCTTCCGTCCACGGTTGCATACAAATTACACGGTCCTTCGTCCACTTTACTCACAAGGACAGTCTGCTCATTTTCCTTTACATCCACAAAAAGTCTGGTTCCTTCAAGCCTTAGAGATGTCCATATAATGAACGGATATTCGTCACGAAGCTTTTTTTCCACCGCATCAATATCAATATTTTTCTTATAACAGCCGTAGAAAACTCCGTTATCCTGTAAAAAAGAAAGCAGCATTTCATTTGTGAGCCTTCCTTCGTTTAACAGCCGGATGTCCCACAGAAAAAGCGACACCGCATACAGCCCCGCCATACATAAAATACTGCAAAAAATAAACACTTTTCTTTTTTTCCATTTTTTCATACGAAAAGGCAGTCCCTTTTTTTCAATCAGGACTACCTTTGTTTTTGTTTTCTTTACAATGGGCTTGAGGCGGAAAAAGTCCGCGACCGACAGATTCATTTCATACTCGTATCCGGCAGAAACAATATCCCAAAGTGCTATATCATGCACGGAGCATAAATTCAAAAATCTCTGCGGAGCCGGACCATCCACACGGATTCTGACATAGCCGTGCAACAAACGAATCATGTTAATCATATTATCTCCTTACAAAAATAATATCTGCGAAAGAATCCCTTCGATTTTCATCTCATCATTCGTATAATAATCCACCTTCAGATTTTTTCCCACAATCTGAACCCTGCACCTTCCGGTCGCAATCGTGACAACCTCGGAGGTACATTCCAGAATTCCTTTATAATTTTCAATAAACACTTCCTCACGTCCCGTCAGTCCGATGAGGGCTTCCCCCTTCGACAAATCTTTCGGAAGCTTTAAAGTGTCACTGATATGATTTTTTGCCTCGTCAAATAATTTCATTTTCCTCATACATCACTATATGAAAAAAAACGCGTAATCATTCCTGCTTCAAATTCTTTCTTCCTGTTTTGCACACATCCTTCAGACAGCAGTTCTCACAGTCCGGCGTTGTTCTTGCCGTACAAATCTCTCTTCCGTGATCCACAAACCTGTGACACAGGTCATTTCCCTCCTCCGGTGGAATAAGCTTCCACAGTGCCATCTCCACCTTCTTCGGGTCCTTCATGTCATCCACAAGGCCGATACGGTTACACAGTCTGATACAATGCGTATCCGTCACAATGGCGGGCTTTCCGTACACATCACCGAGCACAAGATTGGCACTTTTCCGTCCGACTCCCGGAAGCTTTAAAAGTTCCTCCATGGTGTCCGGTACTCTTCCTTCGTATACGTCGCGGAGCATTTTCATACAGGCACTGATATCCCTTGCCTTGCTGTTGCAAAGTCCGCACGGACGGACAATTTTCTCAATTTCCGAAACATCTGCCTCCGCAAGTGCATTGACATCGGGGAACTTTCTGTAAAGGTCCTGTACGACAACATTTACCCTCGCATCCGTACACTGTGCTGCCAGTCTGACACTGACAAGCAGCTTCCACGGTTCCTGATATTCCAGCGAACACCCTGTGTCCGGATATTCTTTTTTTAATCGCTCTATAACCTCTGTTGCCAGTTCTTTCTTTCTCATACTCACTCCTGATTACTTATGGTACGGCTCGTTATTTATAATCCGGTATGCCCTGTATATCTGCTCCAGCAAAATCACGCGCATAAGCTGGTGAGGAAATGTCATATTTGAAAAGCTGAGTTTATAATCCGCGCGCGAAAGTATTGTATCATGAAGCCCCAGAGAACCTCCGATAATAAACTGTATATGGCTGTTTCCCTGAACTGCCAGTGTCCGGATTTTTTCGGCAAGCTGTACGGAATCCGGCTGTTTTCCTTCGATGGCAAGTGCCATCACGTAAGCATCCTCACGAAGGTATCTGCGTATACGCTCCGCTTCCTTAAGCTTAATCTGATTCTCCTCCGCAGCACTTGCCTTGTCCGGCGTTTTTTCATCTGCCACTTCCACAATTTCAAGCCTGCAATATTTTGAAAGGCGCATAGAGTATTCCTCTATCGCGCCTCTAAAATACGATTCTTTTACTTTTCCAACCGTAATTATTGTAATTTTCATTTCTGTTTCCCGTCTTTAGAAATCTTAGTCATACTGTTTGCTGTACCAGTCATCTGCCATCTTATCCGCAAGAGGCATGTCAAGATCCGGAAATGCTTCAAACAGCTGTCTCTTGATAAACTCCATACGCGTAAAGTAAAGCTGTGCCTGCGCTTCATCATCTGCAGCCGCTTCACTGCTGATATGAAGTGTCTGGTCCACCTGTTCACTCTTCAGATTTGCCTCAAGAAAGGCATTGATATCATCAATTAAGGAATTTTCTTTCGATGCTACCCCTACATAGGTTTTATACATCTTAACAGAATGAATTCCCATAATCAGAAACACAGCAAACAGAAAGCCCATTACGCCGGTAAACATGATTTTTCCCATTCCGTACATTCTAAACGGAAGGACACCCATCCAGAACAGGACAAGTGCAACCAGACCGATTGCACCGACTGCGATAAGAGCGACTGCACTGGACTTATACTCCTCGGCTTTTTCTGCCTTATCCTCATAGGCTCCGCCTTTTCTGCGATCCGGAGCTTTATCGGCTTCGTCCGTTTCACTCTCCGCCTCATCCATCTGCTCAACTTCCATCTTTTCTTTTTCTTCCTCCGCTCTTTTACGGAGAACTTCGTTAATCAGAGCTTTCGCATTCGGGATTTCCGCCGCCGTAACAAAGAGCTCATGAGCCTTTTCCTTTTCATCATAACGGCTGAACACGCCCTCTATTCCGTTCGCTTTTAAAAATTCGGCCATCTGCATAATCGAAGCCTCTTCACCGAAGATAATCGGCTTTGGTGCTTCCTCAAGTGACTCAACCAAATCCACCTTACAGTCACTGCACCGCGTATAACCCTTTACATATTCATTTTTACATACCGGACACCAAGGCATATTTTCTTCTCCTTATTTGTTACTTAAATATTCATCAATACCCTTTGCAGCTTCTTTTCCTGCTCCCATGGCAAGGATTACGGTTGCTGCTCCGGTCACTGCATCTCCGCCTGCAAACACACCTTCCTTGGTTGTCTGTCCGCTCTCATCTGCAACGATACATTTATACTTGTTAATGTCAAGACCTTCCGTTGTAGAAGAAATCAGCGGATTCGGAGAAGTTCCGAGTGACATGATGACCGTATCCACGTCAATCACAAACTCTGATCCTTCAATGACAACCGGTCTTCTTCTTCCTGATGCATCCGGCTCACCAAGCTCCATCTTCACACATTTAATTCCGCTTACCCAGCCCTCTTCATTAGAGAGAATCTCAACAGGATTGGTAAGAAGGTCAAAGATTACGCCTTCTTCTTTTGCATGGTGTACTTCCTCCACTCTGGCAGGAAGCTCTTCCTCGGATCTTCGATATACAATATGCACCTCCGCACCGAGACGAAGTGCTGTTCTTGCTGCGTCCATGGCTACGTTTCCGCCACCGACAACAGCCACCTTCTGTCCGCGCATAATCGGCGTAGCAGAATCCTCCTTAAATGCCTTCATAAGGTTGCTTCTTGTCAGGTACTCATTTGCTGAGAACACACCGTTTGCCTGCTCACCCGGAATACCCATGAACTTCGGAAGTCCTGCTCCGGAACCGATAAATACGGCTTCAAAGCCTTCTTCTTTCATCAGTTCGTCAATCGTTGTGGATTTTCCGATAACAACATTGGTCTCAATCTTAACACCGAGTGATTTTACATTTTCAATTTCTTTGGCAACCACATCCGTTTTCGGAAGACGGAACTCCGGAATACCGTAAACAAGTACGCCTCCGGCCTCGTGAAGTGCCTCAAAAATTGTCACATCATAACCCATCTTTGCAAGGTCGCCTGCACAGGTCAGTCCTGCCGGACCGGAACCGATAACTGCAACCTTTTTATTTTTCTTTTCTGCATCTACTGTCGGTTTGATTCCGTTTTCAGCCGCCCAGTCAGCCACAAAACGCTCTAATTTTCCGATGGAAATCGGTTCGCCCTTGATACCCCGGATACATTTACCCTCACACTGGCTTTCCTGCGGGCAAACACGTCCGCAAACTGCCGGAAGCGCGCTTGAACGGCTGATAATCTGATAAGCCTGCTCAATATTTCCATCCTTAACCTGCTCAACAAATCCCGGAATATCAATAGAAACCGGACATCCTTTCATACACTGTGCATTTTTACAGTTGATACATCTGGATGCTTCTTCCATTGCTTCTTCTTTGTTATATCCTAAACATACTTCGTCAAAATTCTTTGCACGAACCTGTGGCTCCTGCTCTCTGACAGGTACTTTCTTTAATACGTCCATTATTTGTCACCTCCGCAGTGTCCGCATCCGCCGTGATGCGTATCACCTTCCTGCTGTTTTAATAAAGCTCTGCCTTCTGCTGTTTTATATATCTGCTGACGTTTCATTGCCTGGTCAAAATCGACAAGATGGCCGTCAAACTCAGGACCGTCCACGCATGCAAACTTCACTTCGCCGCCGACTGTCAGACGACATGCTCCGCACATACCGGTTCCGTCTACCATAATCGGATTCATGGAGACAATCGTTCTGATATTTAATTCTTTCGTTGTCAGACACACAAACTTCATCATAATCATCGGACCGATTGCAACACAGACATCATACTGCTTGCCCTCTTTTTCAACGAGATCCTTTAAGGTTGTTGTCACCATTCCGCTTCTTCCGTAAGAGCCGTCATCCGTGGTCGGATAAACATTCGCCGCCACCTTTTTCATATCCTCTTCGTAAATCAGCAGTTCTTTTGTCTTGGCACCTATGATTACATCTGCATCCACACCGTTTTCATGGAGCCATTTCACCTGCGGATATACAGGAGCCGTACCAAGTCCTCCGGCAACAAAAATGATTTTTTTCTTTTTTAACTCCTCCGGAGCCTCGCTGCAAAATTCCGAAGGTTGTCCGAGAGGTCCTACAAAATCATGGAACGCATCTCCTTCTTTGAGATGTTTCATCGCCATTGTTCCTGCTCCGATTGTCTGCACAACAATAGTGATAGTTCCTTTCTCGCGATTATAGTCACTGATTGTGAGTGGAATACGTTCTGAATCCTCATCCGTTCTCACAATTACAAACTGTCCCGGCAAACATGTTTTTGCGACTCTTTTTGCTTCTACTTCAAAAAGATAAATGTTTGTCGTAAGTTCACTGGCTCTTACAATTTTATACATTTTCATCCTCCTCGTCATACCGGAACAATCAATCCGGCTACATCCTTTTTATAGTAATAGAATTGTGCACAAATATCAATATTTTTTTAAAATTGCTGAATACGCTTTAAATCATACATGCCGTAAAAATTGCGCACAGCCAGGAAACTCTCTCCTGTCGTCACGCTGACCGCATACTGGTTCCCCGTCTTCTGACTCGTTCCGTCCGGTGCGAAAAACATCTCATCTATCAGATAATAATACTGATCATTTTCCGCTATGACCGCACTCGCCGGATATTGTCGCTTTCCTTCCATGTCCGGAATATGTCCGTCTGCATCCAGAATAATTCCCTGGGATATCAATGTCTGTATCAGCATGTTTGCAGCCTGCTCAGCAGTAAAGGATAAATCCAGTTCCAGATGATACGTTGCATAAGCAACCTCTCCCGGTATTCCGCCTTCATCATATACAACAAATGCAAACTGACTGTCTCCCATCGGCATCGGAATTGCACCCGTATATAATGTGCTCTCAAGTCCCGGCTCCGTTCCGTCTGTCGTATAATAAACCTGACAATGGGCATCAGGTACGGAAACTGTGATGTACTGAGGCTCTGTATAAGTACCGGATTCCAGATTAATCTGCGGCGCATCCATCGTTTTTTCATCAATAAAGTAATCCGCCTGCATGATATTGCTTGTAATATCATAGGTGTTGACATAGATTGCCTTGACCGTATAGTGACCGGAATGAAGAAGAATCGGTGTAATATACTCCTTATCTGCCTTGGTCGGATTCGTTCCGTCCAGTGTATAATACACCTTTCCGCTTCCCGGTACAATCAGCTTCAGCGCAACTGCCTCTTCATAGTTTCCCGGCTCCTCGCTGACCTGAGGCGGCGTTGCAAGATACTCAGCATACGCATCCAAAACCGACTGCTGACTGCACTCTGCAAGCAAGTCTGCCATTTTCCGGTAATCTTCCTTCTCCCTGTAAATAGGTATCAAAAGATCATAAGCCGGCTCATAGGCCGGATCCAGGGAAAGAAGCTCCTCAAGCATCTCCTGCTCATTCTTCTCATCCCCCATTCCTTCATATGCTCTGGCTATCAGCATTCTCGCATCGGAAGAATTCGGTGCAATATTCATCGCTTCACCGGCATATTCCAGCATCTGTTCGTAATCACCGACTGCGGCCATCTCCTCTGCTTTTTTAACATTAAAATCATAAGAAGACTGTTCCTTTAGCATAAACGAGGCCACAACAATGAGTACCAGCAGCACGACGGCAAATACACCCAATCCGATAAATAAAAGAACCGGGGCATTCTTCCTGCCATGTTCCTTTTTTATATTCAGTTCTTCTGTCCCCTCATCCCCGGGCGCGTTCTGTTCCTTTTCCGCGTCTGTCCGGGTTAGCATCTCCGATTTAATTGGCTTTATTTCCTGCGTATTTGCCAAATCTACAGCAATTCCCGAAATGGTAGTCTCGAGCGTTTCATCAATTCTGGCATCATACACCGGAACAAGCTGCCTTTCTTTCCCGCAGTTTTCACAGAAAACCTGTTCATCCGTCATCGGAGTTTTACAATGTGGACACATCATACAAATCACTCCATTACATCAGAACAAACCTGTGATTGTTCCATCCTCTGTTACATCGATTGAAAATGCAGCCGGCTGTTTCGGAAGTCCCGGCATCGTCATAACCGCTCCTGTAAGTACAACTACAAAGCCGGCTCCGGCAGAAACGTAAACCTCTCTGACCTGAAGCGTAAAATTTTCAGGTCTTCCGAGAAGAGTCGGGTCATCGGAAAGCGAATACTGTGTTTTTGCCATGCATACAGGCATGGAACCAAATCCGAGCCCTGTCAGCTTCTCAAGCTGCTTTTCGGCTGCCGGTGCAAAGTTCACACCATCTGCTCCGTAGATTTCTTTTGCCACGGTTTCTATCTTTTCCTTAAGACTGAGTTCGTCCTTGTAAAGCGGCTCAAACCGGCTTTCTTTCGTCTCAAGTGTATTCAGGACTTTGCCTGCAAGCTCCGTTCCTCCGGCTCCGCCTTCTGCCCAGACATTTGCAAGCGCGAACTCGCAGCCCCTGCTCTCACAAAATTCTTTTACAAAGTCAAGCTCTTCCTGTGTATCTGTAATAAATGCATTGAGTGTCACCACTACAGGCACCTTATATTTTTGCAGATTTTCAATGTGCTTTTCCAGATTCACAATTCCTTTTTTGAGTGCGTCCATATTTTCCTTTGTGACATCTGCCTTCGATACACCACCATTGTATTTCAGTGCCTTCACGGTTGCCACAAGTACAACTGCATCCGGCTTTAAGCCCGCCAGACGGCATTTGATATCAAAGAATTTTTCTGCTCCAAGGTCAGCTCCGAATCCGGCTTCCGTAATCACATAGTCTGCCATATGAAGCGCAGCGTTCGTTGCCCTGACACTGTTACAGCCGTGTGCAATATTTGCAAACGGTCCGCCGTGAATCAGCGCAGGATTATGCTCCAGTGTCTGAATCAGGTTTGGCTGCATGGCATCCTTTAAAAGTGCTGCCATAGAACCCACTGCCTTCAAATCTGCTGCTGTGACAGGCTCATTTTTTCTGTTATAGGCAACAATAATTTTTCCGAGACGCTCTTTCAAGTCGTCCATATCCTTTGCAAGACAGAGAATTGCCATGATTTCCGAAGCAACCGTAATCACGAAATGATCCTCTCTCACAACACCATCCATCTTATTTCCGAGACCGATGACAATATTGCGAAGTGCACGGTCATTCATATCCACACAACGTTTCCATACAACCTGTCTGGTGTCAATGTCAAGCTCATTGCCCTGCTGGATATGATTGTCAAGCAGCGCGGCCAGAAGATTGTTAGCAGATGTGATTGCATGAAAATCACCCGTAAAATGGAGATTCAGATCCTCCATAGGAACAACCTGTGAATGTCCGCCTCCGGCTGCTCCTCCTTTCACACCGAAGCAAGGTCCCAGAGAAGGCTCCCTGAGGGCAATCACTGCTTTTTTCCCAAGCTTGGCAAATGCTTCTCCGAGTCCTACACTGACCGTGGTCTTTCCCTCTCCGGCCGGTGTCGGATTGATTGCCGTCACAAGAATCAGTTTTCCTTTCGGATTCTGCTCAATTTTCTTTAAATATCCCTCTGAAAGCTTTGCCTTATACTTTCCGTAAAGTTCAAGATTATCCGCTTCAATCCCTAATTTCCCCGCAATTTCCGTAATCGGCAGAAGCTCCGCTGCCTGTGCAATTTCAATATCTGTCATCATATTTCTTACCTCTTTTATTTTTATCCTGTATTATATCTGTTTTATATTTCCTCTAAGAGCTGTTCAAACTCTTCCATGGTCATAAGCACTTTTCTCGGTTTGGTTCCTTCTTCCTCTCCGACAACGCCATAGTCGCACAACTGGTCCATAATGCGCGCCGCTCGGTTAAAACCGATTTTGAACACCCTTTGAAGCTTTCCGATGGAAGCTTTTTCCTGTTCTATGATAAATCTTCCCGCATCGGCAAAATACATATCCCTTTCATCGCCGCCGGACGACTTTGCGCCCAAGGCATCAGAACCGGTTCCCATGGATGCAATCTGCGCTTCCACTGCCTGCATGTCCGAATCATCCCCGACATTCTGTGCTTTTAAGAAGTCAACCACGTCTGCCACCTCTCCGTCCGACACGAACGCTCCCTGTACACGGACCGGTTTTGGATATCCCTGCGGATAAAAAAGCATGTCACCCTTACCCAGCAGCTTCTCTGCCCCGTTCATATCAAGAATCGTTCTGGAGTCCACACCAGACGAAACAGCGAACGCAATACGGCTCGGCATATTGGCTTTAATCAATCCCGTGATGACATCCACCGACGGTCTCTGCGTTGCTATCACAAGATGAATTCCGGCCGCTCTTGCCAACTGTGCGAGACGGCAGATAGATTCTTCCACCTCGCCCGGTGCCACCATCATAAGGTCTGCAAGCTCGTCCACGATAATAACAATCTGCGGAAGCTTCTGTGGCAGCTCTTCGCCGCCGTTTTCCGTCATTTCCTCCACCTTTTTGTTATAGCCCTTCAAATCTCTCACATGAAGATCCTCAAACTTTTTATATCGCTCCGTCATCTCATTGACTCCCCATTGCAGCGCAGCAGCAGCCTTTTTAGGGTCTGTCACCACCGGCAGCAGAAGGTGAGGTATTCCGTTATAAACACTCAGTTCCACAACCTTCGGGTCCACCATGATAAGCTTCACTTCATCCGGCGTAGCCTTATATAAGATACTCATAATCAGTGTATTGATACACACACTCTTACCCGAACCCGTTGAACCTGCAATAAGGACATGCGGCATTTTTGCTATGTCTGCAACCACGGTCTGCCCGGCGATATCCTTGCCGACCGCAAATGCAATGCCCGATTTAAACTCCCTAAATACAGAAGTATCCAGCAAATCGCGAAGTGCCACCATAGTGTTTTCCTTATTCGGCACCTCAATACCGATGGCTGCTTTTCCCGGAATCGGTGCTTCTATACGAATATCCGTCGCGGCGAGATTCAGCTTGATATCATCCGACAGATTGACAATTTTGCTTACCTTTACCCCCATCTCCGGCTGAAGTTCATAACGCGTCACTGCCGGTCCCTGACTGATATCCGTTATCGTCACATTGACACCGAAGGTTTTCAGCGTCTGTTTTAGCTGCATCGCGGTCTCTTTCAACTGCTTTTCGGAGTTTCCTCCGCCCGTTTTTTCATTTTTCTTAAGAAGAGAAAGCGGCGGTTTTTTGTAAGGTTTCTTTCGCACCGGCACAGGCTTTGGTATTAGTTCCTCCGGTTGCTGTTCCCCTGCATACGCTGCATCGCGTCCGAACTGTTCCGCACTCTCCTCAAGCGCAGAGGATATCTTCTGCATATCCAGCGGTTCTTCCTTATCGAGAACCTTGACCTTATGTACGCGCTTTACAGGCTCCGGTTCCGGACTTGCCGGTGCAATACCCTTGATTGTAATGCGGTCCAGCTCGTCCTCAAGAGATGCAAATTCCTGTTCCTTTATATCATCCACGGCAGGCATCACATGCTCTGCCATCTCCTCCTGTCTCGGTATCGCTGTATTTACAGACACACCTGACACCTTCTGGTCCATACGCTTTTTCTTTCGTTCCTCGCGTTCCTGTTCCCGTTTGGAACGTTCCTGTATCCTGTGCTCTCGTATTTCCTCATTTCTGACCACGCGTCTGTCATAATCCTCCCGTGCGGTCTCATACACTCTTCTGCTTCCCTTTGCCACTCCTCTGACGAACGATTTTTCCGTCAAGAGAACCAGACAGAGAATCATCAGTATAAGGGAGACGGCAATGGTTCCGACAATACCAATCAGTCCGGATACGGAGGCTGCCAGAAACGCTCCTATGACACCTCCGCTGAAAACATGACTGACCGAGTAGGCATAATACTCTGCCACACTTTCTCCGACCTTATCCATTCCTGTCAGCAGCGCGAGTATGATTTCAATATCGATAAACAGCACGACCGCCGACCACAGCTTGATTGTCGCTGTCCGGTTTCCGAGATTTACCACCGAAAACAGAATAGAAAAAAACAAAGCCGGCGGTGCAATGTAGGCAAGAAGTCCGAAGACACCGAACATCACATTGCTGATTGCATCTCCAACCTTACCGATAATATGAAAATTACATAAAAAGAGCAATATCGTTATCGCAATTGCAATGAGAAGAAATACCTCATCCTTCACCTCACTGCTGAACGACTGCTGATTCTTACTGTTATTCTTTCTTCTTCCTGTTGACTTACGGGAGGAAGCAGGCTTTTTACCTCTTTGTGTTGCCATTTTTTTCACTCCGATTTCTTAATTTCAGAATAAACTCCATCTTCGAGTATAGCATTTTTTTTTCAAAATGTCATCCGTAACTTATCCCCTATTTCGCGCCCCTGTTGCATTCTTCTTTTTTTCTATCATTTTATGCAGTTTTTCCATTGCATCCTTCAGTCCGCCTACCCTGTCAATAATCCGGTACTCTACTGCCTGTTGTCCGTTCAAAACACTCCCCACATCCTTCGTGAGAACCTTTGTCTCCATCATGAGCTTTTCAAAAAATTCTTTTTCTATCCCCGAATGAGATACGACAAAGCCTGTAATACGGTCCTGAATGGATTTAAAATAATCAAAAGTGGCCGGTGTACCTATAATCATTCCGTTCATTCTTACCGGATGAATTACCATTGCTGCACTTTTTACTATAAAGGAGTAATCCGCACTGACCGCAATCGGGACTCCGATGGAATGGCTGCCTCCAAGGACAAGTGAAACCGTTGGCTTGCTCAGTGATGCAATCATCTCTGCAATTGCAAGACCCGCTTCCACATCTCCTCCCATTGTATTTAATAAAATAAGCACTCCGTCCACGTCCGATGCATCTTCAAGTTGTGCAAGTCTTGGCAGAAGATGCTCATACTTTGTGGTCTTGGAAGTCCCGGAAAGATTTTCATGTCCTTCCACCTCCCCGATAATTGTAATCAGTTCTATTTTGTGTTTTTCCTCATTTCCATCCAGACATACAGAGCCTGTATCCTTCACACAATCTGACTCAGCCTGTCTTTTTTCGATTTCATTCTTATCTGACATTCTCACCTTCTCCTTCCATACAAAAAAGGAACCGCATTTGCGATTCCTTTTTAGTATTACCTGTTTGTTACGGAATATCATAATAATTATTCGCCGGTTTTTCAATGTCAAAATACATCTTATCCGCCGCCACTTCATAATCATAATTCATTTCTTTTTTTACATGCGGCTTCGGTCCCGGCAATGGATTTTCTATAAATTTAATTTCTTTTTTTATCGGACTGTTCTGTTCCATCCGTCTCACCTCTTATACAGCCTTCGCATTTATCTGTCATGTGACAGGTAAGTTTCAATATTGTATCTCGGTCTGTGCTTTACTTCCATATATATTTTTCCGACATATTGACCGATAATACCGATGGCAAACAACTGCAGTCCTCCCAGCAGCCATATCGACAGAATCAGTGATGTCCAGCCGGCCACTACCGTTCCGTTACAGTAGGACACAAACGCATATATAGCTGCAAGCACACACATGAAAATAATAAAAATACCAAGTCCCGCAATAAAGTTAATCGGTTTTACGCTGAAGGACGTGATTCCGTTCCACGCAAGTGCAAGCATCTTTTTGAGCGGATACTTCGACTCGCCGGCAATACGCTCTTTGCGCTCATAATACACGCAATCCGTCTGATATCCAATCAGTGGCATAATACCTCGGAGATACAGATTCACCTCTTCATAATTGGAAAACTGCTCCACGGCACGTTTACTCATCAGACGATAGTCCGCATGATTGTAAACCGTCTTGACCCCCATGGCTGCAAGCACCTTATAAAACATCTGCGCCGTTGTCCGTTTAAAAAATGAATCCTTCTTCCGGTCATTTCTCACGCCATAGACAATATCATTGCCCTCGTGGAATTTATCAACCATCTCTTCCATGACGAGCGTATCGTCCTGAAGATCGGCATCGATGGAAATCATAATGTCAGAATTGTCCTTTGCCTGAATCATACCGGCCGTCAGAGCAAACTGATGACCGACATTTCCTGCCAGCTTTAAACCAAAGACCTTATCATTCTCCTTATGTAATTTTTCAATCAGTTCCCACGTTGCGTCTTTACTTCCGTCGTCCACATACAGAATATAGCTGTCCTTCGCAATCTTTTCCCTGCGAATCATATTATCAAGAACACCGGTCAATTCTTTTGTGGTAATCGGCAACATTTCTTCCTCGTTATAACAAGGAACCACAATTGCTAATCTGTCCATCTTTTATCTCCATACCTTTATATACATTCATCATGCGTATGACTTACAAAATGTCAAGTGCCTGTGAGAGATCCTCAATAATATCCTTTACATCCTCAATTCCGACAGATAAGCGAATCATACCCGGATCCACTCCTGCCTCGGCAAGCTGCTGTTCATTCATCTGTCTGTGTGTATGACTTGCCGGATGAAGTACACAGGTTCTGGCATCGGCAACGTGTGTCACGATTGCTGCCAGTCCGAGTTGATCCATAAAACGGACCGTATCCTGTTTATCACCATTTACGGCAAAAGAAATTACACCACAGGTACCGTTAGGCATATATTTCTGCGCTCTCTCATAATATTTACTGCTCTTAAGTCCCGGATATTCCACCCATTTCACCTTCGGATGATTTTCAAGGAATTCAGCCACCTTCTGTGCATTTTCGCAGTGACGCGGAACACGGAGATGAAGCGTCTCAAGACCTACATTTAACAAAAACGCGTTCTGTGGCGACTGAATGGAGCCCAGATCTCTCATAAGCTGTGCTGTCGCCTTTGTGATAAAGGCTGCTTTTCCGAAACGTTCCGTGTAGGTTACTCCATGATAAGAGTCATCCGGATAGCAAAGTCCCGGGAACTTGTCCGGATATTTCGTCCAGTCAAAATTACCGCTGTCTACGATACATCCGCCGACTGCCATGGCATGTCCGTCCATGTACTTGGTGGTGGAATGTGTAACAATATCAACTCCAAACTCGAACGGACGGCAATTGATTGGCGTAGGGAATGTATTATCCACAATCATCGGCACTCCATGAGCATGTGCTGCTGATACGAATTTATCAAAATCAAGCACAACCAGTGCCGGGTTTGCAATACTTTCTGCGAGGACACATTTGGTATTTTCCTTAAACGCTGCATCCAGTTCCTCCGGAGTACAATCCGGGTCAATCACAGTACATTCAATGCCCATTCGTTTCATGGTAACCGTCAGAAGATTAAAGGTTCCGCCATATACACTTGATGACATAATCACATGATCGCCTGCTCCGGCAATATTAAACACGGCATAATAATTCGCAGCCTGTCCGGATGAAGTCAGCATTGCAGCTACTCCGCCCTCCAGATCACAAATTTTCTGTGCCACACAGTCATTGGTCGGATTCTGAAGTCTCGTATAAAAATATCCGTTTTCTTCCAAATCAAACAGACGGCCCATCTGCTCTGTTGACTCATATTTAAATGTTGTTGACTGATAAATCGGAAGCACTCGCGCCTCACCGTTTTTCGGCTGCCATCCTCCCTGAATACATCTTGTTCCCGTTCCGTACTCACTCATTGGTTTCATATTGTATCCTCCTCGTGTCACTCGTTCTTTCCGCTTTTATTCATCCCAGTTATGGTATACGGCCTGTACATCATCATCCTCATCCAGAAGATCCAGTGTACGGTTGAGCTGTTTAATGTCATTTTCATCCGTAAGTGAAACATAATTCTGCGGAATCATCGTCACTTCGGCAGATGCCATTGCAATTTTCTCAGCATTCAGCGCATCATATACTGCCTGAAAATCATCCGAAGCCGTGATAATCTCAAAGCTGTCCTCTTCCTCCGCAAAATCCTCTGCGCCTGCATCGAGAGCCAGCATCATAAGATCGTCTGCCTCCATATCACACTCTTCCTTATCAATGATAATCTGTCCTTTTTTATCGAACATAAAGGACACGCAGCCCTGTGTTCCGATGCTTCCTGAGCCTTTGGTAAACGCGCTTCTCACGTTGGCTGCCGTTCTGTTCTTATTGTCCGTAAGTGCCTCTACAATAATGGCAATACCGCTTGGTCCGTAGCCTTCATATGTAACATGCTCATACGTCACGTTTCCGAGATCTCCCGAAGCTCTCTTAATCCCTCTTTCAATCGTATCATTCGGCATGTTGTTTGCCTTTGCCTTTGCAATGACGGTTGCAAGCTTAAAATTGTTGGTCGGATCCGGTCCTCCCTCTTTTACCGCAACGGCGATTTCACGTCCGATGATTGTAAAAACCTTTCCCTTTGCAGCGTCATTTTTTTCCTTTTTGTGTTTAATGTTTGCAAATTTTGAATGTCCTGACATGAATATTTCTCCTCTTTCTCTTTTCGTCACATCGCTGCGCTTATATCCGCGCAACACATCTTTTTTAATATATCATTTCACTGAATGTTCGTCAATCATGGGGTTGCTCTCGATTTATGTATTCAGAGCAAGGCTGATTAGCAGTGCATAATCCACTTTTTTCATAATGGTGCTGTCGAGATGACATATTTTATCCTTCAGACGCAACTTATCAATTGTGCGAAGCTGCTCCAGCAGAATAACCGAATCCTTTACCATATGATATCGTTCCGCAGAAAGCTCGATATGGGTCGGGAGCTTGGCTTTATTCATCTTTGAAGTAATTGCAGCACATATGACCGTCGGGCTGTGCTTGTTTCCCACATCATTCTGAATGATAAGGACGGGACGGATACCTCCCTGTTCACTCCCGACCACAGGTCGTAAATCTGCATAATATATGTCACCGCGTCTCATGAAATACAACACTCCTTTTTTCAAATCTTTTCCAAAGTATTGCCAAAAAAATCTGTTGTATTCCTTTTTTTCTGATTACCTGCCGGTTTCATCATGCTCCGGGCTTCCTACAACCTCACCGTTCTTTGTATAAACCCTAGGGATACGCTTTGAGAGATCACAGGCAAATTCGTAATTAAATCGTCCGCTCATCTCCCCGAGCTCTTCCATTGTAAGCCGTGCTTCTCCATCCGTTCCGATTAATGTCACCTCATCATTACAGGTCACTTCCTGAATATCCGTCACATCAACCATAAACTGATCCATACATACCCTTCCGACAATCGGAGCTCTCTGTCCGCGAATCAGTACATACCCTTTGTTGGAAAGGCTGCGCGGATAACCGTCTCCGTAACCTACGGGAATTGTTGCAATTCTGCGTGTTTCCTCCGCCACATAGGTTCCGCCGTAGCTTACGGGTGTTCCCTTGTCAATCTCCTTCAGATAAACAATATGACTCTTTAAGGAAAGTGCAGGTCTGAGTTTTACCCTGTCACACACCACCTCATCCGACGGCCACAATCCGTATAAAATAATTCCCGCACGCACAAGACCCATGTGTGCCTGAGGCATTTCGATAATTCCCGCGCTGTTTGAAATATGATGGTACGGAATCCTTTTCAGTCCGCTTTCCTCCAGACGTTCCAAAAACTCTGTATAGCGTGAAAGTTGGGCAAGTGCAGCCGACTTATCCTTCTCATCCGCACGCGAGAAATGGGTGAAAATTCCTTCCACCTCCACATTCGGAAGCTCCATCACCCTCTTTATAAAACCGATTCCCTCCTCATCCGGAGAAATTCCGATACGCGACATTCCGGTATCGACTTTTATATGCACCTTTACCGTCTTCCCCACACGGCCGGCCGCCTCCGAAAACTGCTCTGCCTGGTCTGTGCGAAAGATTGCCGGTCTCACTCCGTTTGCTGCCATTTCTTCATAGCTTTCCGGGAAAGTGTATCCGAGACACAAAATCGGTTTCTCAATTCCCGCGTCTCTCAGAGCCATGGACTCTTCCGCCGTCGCCGTTGCATAGCCGAAGATATAAGGTATCTTTTCAAGTTCCCGGGCGATAGGAATTGCCCCGTGTCCGTATCCGTCCGTTTTGATAACTGCGATGATTTTTGTCTCATCTGTAAGATTTTGTTTCATCTGTTCAAGATTTTCAAGTATTGCATCCAGACTAACATAAGCACATACTCTTTCATGCAGTTTCATTTTATATAGCCTCTTTTCCAAGTTTTTTTATACATTTCTTCAAATAGTATATCATATCTGCCGGCAACATGCTATGTGTTCCTAGCTTCTCCGCCGCCATATCCCCCGCCGCCGCATGTAAATATACGCCTGTACACGCTGCAATATATGGGTCTTTTATCTGTCCGGCAACACCGGCAATGACTCCGGCAAGCACATCACCACTGCCTGCAACTGCCATTCCGTCATTCCCTTTTGCCGATATACAGACTCTTCCGTCACGACCTGCCACAACCGTCTGCGCATCCTTAAGAACTACAATGCAGCCATACTTCACGGCAAAATTTCTCGCAACGCCCACCCGGTCCGCCTTTATCTCATCTACAGACAAACCGCTCAGTCGCGAAAACTCCAATACATGCGGTGTCAAAATCACCTCACTGCACGGGGCCGGCTTTTTTTTCTTCAGGCAGTTACTCTCTGCTAACAGATTCAGTGCATCGGCATCCAAAATCCACGTTTTCCCCGGCTCACTGCACAAAAGCCCTGTCAGTTCATCCATCAGCAGCTTTGAGGACCGCGTCATTCCAATCCCGGAACCGGCACAGATCACATGCGCAAAATCAGCCGCCTGTCTTACTTGTTCTGCGAGCATATCTGCCCCTTCCCGTGCGTAAAGTGAAAGCACTGTCTCCGGTGCGGCGGAAAGCACGGCTTCCCTGTTATTTTCATGTGTACAGAGCCGTACATAACCGGCTCCGCTCCGAAACGCCGCACAAACGTTTAGTATCGCCGCGCCCGCAATCGTTTCACAGCCGGAAATAAACGCCAGCTTACCAAAGGTTGACTTATTGCCGTCAGGACTTCGTTTCAAATATGACGAAACCGTCTTTTTATCCATGACAAATGTAGGTTTTTCCTCCATCTGCGGATAAACCATTCCACATCCGTCCAAAAGAATTTCTCCCGCACAGATTTTTCCGCCGCCCAGCAAAAGTCCCTGCTTACAGAGCCCGAAGGCAACCGTCACATCAGCGCAAAAAGCCGCTCCGAGTACCCTTCCCGTATCTGCACAGACACCGGTCGGTATATCCAGTGCCACCTTATATGCCTGCATCTGATTCAGCATCTCAACAGCCTCTTTCAGCTCTCCTGTCAGTTCTCTGCTTGTACCGATTCCCAAAATCGCATCTACTATAACAGAATATTCCCTTCCGCTCTCTTTGGTGTCTGTCAGCCCGGCATATATACAGCTCTCCGGTACAGCCACTCTGCGGAAAATATCTTCCTGTTTTCTGCGAAGCTCTGAATACCTCGCTTTCTCACCGAGAAGCATAACCTCTGGCCGATATCCCTTTTCTGTCAGAATCCTTGCCAGTGCCAGACCGTCTGCCCCGTTATTTCCGGTACCGCAGGCAATTAAAATACGGGCATCCTTTTGCACTCTTTTTTTGATTACTCCGGCGGCAAATAAAGCTGCACGCTCCATCAGCACCTCCGCAGACACACCAATCTGTTCCATGACAAAGCGTTCCTGCATCCGCATCTGCTCAGCCGTTACCACATATTCCATCTGTACACCTCTCCGTCCGGACTTCAAAATCCAAAAAAGGACACAAATCGTATCCTTTTTCTCAGTCCTATGATTTCATATCTCCCGGTGTGATCGGCTTCTTATTTTCCGGATTGTATTTCATGTCAAATATCTCAATCACTTCCGGTCCGAAAATATCGTGCATATAACTGTACAACTGCCGGTTATAGACTTCCTTTTCCTGTTTCCGTACCACATTCTTTTTCAAATCAATGCGCATCCGGTTAATCCATTTATCAATCTGCTCAATCTCTGCCGTGTTATCCCTGATTTCTTCGTAACAAACCTCCATCGTAAGAAGCATCAGCTCATAATTGACATTCCCGATTTCCTTTTCAATATCGAGCAGCTCATCCTGATCTGCCTTCAAACGCGCATTGCAATCCTCAATCAGCCGTCTGTTCTCCTCCTGTTTCTTCTGCGCAGATGCATTCTCACCGCTTCCGTCCATCAGACTCACGATTTCATCCCTTAGCTTTATCTTGATTCCACGCAGCTTCTTGCACTCATGATTCAGACTTCCCTGTCGCTTTAAAAGCCCGTTCAGTTCCTTTTCCTTTGCGATGATTTTCGGGCTGACTTCTGTCTGCGTAAACAGCCTGTGCCATTTGTTATCCAGAGTCAGAATCGGAATATTTTTTCCGGCCAGTGCCGGTTTATAAATTTCTTCCACACGTGACATCCGCATCACTCCTGTTCTTTCTCGCCCCTCGTAATGTTATAAGAAAGCTTCATCAGGCTGTCCGATAAATGAACATTTTCAACCTGAACTCCCGCCGGAACCTCCAAATCGACATGCGCGAAATTCCAGATTGCCCTGATACCGCATTTTACCAGACGCTCGGATACCGGAATCGCTCCTTCCTTCGGAATCGTGAGAACTCCGATATCAATTTCATTTTCGATGATAAAATTCTCCAGCTCCTCCATCGGCCGGACCGGAATACCGCGAACCAGCTTTCCGGTCAGTGAAGTATCCATATCAAACAATCCCTTGATAATAAATCCACGTCTTTCAAAATTCATATAGTTGGCAAGTGCCTGTCCCAGATGCCCTGCTCCTACAATCACAAGATTATGTGTCTTATCAATACCGAGAATTTTACCTATTTCCATATATAAATATTCCACATTATATCCGTAACCCTGCTGGCCAAAGCCGCCAAAGTTATTAAAATCCTGACGAATCTGCGACGCAGTTACACGCATAATATGTGACAGCTCCTGTGAGGATATACGCTCTACCCCCTGATCCCTCAGTTCACCCAAATATCTGAAATAACGGGGAAGACGGCTTATGACAGCCTGTGATATTTCTTTTTCTTCCACTTTTTCTGCCTCCTGCATATGATAATTCATTATATATCTTTGTTAAATATCTGTCAAAAAATTTCTCATATAGCATTTCTCTCATTTTTCTGCTATATTGTTTGTGGTAATACAACGGAGGAACAAACAATGATTTTATCTTGTCAAAACTTATCAAAAACATTTGTTGATCATACCGTCATCCGCCAGACCTCCTTTCAGGTCGAGGACAATGACAAAGTAGCCATCGTGGGAATTAACGGAGCCGGAAAATCCACTCTTCTGAAAATGATTGTCGGACAGCTTACTCCCGACACGGGCACCGTGACCTTTGCAAAGGACAAAACCTACGGCTATCTGGCGCAGCAGGACGGGCAGGACAGTTCAAACACCATCTACGGAGAACTGCTCTCCGTCAAGCAGGAGCTCGTTGACCTTGAAGAAGATCTGCGCAGACTTGAATTTGAAATGAAACATGCATCTGATGCAGAACTGGAAGACTTAATGAAATTATATACATCGAAAACTCACGCCTTTGAATCAAAGGACGGCTACAAATACCGCAGTGAACTGATTGGTGTCCTAAAGGGCCTTGGTTTTGCGGAAGAGGAATTTTCCAAACAGATTTCAACTCTTTCCGGGGGCCAGAAAACACGCGTTTTCCTTGCAAAACTTCTCCTACTTTCGCCGGATCTTATCATCCTTGACGAGCCGACCAACCATCTGGATATCTCGTCAATCAACTGGCTGGAAAACTATCTTCGCACATACAAGGGAGCAGTAATCATTGTTTCACACGACCGCTACTTTCTGGACCGCATTGTGAACAAGGTACTTTCCGTAGAAAACGGCGAAAGCCGCATGTATCTTGGGAACTACACGGCATTTGCCGCCAAATCGACGCAAATACGCGAAGCACAAATGAAAGCATACTTAAAGCAGCAGGACGAAATCCATCACCAGCAGCAGGTAATTGACAAATTAAAATCCTTCAACCGCGAGAAATCCATCAAGCGTGCAGAAAGTCGTGAAAAGCTTCTTGAAAAAATCGAGGTGCTGGACAAACCGGCCGAGCTTCGTGACGACATGCGCTTTAAGCTTTCGCCTCGCATCCAAAGCGGAAATGATGTACTTTCCGTGACCGGACTTTCCAAAAGCTACGGAAGTAACCTCCTGTTTTCCGATGTGAACCTTGATATCAGACGCGGCGAGCATGTGGCGGTCATTGGAGACAACGGAACCGGTAAGACAACACTGCTCAAAATCCTCAACGAGCTTGAAACGGCTGACGAAGGCGAATTTACGCTTGGTACAAAGGTTGAGATTGGCTATTACGATCAGGAGCATCATGTCCTTCACAGCGAAAAAACTTTATTTGACGAAATTTCAGACGATTATCCTACGCTGACCAACACGGAAATCCGCAACACGCTTGCTGCATTTCTGTTTACCGGTGATGATGTATACAAACGCATCGGAGAATTGAGTGGCGGCGAGCGCGGACGTGTCTCACTTGCCAAGCTTATGTTATCCAATGCTAACTTTTTGATACTCGACGAGCCGACCAACCATCTGGACATCACCTCCAAGGAAATACTCGAGCGTGCCTTAAATGACTACGATGGGACAGTCCTGTATGTCTCCCACGACCGTTATTTTGTCAATCAGACTGCCACTCGCATTCTTGACCTGGCAAATCATCAGTTCTACTCTTTTGGCGGAAATTATGATTATTATCTGGAAAAGAAGGATACGGTGGAGGGACTTGTTTCCTCAGAGACAGCAGGGAACTCTGCACTGCATACGCCTGACACCTCCGCCGCCCGGGACTCTGCCGGGAAACTGGACTGGCAGCAGCAAAAGGATTTACAGGCTCAAAAACGGAAGCTGGAAAACCGCATTAAAAAATGTGAAGAACGTATTTCAGTTCTTGAGCAGAGACTTGATGAAATTAACGGAGAAATGAGTCTTCCCGAAGTTGCCACCAATGTTGCCCGCCTTCAGGAGCTGTCCAAAGAACAGACCTCCCTGTCCGCGGAGTTGGAAGAACGCTACGAGGAATGGGAAGAATTACAAAGCTGAAAAACAGCCGCTTTACGATATCATCGTCAAGCGGCTGTTTACACATTACCTTACGGAACCAATTACAACTTGTGGAAAATCACACAGTTTGGTTTTTCAATTTTCATTTCTTTCCCACTCATAACCAGCAGACCCTTTTCAAGATCCACCGAAAAGAATGTCATTGTATTTGACTCATGATTCAAACTGAGAAGATGTCTGTTATCCGGGAAAAACGCCGCATCCTTCGGATAGTCACCGCTTACCGGAAGACAGAATATTTTTTCAAGCATTCCCGTTTCCTGACTGATGCGATAAACAATTACACTGTTATCCCCCGCATTTGAGCTGATAAGATATTTTCCGTCCTCGGAAAAATTCAAAGCACTTGCGGCCGAATTGCTGGCATGGTAGTCATTGAGGGTTGATATTGTCTGAATCTTCGTAAAGAACGGATTTCCGTCTTCCACCTGATAGGAATATACATCTATATAATTTTTCAGCTCGTGTACTATATATACAAATCTGCCGTCCTTTGTCATTTTCACATGTCGCGGTGCAGATTCCAGCTCACTGCGGATGACATCCACCAGCTTCAGCTTCCCTGTCTCATGGTTCAGCTCATACACATCCACATGGTCCATTCCGATATCGGCAACCATCAGATATCTGTTGTCGCGTGTCATCTTTACACAGTTTACGTGCGGACGGAAGTTTCTTTCCGCTACGCTTCCCATTCCTTTTAAATAAACCTCGTCCGTAATTGCACCGACACCGCCGTCTTCGCGCACGCGGAGCACCGTGATTTTACCATCGTGGTATCCTGCCACAAAGAGATATTTTTCATCATAATCCGTTGAGAGATAACAGCCTCTCATTCCGTTAATGGATGCGTGATTGATACAGGAAAGACTGCCGTCCGCTCCAATCTCATACGCTTCCACACCAAAATCCGTGATAGAATACAAATATTTTCCGTTGTGAGAAATTGTGATATAGGAAGAGTTGGTAATCTCCACCTCATCCTTCGGAATCAGCATTCCCTTCTCCATATCCACATCATATATTTTAATGCCGTGACTGTCTCCCATCGTGTACGTTGAAACATAAGCCACGTATCTGTTTTCTGCCATTGCTTTTACCTCCGCTGAAGTTCATTTTTTTGCTCACTATGTTTTATTTTAACACATTCGCTTTTTTTTGTTAAGAATCCGCTCGTAAATTTCCTCTCTTTTTTTTACAAAATACTGCCTAAAATATATTGACATTTATAATCAGAACTATATAATTAGAACTGGTTGTTTAGTAAAACTAAACTCAAAGTTTATTTAAGTATCACAAAGAGGTGTCAAAAATGGATATCGGGCTTAAATTAAAGGAGCTCAGGATTCAGAAAGCATTGACACAGGAAGAACTGGCGGACCGTGCAGAGCTCTCGAAGGGATTTATATCCCAACTTGAGCGCAATCTCACCTCTCCTTCCATCTCAACGCTGACTGACATTCTGCAATGTCTCGGAACCAATTTAAATGAGTTTTTCAGCGAGGAAGATGATTCCCAGATTGTTTTCAGGCAGGAAGATTTTTTTGAAAAAGAAGATACTGCCCTGCGCAACAAGATTGAATGGATTATTCCGAATGCACAAAAAAATGAAATGGAACCCATACGGCTCACACTTGCGCCCGGTGGCTCCACCTATCCCGACCTTCCGCATGAGGGAGAAGAATTCGGCTACGTGCAAAGCGGAAGCATCAAAATTCACCTTGGTTCCAAGGTTCACACAGCAAAAAAAGGCGAAGCATTTTACTTCGTTCCTGAAAAAAAACACTATTTGGAAGCGGGCAAATCCGGTGCGACCGTCATCTGGGTCACCAGTCCGCCAAGCTTCTAAAGGAGGACAGCACACATGAGTAATAAACTGATTAATCTTTCAGGCATAAATAAATCCTATGACGGTACAATGGTCCTTGACGACCTTAATTTGTACATCCGTGAAAACGAATTTCTTACCCTGCTCGGTCCAAGCGGCTGCGGTAAGACAACCACGCTTCGCATTATCGGCGGTTTTGAAACTCCGGACAGCGGCCGGGTATTTTTTAACGGGGAAGACATCACCACTCTCCCTCCGAACAAACGTCAGCTCAATACGGTTTTTCAGAAATACGCTCTTTTTACCCATATGACAATTGCGGAAAACATCGCATTTGGCTTAAAAATAAAGAATAAAAGTAAATCCTACATAGACGACAAGATTAAATATGCCTTAAAGCTCGTAAATCTTGACGGATATGAAAAAAGAATGCCTCATCAGCTCTCCGGCGGACAACAGCAGCGCATCGCCATTGCGCGTGCCATCGTAAACGAGCCGAAGGTTCTTCTTCTTGACGAGCCTCTCGGTGCGCTGGATTTAAAGCTCCGCCAGGATATGCAGTACGAGCTTATCCGTCTGAAAAATGAGCTTGGCATTACCTTTATATATGTCACACATGATCAGGAAGAAGCTCTAACCATGTCAGACACCATCGTAGTTATGAATCAGGGCTACATCCAGCAGATTGGCACACCTGAAACTATCTATAATGAGCCGGAAAATGCATTTGTCGCTGACTTCATCGGTGACAGCAATATCATCGATGCTGTGATGGTCAGGGATGAACTTGTCTCCTTCCTCGGCTGTAAGTGGGCATGTGTGGACAGAGATTTCGGCGTTAACAGACCTGTCGATGTTGTCATCCGTCCGGAGGATATTCTCTTAAAAGATGCAGGTCAGGGAACTCTTGACGGCGAAGTCACTCATGTCATTTTTAAGGGCGTTCATTATGAAATGGAGGTTATGGCAGGCGGCTACGAATGGCTTGTACATTCCACATCCATGTTTTCCGTCGGTCAGAAGGTATCCATCAGTGTGGATCCTTTTAATATCCAGATTATGAACAAACCGGAATCCGAAGATGAGGAGGCTGCACACATTGAAGAGTAAACGTTCCCTGTTGGCAGCACCTTATTTTGTCTGGTCCGTTGCCTTTATTATCATTCCGCTCATCATGGTGTTTTACTATGGCTTCATTGATGAAAACGGTGCTTTTACACTTGCAAATATTGCAGATATCGCCTCGCCCGAACACAGCAAGGCTTTGCTGATATCTATACGACTTTCTCTTATCAGTACCGTTGTCTGCTTTGTCCTTGCCTATCCGCTTGCAATGATTCTTGCCAATATGAGCGTAAATCAGAATCAGTTTATCGTACTTGTATTCATTCTCCCTATGTGGATGAACTTTTTGCTCCGAACGCTGGCATGGCAGACCCTTTTGGAAAAGAACGGAGTTATCAATATGATTCTGAATTTCTTTTCTCTGCCGAATTTAAATATTATCAATACGGAGGCTGCCATTATCCTCGGTATGGTCTACAACTTCCTTCCATTTATGGTTCTTCCGATTTATAACGCGCTTGCGAGAATGGATCATGATGTAATCAACGCAGCCCATGACCTCGGCGCGAACTGGATACAGACCTTCTGCCGTATTATTTTCCCGCTCAGTATTCCGGGCGTTGTAAGCGGTGTTACAATGGTATTTGTCCCTGCACTGACCACCTTCGTTATTTCGTCCATCCTCGGAGGAAGTAAAATCCTCCTGATTGGTAATGTAATCGAGCAGGAATTCACACAGGCTTCCAATTGGAATCTCGGCAGCGGACTTTCCATCGTGCTTATGGTGTTCATTATTCTGAGCATGATTATTTCCGCCATTCTTGACAAAGATGGGGAGGGAACGCTGTTATGAAAAAATTTTTTTCAAGATTATATATTGTCATTATTTTTATATTTTTGTACGCTCCCATCGCTACTCTCATTGTTTTATCCTTCAACAAGAGCAAAACAAGGGCAAAATGGGGCGGTTTTACAACCAAATGGTATGTAGAGCTGTTTGAGAATGAGGTGATACTTGAAGCACTGCAGAACACACTGCTTCTGGCTCTTCTCTCCGCTCTGATTGCGACGGTCATCGGAACAGCAGCCTGTATTGCTATCAACCGGATGAACAAGGCGTGGCGTACCTTTTTCATGGGTGTAACCAATATTCCGATGCTGAATGCCGATATTGTAACCGGTATTTCCATGATGCTTCTGTTTTTAAGCTTCGGAATGAGTTTCGGATTTTCCACGATTCTTCTGGCACACATTACCTTCAATATTCCTTATGTCATATTGAGTGTCATGCCAAAGATGAAACAGTTGAACAGGCACACCTATGAGGCTGCACTTGATCTCGGTGCAGGCCCTGTGTATGCTTTCTTCAAAGTCGTATTTCCGGACTTATTACCCGGTATATTCACCGGATTTTTGATGGCATTTACCATGTCACTGGATGACTTTATCATCACACACTTTACCAAAGGTCCGGGCGTGGATACCTTATCCACCAAAATATATACGGAAGTCAAAAAGGGAATCAAACCCGAAATGTATGCACTGTCTACCATTATATTTATCGTTGTTCTGGCACTGCTTTTGATTATCAACAGAGGCTCTGTCAAGAAGGATCAGATGAAAAAAAGAGTTTAACAGTTTAACATCAGAAATGAGGAGAAAAAATATGAAGAGACAAAAACTGACGGCACTTATACTGCTTATGATGACGCTTGCAATTCTTGCCACCGGATGCGGTGACAGCAAAGGCGGAGAAAACGGCGAGGTCATTGTTTATAACTGGGGCGAATACATTGACCCTGACACCATCGATATGTTTGAGGAAGAAACCGGTATCAAGGTAATCTATGATGAATTTGAGACAAACGAAATTATGTATCCGAAGGTTGAATCCGGTACAAGCAATTATGATGTGCTCTGCCCTTCGGATTATATGATTGAAAAATTAATCGAAAACGACCTGCTCGCTGAAATCAACTTTGACAACATTCCGAACAAGGACAATATCGGTCAGCAGTATTACGAACAGTCCAAATCCTTTGATCCGGAAAACAAATATTCTGTTCCTTACTGCTTTGGTACCGTCGGCCTCTTATACAACAAAACTATGGTTGATGAGCCAATTGATTCCTGGGATGTACTCTGGGACGAAAAATACGCCGGCAATGTTCTTATGCAGGATTCCGTAAGAGATGCGTTTATGGTTTCTTTAAAACGTCTTGGCTACTCCATGAATACTCTGGATACTACCCAGCTTGAGCAGGCGCGTGACGAATTAATTACCCAGAAGCCTCTCACACAGGCATATGTCGTAGACCAGGTGCGTGATAAGATGATTGGCAATGAAGCTGCCATCGGTGTTATTTACTCCGGCGAAGCAATCTACACCCAGAGGGAAAATGACGATTTGGAATATGTGATTCCAAAGGAAGGCACCAATGTATGGATTGACAGTTGGGTAATCCCGAAGGCATCAAAAAACAAAGAGAATGCAGAAGCCTTCATCAACTTTATGTGTCGTGAAGATATCGCGCTCATGAACTTTGAATATATCACCTATTCGACTCCGAACGATGCTGCCCGTGCCCTGATTGAGGACGAGACAATTCGCAACAGTGATATTGCATTCCCTGATTTGTCCCTGTACGAAAACCTTGAGACATTTAAGTACCTTGGTTCTGAGGGAGACGAAATTTATAACGAATACTGGAAACAGGTAAAATCTGCGGACTGACTTATGAAACGGATATTTGATTATGAAATCGCATCAGAAGATGCGGATCAGACAATTTTACAATTTTTAAAAAACAAAGGCTACTCATCATCGAATGTGGTAGCCTTAAAAAAAATAAAAAAAAGTATTTTAGTAAACGGAATCTGGGAACATGTCACATACAGACTCCGGGAGGGTGACAGACTGAGTATCCGATACGAGGAAACCGGTTTTAACGAACATATTCTTCCTACTCCCCTTCCGGTTTCAGTTGTTTATGAGGACATGGATATTCTTGTGGTAAACAAGCCCTCAGATATGCCCGTACATCCGTCGCAGGGAAATTACGAAAACACCCTCGCCAATACGCTTATGTATTACTACGTACAAAAAGGTGAAATTTTTACTTTTCGCTGTATCAACAGGCTTGACAGAGACACCACCGGACTTGTTCTTCTTGCAAAGCATGGCATCAGTGCAGGAATCCTGTCTGCGCAGATGCAGAGACGCGAAATTCACCGGACTTACCTTGCTCTCGTCGAAGGACATTTCCACGACCTTAAAGGGACCATTGATGCTCCGATTGCACGGAAGGACGGTTCCATCATTGAACGTGAAGTCAACTATCAGGTTGGCGAGCGGGCAGTCACACATTATGATGTAGTCAAAGAGTGCACCTCTTCCGGCTACACCCTCCTGTCCATCAGGCTTGATACAGGACGTACTCACCAGATCCGTGTGCATATGCAGCACATAGGCCATCCTTTGATTGGCGATACTCTGTATCCTTCCGATTGCAGTCGGATACAAAGACAGGCACTCCACTCATCACGACTTACCTTTGTACATCCAATCACAGGAAAACCGATGGATTTTTCTGCAGAGCTTCCAAAAGATATGAGCAGGCTGTTATAACCTGCTCATTTTTTGTCCTTAATCCCGCGCTTCTTCCTCTACTTCTATGGACTGTGCCATCTGCATTTCAGATGCTCTGCATCCGCAATCTCTTTCATCCGGCGCAAACGGCGGGCGCGGATAGTCTCTGTCTCTGTTACATCTGCCTTCGCCGCAGCCCCTTCCTCTCTCTCTTCTCGGCTGAATCATACTGTTGTCACCACATCCGCACGAGTCGTTATTGTTTCTGTTGCAACAGCACAGCAATAAAATAATCCAAATCCAATTCATAATAAAACCTCCTTCTTTACCATTAGGCTATGAAGGAGGCTTGCTCTTAGTTCCTATGCTGTTTTCTTAATATATGCTCACGTATATAGGCGCAGGTTTCCTCTTCTCCGCGCCGTGCAAGCATGGTCAGAAGAATTTCAAGCTGTTTCCTTGTTTTTGGATGCAGTAAATCCTGATTTTTTCCGCTTTTATAATACGCCAGAGGATCGCTGTCCTTATAGTTTTCTTTATTATATACCTTGCTGGCTGCCACTCTATCCATAAACATTTCAATCACATAGCGGACAGGCATCGGAGCCGGATGCATACCACCCTCGATATCCTTCATGCTATAGTCAATCCAGTATTCATAGTGGTGCTTATTTCTTCCCTTGTGATGCAGCCATGCAGAAGAATATCCCTTCTCCTCACGTTCCGCATTATTAGGACTCCGGTTGCCCTGATAGTATTTCGCACCGACCAGAAACTCTGACGGCATATATTTTGACAAATCATGCGTCAATCCCTGCAGATACAGACCGACCTTAAAGCAGCCCTTCATAACAATGTATTTATGATATGTGATGGTTTTAAAGTGTTGTAACGCTTTCATTCTTTTTTACATCTTCCTTCTTTTTTGGCACCTTACGACTGATAAGCACAAGAACACTTCGCGGAGCAACCGTTACCTTCTTCTGTTCTTCGCCTTCATCAAACAACAATTCTCCGGACTGTTTTTCTCCCAGCCGAAGCCTTGTTCCGTAAACGATTTCCCACTCATATTCCTTCGGAAGAATCGGAAGCGCGAATTCATGGGTAATCCAGTGCATATTGTAAGCAATATATATGAAATCGTCCGGAGACTTATCCTTCTTCTCCTCATAAAGTCCGCAGTACATAATCCCAAGATGGCGGTTATAGTTCTCAAATTGCGCATACCATGCCTGCTCACCGTGATAAGAGATATCCGGATACCCCTTAGAAGCATAATCCATACCACGCATAGGCTCTCTGCTGTGCAGAATCGGATGCTTTTTCCTGAATGCAATCAGCTCCTTCGTAAACTCCAGAAGCTCCGTTCCGGCCTTGTCCGACTTCCAGTTAATCCAGTTTACTTTATTATCCTGACAATAGGCATTATTATTCCCGCCCGTCGAATGTCCGAATTCATCCCCCGCTAAAAGAAGCGGTGTTGCCTGTGAAAGCATCAAAAAGGAAAGTGCATTTTTTCTCTGTGAAAGTCTGAGCGAGACGATTGCCTTCTTACGTGACATACCTTCCGCTCCACAATTCCAGCTATAATTATAATCGCTTCCATCCCGGTTATCTTCTCCGTTTTCCTCGTTGTGTTTTCTGTCATAGGAAACCAGATCCATCAGTGTAAAGCCACGATAATCGGTAATATGATGAATCTGTGCCTCGTATTCACTGTTCTCCTTCACATAGTTTGCCATACGTGAAAGCATGTCTTCATCGCCCTTTAAAAACTTACGGCTGTCAAACCTGAAATCCTCCCGATAACAGCCCAGATTTTTAAATTCCGGTTTCTTTCCGTCCTGACCGTATATCTTGTCCACCATTGTTGTTTCACAATATATCTTGGTCCTTTTCAGTATCGGGTCATTGCCAAGAAGCTCCATTGGCAATCCGACTCCCATCAGATGGAAACCATCCACATGATATTCCATAACCCAGAATCTTAGAACCTCCTGAATAAATGCCGGAGTCCTGTCCTTTGAAAAATAAATCTGCATAATAAATTCAATATTATTTTTATGCAGTTCACGAATCATATTTTTGCAGGAAACAACCGGATTCTTAGCTCCGCCGTAAGAATACTTGGGTGCGAAATAGTAATTTCCTTCATCCGTAAATCCCCAGTAATTGATTCTGTATTCCCATATGTTTTTTTCGTCCGCAAAAGGCAATGTCTGTACACGGAACGTTGTATAAGCCGGATTGTAAATAATCTCATTAAATTCATAAACCGGCATGCTTTCCACAGCCGTAATTCCAAGTTCCTTTAAATACGAAATCTTCTCTGTGAGCCCTTCAAACGTGCCCTTCATTTTGACACCCGAGGAAGGATGTCTGGTAAAGCCTCTCATATGA
>CAZFLR010000003.1:0-102828 GCA_964519385.1 uncultured Kineothrix sp.
ATGTACCGTACTCTTACTCACGCCGAATGCCTTCGCCGTCTGGCGCACGGTCGCATTCTGCTCAATAATGTAATTAGCAATATTAATCGCTCTTTCTTCAATATATTGCTTCAAAGAGTCCCCCTGAAATCATTGTTTTTACAATGTATGCAGGGAGTAGTCTGTTATATGACAGATATATTCACCAAAGCATCCCCTTCCGGATTCATCTCCCATATGGAAGCTTTCCTGAGTGTGGCATCTTCGTATGTCCTGTAATAATAGATTCCCTCCTCCAGATTACAGCAACAGGAGTAGGTTGTAATCTCATACATACCGTTTTCAAGCCGGACAGTTCCCCTCACCTGCTCCACACTTCCCAGAATATGAAAAAACTGGTTCACACTCTCCTTTTCTCCTTCACCGGAAACTGAATTTGCACGCACGAAGGCTGCCCTTACGAAACGCGAAGACGAAGAATTGTCACCCGGAAGTCCGAGTGCTCCCATCCCGCGACTGTACGGAGAAAGGGGTAACTCTCCCGAAAATCGGTTGACAGGTATCTCTGCAGTCAGGTTCATATAGTTCTTTAAGTGCTCCAGATGGAACGGAAACGGCGGATTGTTGGTTAATACACCCACAGGATTATCATATATTTTTAACCCGTCATGTACCGGCTCCACCACAATACTTCCCTCCTTGTCCGCAATCATAAAATGCAGCGGCGAAAGAGGAAATTCCTCACTAAACGGTACTGCCACCGGTCGGGTATGCTCAAGCAGACTACGCGCCTGCTCCACAGTTTCACACTGAGAAAGCACCCAGGCTATCAGCTCATAAGGAGCTATCTCCGCCGTCTTACAGTCTGCAGATTCACCTTTTTCACTGTTGCAGGAAACTTTTCCCGGCTCCGCATAAAATGCGTTTCCCACGAAATGTAAGCCTGCCATGGCAAGTCCCTTTTCGTTCAGTGCGTCAAAATAAAGCGGATACTCATCTGCCACCACCGCCATCCCAAGTATGGCATAATGAGAATCCTTACAAGAGTCTGCCTCTCCATAAAAACTTTTTTCGTCCAGACATTTGTAATTCAACGTGAAATGACGTGGCGTACATACCACCTGTTCGTTAAAAGTCATCTCAAAATCTAAATTTCTGCCAAAATAATGATTCTTTGTACCATATGTGATTGCCGTACACACAATCGGTTACCTCCTTACAAAAGAAACCGCAACTATACTGTAGTCACGGTTTTATTATATCCCTTTTTCTTTTTATCATTCTCTCCCTCTGTTTTAAGCTTCTCCTGCTTTAAAACAAATTCAACCTCGCCTTTTTGATACAGAAGCTCCCTTATTTCCGGCGGAAGTGTATCCGCCATCTTAAGTCGCATTTCAAAATCAGCGAAACTCTTCATCTGCTCCTTCAGCTCTTCATCCTCCGACTGCTCCCACTCCCGTGCAAGCGTCCTCGCCTGTTCCTCCGTAATCAGTCCGCGAAGCTCCACCGTGTGCTTTTCCACCGGGATATAAGCGACCTTGTCCTTCTGATATACAGAACGCAGCACATAGTACGGAACTGCATTTCCCTTCTTCAGAGCAAGATTCGTGATATCTGAAACCAGACAGACTCCCATCGTCTCACTGTATATGTAATCTTTCTTTTGAAACATCCGCTTTCCCTCTTTATCTTTAGAATGCTTAAATCACTCGTCTGACTGCAAGGATGGTACGATAGGTTGCATAACCGTATGTGATTCCTGTCCGCTCAGTGCTTGCATGAATAATCTTTCCGTTTCCTATGTAAAGTGCCACATGTCCTGCATAACAGATAATATCTCCCGGCTGGGCATTCTCATATGCAACTCCCACACCGACACTTCTCTGACTGTAGGAATCCCTCGGAATGCTGATTCCAAAATGTGCGAATACTGCCTGTGTAAATCCCGAACAGTCGGCTCCGTTTGTCAGACTTGTTCCCCCGAATACATAAGGATTCCCGATAAACTGGCTTGCATAATCACAAATCTGTTGCCCGAGAGAGGAATTGTAGTCTATCTCATATCCTGCCCCGGCACTGTAATCCGCGTCACCATAATCGTCCTCTTCATAGTCATCTTCATAACTCACATCATCTGAGGTAGTGGCATCACCACCCTCTGTCTCACCGGTATTGACATCCACGGAAACTGACCCATCACCGTCAACATCGCTGCCGGCCGCCTCTTCTTTCCGCTTTGCTTCTTCTTTTTCTTTTTTCTTGCGCTCTCTTTCCTCAAGCTTCTTGATTCGCTCAGTCTGCTGCTTCAACTGGGACTTGTAGGCATCCGCCTTTCTCTGTGCGTCCTCAAGCTGCGCATCAAAATCCTCAACTGTCCGTCGTTTCAGCGCGACAAGCATTTCCAGACTCTCTTTTTCCTGTTCAAGTTCATATTCCGAAGTTCGCATCTGTGACTGCTCATCCTCGAGCGTCACCTTCAAATTTTCAATCTCTTCCCTGTTTGCCACATACTCAGCAAGCAGCTCTCTGTCATAGCTGTAAATGCCTTCCACATATTCGGCCTTATTCACCATATCCGAATAGTTAATCGCACCGAGAATGGCCTGTATGTAAACCATATTGCCCTGCTCATACATGAACTGGATGCGCTTTTTCATGCTCTCATACTGTTCGGTCTCGACCTCCTGAGCCTTCGTCAGATCCTTTTGAGCCTTGTTGATTTCCTTCTGCTTAAGCTCAATCTCATCCTCGAGAATTCCGATACTTGTCAGAATATCCACAAGCTGGCCGTTCATCGTCTCAAGCTCCGTGCTCACTTCTTCCCTCTGGGACCGGATATCACTGATCTGTCCGGTAACCTCATTGAGATTCTGCTGTGTCAAATTACGCTGTGTTCTTACACCCGAAATAGTGGTTGCCCAAACGGGAACCACTATCTCTGTTGCTAATATCATTGTTAATACAAGACCCAATAGCTTCTTTCGCATCAAATCACCATTTCATTATTCTGTCTGAAGAATGAGATCTCCTGTCAAATCGTCATCCGAAGCATCTTCCTCTGCCCCGTCTTCCAAAACAGCGTTTTCTTCCTCCAAAATCTCTTCGCTTTCTTCCGCTTCTTCAAATTCTTCCGTGTCTGCATCTGCAAGGATGGAAACCGGCTCATTCTCTTTGATTGTAACACAAGTTGCAAGATATTGGTATACTTTATCTGTCAATATATAATCATAATATGCGCCTTCTCCCACTTCTTCCAAAAGTGCATCTGCGGATTCATAACCATATTCTTCATACTGTGCTTCTGCCAGACTCTTGAGCTCTTCATCCGTCACTTCAAGACCTGCCTGTTTTGCAATCGCAGCAACAGCAAGCTTCTGCTTTGCGTTCTCAATTGCAGAGGTCTCACATTCTGCCTCATACTCTTCCATCGTGTATCCCATATATGTGGTCACAAACTCATCCATGGATACACCATAGTAAGAAGCATATGTCTCTGCGTTCTGCGTAATGGTAGCTTTGATATCATCTACCATCTCCTGCGGAGGATCACTGATTGTACAGGTTTCATAAACAGCATCCCAGACCTTTGTCTCTTTTTCAGATGTATTCGTCTCATCACAGCTTTCCTGTAAGTATGCTCTGACATCTTCTTTCAATGCTTCTACCGAATCAAATCCGATATCCATCTGTGCAATGAGCTCATCCGTTATCTCAGGCATTTCCTTCGTATTGATTGCATTGATTGTCACATCAAAGGTAACATCTGCACCTGCAAGCTCCTCTGTATGGTACTCCTCAGGGAATGTCAGATTAAGTGTTGTTGTCTCGCCGACCTTATGTCCGATCAGCCCCTCTTCAAAACCGTCGATAAAAGAACCTGAACCGATTTCAAGATTATGACCCTCTGCCGTTCCGCCGTCAAACGCAACACCGTCTTTTTTTCCTACATAATCAATATTGGCAACATCTCCGTCCTCAACCTCTGTCTTGTCTGTCGGAGTATAAACATAGAGATCGGAATAATCTATATAGTATTCCACCTCATCCTGAAACTGTGTTTCCACGTCTTCTTCCGTATAATTCACAACATCTACCGTAACCTCAATTCCGGAATAATCTCCGACAGTTACATAATCCTCCGGATTGTAGTCCTTGGTGGAAACCACACCTGTTTTTCCGGCATCACTCTCTGTCTTCTCTGCATCCGCACCTTCCTTGTCTGAACCGCATGCACAAAGTGTTAATGTCATACTCATGGCAAGAAATAATGCCAGTAATTTCTTTTTCATATCTACGTCTCCTTTTCCACGTTTTCGCCAAAATATCTCTTTACTTATATCACATTTTAAGACAGGTATAAAGACTTTCAAAAAAATTCATAAAGAATTCATACTTTCTTGCACTTCAAAGAAAAGAATGTTACAATACCTATGTTTGTAATATATCAGGAGGAAAAACTATGAATACTGGCACAATTATACTTTTAGTTGTCTTGGCAGTGCTGATTATCGCCGTCGTCGTTTTATATTTTGTAGGTAAAAAGGCACAGAAAACCCAAAAT
Organism: uncultured Kineothrix sp.; assembly: GCA_964519385.1. Taxonomy (GTDB): domain Bacteria; phylum Bacillota; class Clostridia; order Lachnospirales; family Lachnospiraceae; genus SVFI01. Next base: position 4,541 of record CAZFLR010000003.1, read on the forward strand.
GAACAACAGGAGATGATGGAGGCCTCCAAACAGACCGTCTCCATGCTTATCATTGACAAGAAACGAATGAAAATCAAAGAATCCGGGCTTCCGCAGTCGGTCATATCCCAGACTCCGAAGCTGATGCGCTCCACCAAACTTCCTATCGTGAAAGCAAAGGTTGGTCCGCAGATTCTCTCTCTCGTATGTGATGAGAAAATTTTTGACAAGGTTCCCGTAAAGAAGGAAGTTAAGGCTTCTGTCAGCGGAATCTACATTTTAGATGTTAAGGGAATCCGCAATGTCAAATCCGCTGAACCGGAGAAGAAAAAGAACGCATTCCAGCGCGCCTGGGCATCAGCGAAACAAAAAGCCGGCATCAGCCAGGTAAAATAAGCATAAAAAAAGAGTTACCGGATATCCGGTGACTCTATTTTTTTGATTTTATGATAAAATCTGCACTCCCTTATCCTTGGAGCAGATTTCCATATGTATCTCACAATCGGCAAGATGCTCATAGTTGGCTTCCAGAGAATAAAAAGCACTGACACAAATCCGGTCCTCCTCCTCTGTCAGGTCCACGGATATCGTGTCAATTCCAAGCATCATATCTCCGTATGGTGTCGCATAGCAGCAACTGTTTTTACGGCTCTCCTCAAATACCATGTTGACGTTGAGCAGCCCCTTCTTTGTCACCGTCAGCGCACCGTCCTTAAATTTCATCATGCTTTTAACCGGCTGTTCAAAGCCTTCCATCATCTCATCATAGACAACATAATGAAAATCATTCTTTTTATAATAATTTCCTTTATTTATCACTTCCATATGTTCCGTTTCTTCCTGCACTGTCTGAAAAGAAGAAACCGATACAAGTACATCCTTCGTCATAGTACAAATCCTTTCCGGAATCTGCCCGGCAGCTTAGTAATCTTCTATCGAAATTGTTTTCGCGGATAAAATACCATATTTTAAAATCGAATTGGCAAACGTCTTGAATTTCTCCGCCCCGTCGGAAACAAAAAACTGATATTTGTTCTCTCCCAGATCCGGCTTTTTATCCTGAAGAATTCCTTTTTCCTCCAGAAGGAGCTTAAGCTCTCTCGCCGTCTCATATGCCGGATTGACAAGGGTTACCTTCTCTCCCATGACTCTCTGAATCGTGTTGCGGATTAAAGGATAATGCGTACATCCCAAAATGAGCGTATCAATATCGATGTCAATCAACTCCAGCAGGTAACGCGAAGCAATCTCGTCCGTGACCGGATCCTCCAAAAGACCCTCCTCCACGAGCGGAACGAACAGCGGACATGCCTTTCCCGTAACCCGGACCTGCGGCTTTAACTGCTTGATATATGTAGTATAAATTTCAGAACCGATTGTGGCACTTGTCGCAATTACCCCGACCTTTCCGTTGCGCGTGGCTTCGGCAGCCACCTTTGCGCCCGGCTTAACCACGCCAATCATCGGAATATCCATTTCTTTCTCTAATTCATCAAGCGCGTAGGCACTGGCTGTATTACATGCCACCACAATCGTCTTTACATTCTGTGTCTGTAAAAAATGTGCAATTTGTCTGGAAAAACGTGTAATGGTTTCCTTTGATTTACTTCCGTAAGGAACTCTCGCCGTGTCTCCGAAATAAACAATTTTTTCATTTGGTATCTGGCGCATAATTTCACGCACCACTGTCAGCCCTCCGAAGCCGGAGTCAAACACACCGATTGGTGCATCTTTCATACAATCTGACATAATCATATGCTCCTAACTGTTTTTCAGGCATTCGTACAAGAAAGAGGTGTATCTGATCTGGTCCCTTTCATACCTGTCCATCTGCTCACGAAAAGATTTTCCCGGCGAAAGCTTTGCCATCTCCTCCACGTCTGCACCCGGCATCTGTGCATACCTGCGCGGCGGTTCCACAACCTCATATGCCTCCGGTGAAATTCCGTGCGACGGGTAAAGAACTCCGAAAAAGAACGCTGCCGAAAACAACAGCCCCATCACTCCGTATACGAATGTCTCAATTTGTTTTCCTGTTATTTTTTTCATTACATAACTCCTTATAAATCATCTGTTGATTTATCAGAAGTATGTACCGATTTTTACTTTTTATTCCATATGTCTAAAATACGGCCTACCGGATGCTTAGCTGAGATTTAGATGCTCCATAATCGTATTGAGCTGATTATCGATGTGCTGCTGAATCTCCTTTACCGCGCGCTCCTTATCCCGTGCTGCTATACTCTCATAGATTCTCCTGTGTTCCTCAATCAAAAGGGCATGATAGGAAGAATCCTTAATATACTCAAAACGGTATCTGTACATTTGCTCAGAAAGATTGGAAATCATCTGCTGAAGTCTTTCGTTTCCGGTTGCAGCAATAATCACGTCATGAAGTGCCACATCCGCCTTCGTTATCACCGTCGCATCCTTTGTCGATGTCACCTGGGCGAAATAGTCACAGGCCTCCTTTAAAGCCTCAAGTCCCTCCTCCGTGATGCGCTCACAGGCAAGCTCCACCCCGAGGGCATCCAGTGCCTGTCTGACCTCCAGTACATCCTTTAAATTGCTCGCAGAAATCTGTGCCACCTCTGCACCTCTGCGCGGAATCATCGTGACAAGTCCTTCCAGCTCCAGCTTACGTATCGCCTCACGTATCGGTGTCCGGCTTACCCCGAGCCTGTCTGCAAGATGTATCTCCATCAGTCTTTCGCCCGGCTTAAGCTCACCCGTCAGAATAGCCTGTCTGAGCGTCTTAAAAACAACATCCCTGAGCGGTAAATATTCATCCATGTTTTGCTGCATCATATCTTTCATACATTTTCTCCGTTTTGGAAGGTTGTGACAAAAAGCTGCTTCGCGAGATTAGCTTCCGCTAACTTGTTGCAGGCATTTTCTGCTGTTTCTTTATTGTTAAATACAGCAAAAACGCTCGGTCCGCTTCCACTCATAAGTGCACCGAGTGCACCGTTATCAACCAGTAATTTCTTGATTTCTTCAACAATCGGATAATCCTCAACTGTCACAAGCTCAAGCACATTTCCCAGACGCTTTACAATACCGTCCAAATCCTTATTTTCAATTGCTTCTATCATTCCGTCAATATCCGGATGCTCGTAGGCTTCCCTCTCATCCAGCTTTTTATAGACAACCGGAGTCGACACATAGATATCCGGCTTAGCAACGACCAGATATGCCTCCGGCGGAGCTGCAATCGGAGTCAGCTTCTCTCCGATTCCTTCAGATAAAGCCGTCTGTCCCAGCACACAATAAGGAACATCTGCCCCTATGCATACGCTCTCTTCCTGAAGCCGTTCTCTTGAAAGGCCAAGTCCCAGTAATTCATTGACTCCGAGAAGAGTCGCAGCCGCATCCGTGCTTCCTCCCGCCATTCCCGCAGCAATGGGAATGCGTTTCTGCAGACTTATGTTCACGCCGCGTGTATCTCCCGTCAGCCTGCGCAGAAGCAGAACCGCCTTGTATATAAGATTGTCCTCATTGGTCGGCAGCATTCCTTCCTCTGTTTCAATGACAATCTGCTCATCCTCTCTCTCTGAGAACGTAAGCGTATCACAGATTCCCACATTCTGCATGACCATTTTTACCTCATGATAGCCATTTGGCAACACTCCGGTAACATCCAGTCCCAGATTTATTTTTGCATATGCATTTCTGGTAATTGTTTTCATATTGTACCCGCCTTGCATTTTGTATACATTTACATACTAACTTAAATATATACCGAATTTCCCAAAAAAGCAACCGGGAGTGCTCCTCCCGGTCTCTTTTATCTTCTTATTCTCTTTCCTTTACAAGTAACAATTTTTCTCCCGGCCGGATTTCATCTCCGGTCAGATTATTCATCTCCTTAATACGTCTTACCGGCATGTAATATTTTTTGCCAATCTGCCACAAGGTATCTCCTCCCGACACCACATGAACGACCATTCCGGGCTGTCTTCTGCGAAGCTCCTTATCGGTTTCACAGAGTCTGACATCCGTCACCAGTTGCTCCGTGAATTCCTCGAACAGTATTCCCGAGATATCAAGCGCGATTTTGGCTTCCAGTTCCCGCGCATCCTGCATGCTGACAGATAGTTGTTCCAGGGTAACTCTAATACTGGATAAAATATCGTCACCTGCACCTTTTGCTTCCAGCAGATATGAAAAAGGAACCGTCTGCTCGAGGGAGGAATACGGCATCTTGTCATCGCTTGTCACATAAAGACATTTTATGACGATAACACCCTCTATCTGTGCACCTTCCTCTGTCATGCTGCAGTCTTCCGCGTAAACTTCGCCTTCGCTGTGAATCATCTGCAGAATCTGCGGATTTCCTTCAATATGTATTTTTTCATTCAATCTGCAGGTTCCGTTATTCCGGACAAGTATTCTGCGGAAGGTGCCCTCCTTTATATCGGCCTCTACATCCTTTCTCGTACCGTATACATCACTGAGCACCGAGATACTCTCTTCCTCATACAGCTTGATACAAAGCTCAAGAACCAGCTCCATTGAAAAACCGCGTTCTTCCCCGTCAAAGTCAGGTCTCACCTCAAAATCACGGCTCAATATACAATAACGGATATCCGGAATCATCATCTCACGACTTCCCTGACAATCCAGCGTTCCCGAAAAAGGAATGGTTGTTTCGTAATACTGCACATTGTCATTTTCCTGTGTGCTTTCATACAGTAAGAAAACCGTGAGTTCTCCGTTGACCGCGATCTTGTCATCAAGTGGTTTAAAATCAATCGAAGCAATTTTCACACTCTGCCAGATCAGGCGGAAAATGTTCGGCATATGAGCCGGAAGTTCAAGCTCCTGACGGATTCTGTAAATATCCCTTTTACAGATGGCAAGACGTGCCAAATCCATCTGCCTTAAATGGTACTCAATATGCTCTGCATCATTTAAATCACAGGCCGCCTCCTCATCAAACAGCTCATCCGACTGCAGACAGAAGGTAACAACACTCCTTGCACTGAGCTTTCTTGAATTGATAACACTGATGGATAAGTCTTCTATCTTCCAACTGACATCGACATTATCTCCCGGCTGTGCCCCCTCCACATAAATCGTTTCCTCAAAAGGAAGCTTACCGTCAAGACGCGCCAGCTTTTCATCTTCATCCTCTGCAAGATACAGGATATATACCTCCAGTGTGCCCACGACCGTTACATGATCCTTCGACACCTTCACATCTGAAATTACGATATTCCCTTCACGAAAAATAATCTTATTCAGATCCGGGCTGTTCTCCGGAAGGTTGATGTCTTCTTCCGGACTCATCTGACTCACCGCTCTGCATTTTATCCTGTCCATATGTATGTTATTGCGAACTATGTTCATAAAAAACCTCCCCAATTCTTGATACATTGTATGCAGAACTGGGGAGAGATATTCAAAATAAAATCCTTACTTTACGCATCCGATAATATCGTTAATATCATCCATGCCTTTTTCCTTCATAAACTTCTCAATGCCTTCCACTGTCTCAACCGTCGTATAAGGATTGACAAAATTCATGGCACCCACGGAAACAGCCGTCGCGCCTGCCATCATAAATTCAATGGCATCCTCTGCGTTTGCAATACCTCCCATACCGATAATCGGGATTTTTACAGCATTTGCCGCCTGATATACCATACGGACGGCAACAGGCTTAATTGCCGGACCGCTCATTCCTCCCGTCTTATTTGCAAGCGCAAATGCTCTCTTGTGGATATCTATCTTCATACCGGTAATTGTGTTGATAAGCGAGAGCGCGTCTGCTCCTGCTGCCTCTGCTGCCTTTGCCATCTCCGTGATATCCGTCACATTCGGACTGAGCTTCATAATTACCGGCTGCTTTGCTTTCTTTTTAATCTCTGTCGTAATCTCGGAAAGTGCTTTGGCATTCTGTCCGAACGCAATCGCTCCCTCCTTTACATTCGGGCAGGAAACATTAATTTCGAGCATGTCCACTGCCTCATCAGAAAGTCTCTCAACAACCTCCACATAATCCTGAATGCTTTTTCCGCACACATTTACGATTACTCTGGTATCATAGTTTTTAAGAAAAGCAAGGTCTCTCTCTACGAATACTTCAATCCCCGGATTCTGAAGACCAATGGCATTGAGCATTCCTCCGTAAGTCTCTGCCACGCGCGGTGTGGGATTTCCCGGCCACGGAACATTTGCCACACCTTTCGTGACAACTGCACCAAGCTTATTTAAATCCACAAACTCACCATATTCCATACCCGAGCCGAACGTTCCGGACGCTGTCATAACCGGATTCTTGAACTCAACTCCGGCAATTGTAACCTTTGTATTCATCAGATCATTACCTCCTTTGCATCATAAACCGGTCCGTCAGTACAGATTCTTGCATTTTTTACATGAGAATGATGATCCACTTCCCTTGTCGTACATACACAGCCAAGACATGCACCTACTCCGCATGCCATTCTCTCTTCCAGTGAAATATATGCTTCCATGTTGTTAGCTTCTGCAAACTGTTTGATTGCACGAAGCATCGGCATCGGTCCACAGGCAAAAATGACATCACCTTCCAGATGATTGTCCGCGATTGCGTCCATAACCGTTCCTCTGCTTCCGCTGCTTCCGTCCTCCGTCGCCGTATATACATCCGCATATAACTTGAAATCCTCGTAAAGAAACAGTTCATTCCGGTAACCGAGAATCGCAGAAATATTCTCCGCCTTTCCGCGGGCAGACAATTCTTTGGAAAGCTGGAGCATCGGCGGAATCCCAATTCCGCCTCCCATAAGGAATACTCTCTTTTTGTCCGCTTTTTCTAAAGGAAATCCATTTCCGAGAACTCCGAGAACAGTGATGCTCTCTCCCTCGCAATACTGTGAAAACTCTGTCGTTCCCTGTCCCATCACGCGGTAAACAATGCGAAGCATGGTCTTTTCTTCATTTACTTCACAGATACTGATCGGTCTCGGGAGGAGGGTTGCTTTATTTTTCGGATAAACACTGATAAACTGACCCGGATGTGCATCCTTTGCCAGCTCTGTCTCAATCCACATATCATAAATTCCGGCTGCAATCTCTTCCTGACGGAACACCTTTGCTGTCACCTTTTTCTTCTGTGCCATAGCTTAATCCTTTCTGTCTTCTGATTCTATTTTGTGTCTCTTTTATAGGCAATTTTGCCTTCACAGATTGTCATATCAATCCTACCATAAAATGTCTGTCCGAGAAACGGGGAATTTGACGAGCGGGAAAGAAAACTGTCAAAGGTTACCTGCTGCTCATCATCAAAAATAATGAGATCTGCCAAAGCCCCCTCCTCTATTCTGCCATATGGCAGATGATACATCTGTGCCGGCGCAAGACTCATTCGCTCAAACAGCCGGGGCAGAGTAAGATATCCCTCTCTCACCAGCTTCGTCACTGCCAGTGCAAATGCCGTCTCCAGACCGATAATTCCGCTCGGTGCTTCCGTAATCGCCGCATTTTTCTCCTCCGCGCTGTGAGGTGCATGGTCGGTTGCAATCAAATCAATGGTTCCGTCCCTTAAGCCCTCTATGACTGCGAGCCGGTCCTCCTCCTCTCTCAGTGGCGGATTCATCTTTGCAAGCGTTCCGTGTTCTATCGCTGCCTGCTCGGTTAGCGTAAAATGATGAGGCGTTGCCTCCGCATGAATGTTTGAAAGTCCCAGCTCCCGTGCTCTCGCCTTTGCTTTCCGCACCAGCTCCACACTTTCTTTTGCACTGATATGCTGTACATTAAACGCAGCACCTGTCGAAAGGGCAATCCCTAGGTCTCTCTCCACCAGAGTTATCTCTGCCATACGGTCAGAACCTCCGATACCGAAATACTGCGATGCCTTTCCGTGATTGATTCCGTTGTTTTGAATATACGCCGGATTTTCCTCATGAAAACTAAGCGGAACATCCAGTTTTGCCGCCTCTTCCATTGCCATACGCACAAGCTCCTCAGAAAGAATCGGTATTCCGTCATCTGTAAATCCGACCGCCCCTGCCTTTTTGAGCTGTTCCATATCCGTCATGGTTTCACCCTTTAAGGACCGTGTAATACTCGCACACGTATGTACATGTATCGCTGTCTTTTCACCCTTCTCCAGAACATACCCGAGAGTTTCCTTATTGTCTACGGAAGGCTTAGTGTTTGCCATCAGCACCACAGCCGTAAATCCGCCCTTTGCCGCTGCCTTTGCACCCGTCTCAATATCTTCCTTATATGTAAATCCCGGATCACGAAAATGTACATGCACATCTACAAGTCCCGGACCGATTTTCTTTCCCCGGGCTGAAATTATCTCCGCCCCTTCATATTCTCCGGGATCAATATGCTCTGCCAGTCTTACAATTCTGTCATCCTTTATCAGTATATCTCTGCACTGCATGCTCCCTGTTGCCGGATTGACAACCGTACCTCCTAAAATCAACTTCATACGAAGCTTCTCCTTTCGTATACGCCTTATTCTCTGCTCCTATCATACAACACTTTGTCAGTCAAAAACAACCGTCATGTCCTGATATTCTACTTTAATTACAATATAAGGTGTTGTTTCCTTTTCTATTTTCATCTCTGTCTGCAAGGGTCCTGTCAGAGTGGAAGAAAAGTAAACAGCATTGGAGGTCATATATACATCCTTCACCTGAATACTGTATCCGCCCGTCGGCTGCGTCCCGTATCCCTGACAGATATAAAGGTAATCCCCGTCCCGGTACGTCATTTTAAACGGCTCGGTCTTTTTCCGGTCAATCAGCTCTTTCAGCTCCATCGGCAGACGGTCCTCGCTCGTTACCGTGTAGTCCATATCCCTTATCTTTTCTTCATCAATTTTATTCCGCCCGCAGCCCGTCAAAAGCAGCCCCAGCAGCAGCAGACAAATCCAGCGTCCTGTTCTTCTATTTCTTTTCAATCTTCTGCTCCCATATTTTCTTCTTTAATATTCTATGGGGGCTGTATGCAAACTATGACGCGTCTCTTTTGCAGCAGGAAAATATGTTGTTATTTTATCTTTTTTACGCTATAATAAGTTCTGTTTACAAACGCTGAAAGGATGAAAATATGTTACGTTTTATTATTATATTTATTTTTTTAATGCTGTATCTTATTCTGACTATTCCGATTATCTTCATTGAATTTATCATTAATAAATTTAATCCAAAGCTCCGCAGGAGGACCTCAAACGCCATCGTCAAATGGGGACTTGGTGTATGCGTATTTCTCGCCGGAACCAAGGTTACAACCATAGGTCTGGAAAATATTCCTAAAGATCAGGCAGTTCTTTTTGTCGGCAACCACCGAAGCTATTTCGACATCCATCTGCTCGCCATTCATGCACCGGGGCCGATAAGCTTCCTCGCCAAAAAAGAAATGCTGCGCTATCCTCTTCTCAGCCATTGGATGAAACTGATTGACTGCACATTTATTGACCGGAGCGATATCAAACAGGGTCTTAAGGTTATCCTGAAAAATATCGAACTCCTAAAAGAAGGAGTTTCCGTTTCCGTTTTCCCGGAGGGCACAAGAAATAAAACCGAAGAAATCCTTCTTCCGTTCCATGACGGAAGCTTCAAAATGGCCGAAAAATCCAAATGTCCGATTGTTGTTGTCACCTATAACAACACCCGGAATATTTTTGAAGCACATATGCCACGTGTAGAAAAACAGCATGTTATCATGGAATTTTCCAAGCCGTTTTATATCACGGATCTCGAGCCGGAAGACCGTCGCCATATTGGACGCTATGTCAGCAATATATTAATTGAAAATCATGAAAAAAATAAGGAATTGGTCTAATCAGACCAATTCCTCTTTTAATGTCTCAAAATGCATTCCGTGTGATGCCTTGATTAAAACGGTATCTCCCGTGCGAAGAATTTCTTCCTTTTTCGCAAGAAACTCTTCCTTGGTACTGAAATAAAAACTCAGAAGCTTCATCTGATTTTCTTCAGAGACCGGAGCCCCATCCATCTGTGCACCCTCATAAATATGATGTGCATTTTCACCGATACAGATTAAAACATCGATTCCCTTTTCTTTTGCATAGCTTCCCACATCTGCATGGAGTGCGTCCGAATCCGTTCCGAGTTCAAACATATCTCCAAGAACTGCCACTCTTCTTCCCTTCGTCTGTGCCAACGCATCCAGGGTCGCCTTCATGGAAACCGGATTGGCATTATATGTCTCATCAATCAAAGTAAAACGTCTGCCTTCGATAATCTTTCCACGTCCCGGCAAAGCTGTCACACTTCTGATGCCATTTTCTATCTCTTCCGCAGTCAGTCCCATTAGCTGTGCAACACAAACTGCTGCCATCGCATTTTTTACCTGATGCACGCCCTGAACCCGGATATCTGCTTTTATCTTCATATCCTTCCTGCAGATTACACACTCTGTACCGAGTAAGCCTTTGCTTACTATATTTTCCGCATAACATTCTTCGCCCGCAAAAAAGTGCGGTCTTTTTCCTCCGACTTCCCGTATCGTAACCAGCTTATCATCCTGTCCGTTCAGCACAACCTCTCCCTCTTTGGACATACCTTCAAAAATTTCTGTTTTCGCCTTCAGAACACCGTCTCTGTCGCCCAGATTTTCCAAATGACATTCACCGATATTCGTAATCACACAGATATCCGGTTTTACCATCGCCGTAAGTCGGCTCATCTCGCCAAAATCACTGATTCCCATCTCTACCACGGCAACTTCATGCTCATCACGGATGCGAAACAGCGTCAGCGGAACACCCACCTCATTATTAAAGTTTCCGTCCGTCTTAAGCACCCGGTACTTTGCTGAAAGAACACCGGCAATCATTTCCTTGGTGCTCGTTTTTCCGACGCTTCCCGTAATACCGATTACCTTGCAGGAAAGAACGCTCCGGTAAAATGCTGCAATATCCTTAAGTGCCTGAAAGCTGTCCCTGACCAGTATATAAGGACACTCTGTATCCGGCACCTCTTCCACAAGTACGCACAACGCCCCCTTCTCCATCACCTGAGGTACAAACGTGTGTCCGTCTGCCCTCTCACCTTTGGTTGCCACAAACAGCCATCCCGGCTCCGTTTTTCTGGAATCAATTGTAATTCCGCAGACAGCTTCCTGCCTTTTGAAATCCGGACCGTAGTACACCCCGTTACAGGCCTTTGCAATATTTTCCAAAGTCATATCCTTCATCATGATTCATCACCGTTCGTTTCATTATATTTGCGGAGAGAAACCTCTAAAAGCCATTCGCACAGTTTATTAAAATCATATCCAATCACAGAAGCTTCCTGCGGAAGCAGTGAAGTCGGTGTCATTCCCGGAAGTGTGTTTGCTTCCAGACAGAACATATCTCCGTTTTCATCCATCATAAAATCAATGCGGGCATACGATTCGATATGAAGTGCTTCATATGTCTGCATTGCATATTCCTGCATTTGAAGCGTGAGCTCTTTTGAAAGCTCTGCCGGACACGTCTCAATGGTACTGCCCGCCTGATATTTGTTTTTATAATCGTAAAAACCGCTGATAGGTGCAATCTCGATAATCGGCAACGCCTGCCCTTCGATTACCCCGACCGAAAACTCTCTTCCCTTTATGTACTGCTCAACCACGACCTGTGAGTCGTAAGCATAAGCCTGCACGATTGCCTTTTCACACTCTTCTTTGTCATTTACTATATATACGCCGACACTGGAGCCACCGTTACATGCCTTAACTACTGCCGGATATCTCACATCCTCCGGTAACTTTTCACCTTTTTTCAAAGTATAGCCCTGTGGTGTCGGAATACCTGAGCTTGCAAAAATCTGCTTAGAAAGCCCTTTATCCATGGAAACGGCTGCTCCGAGCGGACCTGTTCCCGTATATTTAATTCCTTCCAGATCAAGTGCAGCCTGCACTCTTCCGTCCTCGCCGTTTTCTCCGTGAAGTCCCATAAAGACAATATCCGCCTGATGACAAATATCCATCACATGCGGTCCGAAAAATCCTTTTCCGCCTCTTTTTTCCTTAATCCCGGCGATGTCAGGATCCGTCTCGCTGATAGAGCCCACCTCGGCTGTCCAGTCCTTTTCTGACGTAAAAATGTCCGCATAGTCCTCCCCCGTATATCCCATAAACACATCAAGCAGAACAACCTTGTGTCCGTTCTGTAAAAGTGCCTGATAGACCATCTTTCCGGTTATGAGAGAAACGTCTCTCTCCGTACTTGTTCCGCCTGCCAAAACTACGATTTTCATTCTGTATCCCCGCTTTCTTCCAGATTTGCCAATATTAAAAGCAATGTTGTTTTCTGTTGATGCAGTAAATCCGCCTCTTCCATATTGTACATGAAAGAATGTATCTGCTGTCTGCATACATTTCTGTATTCACGACTGACAATAATATAGTCTGCAATCGTCAGCCACACGGCTCCTTCCAGAGAATCCTCCTTCTCCGCAATCAGCCCGAATGCACTCTTTGGAACGCCGTCCAGATATTTCCCGCACAGCGTCATCATTTCTGCCATCTGCCCGTCACAGATTGTCATATCTGCTCCCTTTAAGGATGTCATGTAAAACAGGTTGCCCCAAAGCCGAATGTCACAGAGCAGACCCTCCGTCTCAGGGAGCTTCTGATATCCGTTCTTGAGACTGTTTTCCTCCTGCTGCGCATATGCCTCCCTGATTACCGCATGATAGCTGTAACTGCCGACTGCACGAAACAGCGAAGCTGCTGCCATATACCGGATATCTCCCGTCAATTTATAACGCGAAGCATTCTGGTAAGCCTTCTGCGCCTCCGACAGACTCCTGGCTGCAAGGGATGCATTAAGCGGCTCAAGCACATAATATCCGGCCGCCATGGCGGAAGCAAACATATAATCCTCATTGACAATCTGCATCTCCTCTTCATCCGGCTGTGCATAATTAGTCTTTAAGCTTCCTTCCCGCTTCCGGGTATCGCGCTCCGCAAGAACTTCCTTTTGCAGTTCCAAAATCCACTCTGCATGTTCTTCCAGTTTCTTTTCATATGACTCACCACATGCATCCGGGAAAAACTGGTAAGCCGTTGCTAACTTCTGAAAAGAATAAAACACTGCCATTCTCTCCTCTGCACTCTCTGCATTACCATAATATTTCTCCGGTGTCTGTTCGATGAATTCCTTTTTTAAATCACTGTACTGTGACTGATATCTGTCTTCATTTACACAAAATGCAAATGACTGACCGATAATCGGTGTCTGTATGTAGTACACGCCGGGCTCAGTCAGACTGGAAAAATCCCCTTTATAAACGGATTTACCGTCTGATTTCTGATTCTCCAGTTTTTTTAATATTCCGGTAAATACGCATTCGCCGGTCGAACTCTCCACAACATAGAATGTTTCCGAAAGGTCGTTGCCGACAAAGTAAGCATATTTCTGATCATCCGGCGCATATCCCATTAAATCTATATATATATTTGAATTTACCTGCGGTCTGGTAAAATTCTGCTCGTATTCTTCCTCTCCTACAAAGCCTTCTCTGTTTTCTTTTTCCGTCTCATAGCCGCTCTGCAGGCTCTCCTGTATAAAGGTCTCCTCCGGCTCAACATCCAAAGCACAGCCACACAGGCACAATACGCACAGTATACCTGACAACAGATACCTGATTCTGGTCTGTTTTCTCTTCTGCATGATAAAAAATCAACCTCCGCGCACGTTTGTATTATACCCTACGTGACTTGGCAGGTAAAGAGTTAAAGATACATTTCTGCACCACGGTAAACGATTTCTCCGTCAATCATTGTAAATAAAACTTTAGAAAAGATTTCAAACGGATGCCCGTCAAAAAGAACCAGATCTGCCAGCTTACCGGCTCTGATGCTCCCCACCATATGGTCCATTCTGCAAATACGCGCCGCCGAGATGGTAAGTGCCTTCATACCGCCCTCCATGCTGAGTCCCTCTTTTACGGCAAGTGCGCTGCACAGGGGAAGCGACTGGATAAGTGAGACGGGGTGGTCGGTTGTTACTGCCACACATACGCCGGCCTTCTCGAGCTCTCCGGCAGTTTTAAATGCCATGTTCTGTACCTCTATCTTGTTCCTGCTTGCAAGGTCGGGACCGACAATTGCCGGAAATCCGGACATGGCAATTTCCCCTGCAATAATATGTCCTTCACTGCAATGATCCAGTGTGATTTCCAGACCAAATTCATTGGCAATCCGTATGGCAGTCAGTATATCATCTGCTCTGTGTGCATGCACCTTTAAAGGAATTTTCCCCGAAAAAACATCCCGGTAACATCCATAGCGAAACTCCTCCTTTGCATTTTCCTCATCGCCTGCCTTCGGCTGAACGGGGTAACGCCTCACATAGTTTCTTGCACACGTCAGTTCTTCCCTGAGCATCCCCGCGATTGCCATTCTCGTATAAGGACCTGTACCCTTCATTCCGTAATTCATCTTCGGATTTTCTCCAAAAGCAACCTTCATGGCAGCAGGCTCCAGACGAATCATCTCATCGATACATCTTCCGTGTGTTTTCACAAATGCAAACCGTCCGCCTACCACATTGGAGCTTCCCGGTCCAATCATCGCCGAGGTAATCCCCGCCGCCACAGCATTATGAAAGGCCGCATCCATCGGATTAATTGCATCGCGTGCGCGCAGATACGGAGTCAGGGGATTGACACTTTCATTACAGTCATCCCCCTCTCTTCCCTTTTTCTCCTCAGTAATTCCCATATGACAATGTGCTTCGATAAATCCCGGGAAAAGCAGCTTTCCTCTGGCATTTATCCGGCGGGCATCCGCCGGAATATCCATGTTTTCTCCGACCGCCAGAATCCTTTTATCCTTGATAAGCACCGTTCCGTTCTCCAGAATTCCGGTCTCTTCCTCCATAGTGAATACCTTGGCATCCGTAATTGCAATCATTCTTCTCTCCTGTCTACTCAAGAAGACTGAGAGGATCCACGCACTCTCCGTCTTTGGTTATTTTAAGATATACGTGATCTCCCTCCACCGAATAGTATTTCGTCGTTTTGGCAACATTTCCGAGCACCTGTCCCCGCGATACGATATTTCCCTCCTCTACCTGAAGGTTTTCAAGTTGTCCATAGGTAACTTCGTAGCCGCTTCCGACGTTCATCACAACGTAAGTGCCCATTTCCTCCGATTCTCCCACCTTGACAACTTGTCCCCGGGCACAGGCACTGACATTGTCTCCCTGCTTTGCACCGATGAGTATTGCCGGGTTGTACTTATACTGCATAAGAGTCGCAAAATAAACAGCGTTGTCCATGCTGTAATTTAAGATGACATCTCCTGCCAACGGCCATCCCATGCCATCCTCCGGTGAAAAAGAAAGCTCTGCACCGGAATTTACCACAGACTGTGAAGCTGTTTGTGTACTTTCTTCCTCATCCGGCCAGGCATCTTTTTCCTCAGCTTTCTCCTCTGTCTGTTGCTTTGCGCTTACCTTATTTTCCTCCTCTGTCTGCGTCTGTCCGTCCCGGATATCTTCTTCCTTTGGATATGTGTTAACCACATCCTGTCCGCTGACGCGCGCCAGGGACGCTCCGCTTCCCGTCTCCGGATCACTTGCCAGAGTATTTCCTGTATCTTGATTTACATCCATCTGTGACAGATCCACCTTATAATCTGTAGCCGTATTCATACTTTGATTTACATAGACAGCCGTTGCTATACATCCTGTAATCACCACAGCCGTTGAAAAAATCAGACTTTTCTTTTGTTTGTCATTATTTTTACGCATATTTATCACCTCGGTGATAGTGTTTCCCATATTTTCTACTTTATTCCATTCTGTTAAAGGTCACATCTGCGAAAAAATAAGAAAGGATTTGCTCATAATCTTCCCCCTCCGCGGCCAGCAGATTTCCATAATACTGGTCGAGACCAAATCCATGTCCCCGTCCCCTTGTTGTAAATATGTAATATTCACCATCTTCCTCCCATGTAAAGTTTGAGGATGCAAGTGCAAGGCTTTCCCTGAGAGCCTCACCCGAGATTTTTTCTCCGTTCCTGCAGACCGAAATGACATATCCCTCTTCATCTGCTGTCCTGTCTGTCAGTTCTCCTGCCTCTGTCTTTCTGATTCGCTGCACTCTGCTGTAATCCGTCGCGCTCAGATTGTCCGTGCACATATTTTCCCTGAGATAATCATACTCTCCGCTTCCGGAAAGTTCTTTTTCATCCCTGGTCCGGCCCGCGCTCATGCCATGATAAAAGCCTTTCACGGCTTTTCCGTTATATGACAGATAAATCCCCTGTGTTTCAGCTACTGCCTCCGCACATTTTTGTACATACTCCGGGTAGTTTTTCCCCCACATTCTCTGCATCTTATAGTCTGTCCAAAAACTGCTCTTATCCGGTCCTATATGCACACAAAAAACGTTCTTTTCCGTTATCCCTTGCTCATATTCCGCGCAAAGCGTACTCCTTAGCAGAATTGCCTGTGCCTTTAAAACCTCTTTTTCATACGAGGCAGGTATACTCGCTGCCAGCGCGCCTATCAAAAAATTTTCTGCCGGAAGTCTGAGATTTACTCCTTCCTCCTCCCATATCACATAATATTTTCCATTGTGCGGAAGTTCAGAGAGCTGTTCATAGATTGCAAGTATTTTTTTGTCCGCGCTCCCACTTTTCTCAGCCGTTTCCACTGTGTTTCTCTGCTCCCTGTTTTTTTTCAGTTCCTCCTTCTGGTCCTTAAAGGAAACGGCAAAATATGCAAATAAAAAAAGAAACATCAGAATCGAACAAAAATCCTTCACCCATCCGGTGTTCCGTTTTGCTTTTCTCTTCATTCCCGGTCTCCTTCTGCCTCTAAAATTGCTCTGCCCTTAAAATATATGCCATCCCCTCCTCATCTATACACGGATATCCATATGATTTTCCGGTGTACGAATCTCTCCTTTTTTGTTATGATACATATAATATCCTTGATTGGCGAAAGGAGACCTTTGATGAGTAAAAAAATAATTGCAGCAGGACATATCTGCATTGATATCACTCCTGTCTTTCCTGATAAAAAAACCAATAAAGTAGAAGATATTCTTGCTCCGGGAAAACTGATACAGACCGGCACTGCGGATATACACACCGGCGGCTCTGTTGCCAACACGGGGCTTGCCCTTAAGCTTCTTGGTGCAGATGTCTCTCTGATGGGAAAAATCGGATGCGATGAGTTCGGCGATATCATCTGTAACATCTTAAAAAAATACGATGCGGATGGGAACATGATTCGCTCTCCGGAAGAGTCCACCTCCTACTCCGTTGTCCTGGCACCTCCGGGAATTGACCGTATTTTTCTGCACAATCCGGGCGCAAACAACACCTTCCGGGCAGACGATATTTCCAGGGATGCTTTAGAAGACGCGGCCCTGTTTCATTTCGGCTATCCGCCTCTTATGCATTCCATGTATGAAAACGAAGGCAGCGAGCTTATCCGCCTGATGCAGCGTGTCAGCCGGGCCGGGGTTGCAACCTCTCTCGACATGGCGGCCATAGATGCCGACACGGAAGCCGGGAAGCTTGACTGGAATGAAATACTCAAAAAAGCTCTTCCTTACGTAGATTTTTTTGTCCCAAGCGTGGAAGAACTCTGTTTTATGCTTGATAAAGAAAGATTTGACGACTGGCAGAAACGCGCATGCGGAGAAGATATTACGAAAATTCTCGACATTGACAAGGATGTAAAACCTCTCGCCGAAACATGTATGTCCTATGGCGTAAAGGTACTCCTTATCAAATGCGGAGCACCGGGTATCTTTTTTAAAACCGCCGACCGAAAGACTCTCTCTGCCATCAGTCCGCGAATCAATCTTGATTTAAATGCATGGGCAGACAAAGAGGGCTTTGAGGCAAGCTACGTTCCCGAGCGGATTTTATCGGGAACAGGAGCCGGCGATACAAGTATTGCTGCCTTTCTTGCCTCTGTCTTAAACGGAGAACCCCTTGAAACCGCCATGCAGTTAGCCACAGCTACCGGTGCCTGCTGCGTGACATCCTATGATGCACTCAGCGGATTAAAGCCTCTCGATACACTCAAAGAAATGATAGCTGCCGGCTGGAAAAAAAACAGAAAATCATAATCTACACAAAAAACCGCAGGAAAACAGTCATTTCATCCTCTGTTATCCTGCGGTATTTTTAGTTTTATTGAGCCAGATCCAGTTGTTGCATGGTTCCGACATTTCCGTTTTCATACAAAAAGATTCCGGTTGAGCGGATGCGTCCGTTTGTCTGATTATTTTTGAGTGAATTAAGCGAGAAATCCGTATCTGCCTTTTGCAGACACATCGCCCCGACTCCGGCTTCCTTCAAGGTATAAAGCTCATCTTTTCCGTTTTCGTCTTTTGTCCACACAAGAAGCTTTTCAAACACAGAATCATTTTCGTCAATCCATCCGTTGCCGTCCTCATCATATGCCGACAAATCGGCAAAACCGTCTCCGCTTCCTGTTCCGAAGAGCTCTGACCCGTCATTGATGACACCATCACCGTTTTTATCCAGAGCCAGAAATCCGCTTCCGCCTCCAAGCTGTGAAATACTGTCCTTCACTCCGTCACAGTCAAGGTCAAACTCAAACTTCTGATCGGAAAGCGTTGTCATATCCGTATCCAGATTGATAACCAGCGGATCCGTCATCTGCACAAACTCCCCAACCGAGGTCGTACTGGTATATTCCTGAAAACGCCTGCTCATTGTCAGACCAAGATTGAAGTTAATCTCTCTTCCGTCGGATGTCCGGACCGTTCCGACCGTAGAAAACTCTGTCTGCTCCGACTCTTCATGGTAATATTCCATATTCAGCTTAAACTGTGCGAAATTGTATGTCGCTCCGGTATTTTGAATGCTCTGCACTTGATTATTGGCTGCATAATCCTTCATATACTCATCGACCTCTTTACCGGACTGTCCTCTTCCGGCTCCGATATTGGTATATAACCATCGAATCAGATAATTTACGCACATTTCACGGATAGACTGCAGCGTCTTCTTATCACTGATAGACGTGATGGAAGAACTTGTCTTGTACGCTGCACCTCCTGCAAGCACGCGGCTGTTTTGCTCAGGCAGGACTTTGCCGCCCTCATCCTGCGTCCCGGTATTAAGTAATTCCGAAAAGCTATCACTTTTCGGTTGCTCTCCCTGCACACCCGTCATACCTACCAGGCTGGCACTGACGGTTTTTTTGGTCACAGAAGTATACCTTCTGGCGGATTCCATTCCTATCATACTGGAATCAATCTTCAAATAATCCCTCCTTATGGATTTTTCAGCCAAACAAAAAAGGCTGTAATTGCGCATATTCGCGCTCTTACACACCTTCCTTGGCTACAGATAATATCGACCGTGTATCATCTGTAATAAATATATCGGCAAAAAACGGGATTATTTTAGTTCCTTCTCTGCCGTTTTCTTTAAATTCTGTTATAGTTGATCAGACAACCCTTGAGAATAATCTCTCTCTCTTCGTCCGTCAGACCGCCGAGAGTCATGGTAAATTCAACCAGTTCGTCCTTGACCGCATAGGCTTTAATCTCATCCCACTTTTCTTCCACTGCCTTCTTAATATTCGGAATAAAGATATAATCCAGATTTTCAAAAGGAAGCTCACCTTCCGGAATCAGGAACGGAAGCATACCCCAGTTGATAAGGTTAGAGCGATATCTCTTGGTCGCATACTCATTTGCGATATTTGCCCATCCTCCGAGTACCTTCTGACAGCTTGCTGCCTGCTCACGTGCAGAACCGTCGCCCGGTTTTACTGCAAAAATGGTAGAACCGATACCGACTGTCTCAGGTGTAAGCTCAGGGAATTTTTCTTTAATCTTATCCATAACCGGTTTCATCTCCGGAAGAACCTGACAAGGCTTAGCGGAATCGTCACCTGCAACCATAGCTTCCCTTGCTTTTTCCGATGCCTGCACCTCTTTCGCTCTGCCGACATACTGAGGGTCTTTTCTGGAAAGTGTAAACTCAGCCAGTCCGAGAGGATTTGAACGGTAAGAAGAAGTTTCACCGGACGGAATCAGCTCGTCTGTCGTCGTGACCGGATCATGAATCTCGGAAACCACCTTTAAGACAAGATTGTCTGTCAGCGCAACCATTGCCGGCCAGTCCTTGATATTCGGTCCGAACTGAATCTCAACCGAAGGATCGGCCACACCCTTAGAGTCAAATACACGATTCGCATAAATATTTGCATCATAATGATATTTGTACTTGCCGATTTCTCCGTCAAACTCAGTCGCCGCCGTAAGCTGACCTTTATTTGCAGCCGTAGCTGCGATGGAACGTGCGTCCATAAGAGCCACGGAAGAAATCTGTCCGTTCTGAAGCTTGGAGCCTTCACGGTTCGGGAAGTTACGTGTAGAATGACGAATACTAAAGGCATTGTTAGCCGGAGTATCTCCTGCGCCAAAACAAGGTCCGCAGAAAGCGGTCTTCATAATTGCACCCGTCTCCATAATCGTTGCTGCGCAACCGTTTTTAATGAGCTCCATATATACAGGCATGGAAGCCGGATAAACACTTAATGTAAATCCGTCTGCCCCGATATAATTTCCTTTTAAGATATCCGCTGCTGCACAGATATTTTCAAATCCGCCGCCGGCACAGCCTGCGATAATACCCTGATCCACCATGAATTTTCCGTTTACAACCTTATCCTGTAAAGAATACGGAACTGCATTGTCAAGGCTGACTGCTGCCCTCTTCTCTACATCATGAAGAATGTCTGTCAGATTCGCGTTGAGTTCTTCAATGGTGTAAGTATTGCTCGGATGGAACGGCATTGCAATCATCGGGCGGATTTCTCCGAGATCAATCTCAATCATACCGTCATAATAAGCGACACTGCCCGGATTCAGTTCTTTATAGTCTCCGTTTCTTCCATGAATATCATAAAACTCCTTAATCTCATCATCAGTTCTCCAGATAGAAGAAAGACAGGTCGTTTCTGTTGTCATAACATCAATTCCGATACGGAAATCTGCTGAAAGAGAAGAGACACCCGGTCCCACAAACTCCATCACTTTATTTTTCACATATCCGTTGCCAAACACGGCACCTATGATAGCTAATGCCACGTCCTGAGGACCGACACCCTTCACAGGCGCACCCTTTAAGTAAACACCGACAACACCCGGCATATTGATATCATAGGTCTGGCAAAGAAGCTGTTTTACAAGCTCAGGACCGCCTTCACCCATAGCCATTGTACCCAGCGCACCATAACGTGTGTGGGAATCGGAACCGAGAATCATCTTTCCTCCGCCGGCAAGCATCTCACGCGCAAACTGATGAATAACTGCCTGATGAGGCGGAACATAAACACCGCCGTATTTCTTTGCACAGGTCAGACCAAACATGTGGTCATCTTCATTGATGGTTCCTCCGACTGCACAAAGAGAGTTATGGCAATTAGTAAGAACATAAGGAATCGGAAACTTCTCAAGACCTGAGGCTCTTGCCGTCTGAATGATTCCGACAAATGTAATGTCATGAGAAGTCAATTTATCAAACTTAATTTTTAACTTTTCCATGTTACCGGAAGTATTATGCTCTTCCAGAATACTATAAGCGATTGTCTCTCTGGCCGCTTCTTCTGCTGTTACCTCTTTTCCGGTTTTTGCTTTTACCGCTGCAACTGCATCTGCGTTTTCGGGAATAATTTCCGTACCGTTAACCAGATAAGCTCCGCCATCATATAACTTAATCATAGTGTCCTCCTTCACTCTTTTCATTTCTTTATCCGAATAAAAGTTTAGCACGGATTTGAATTATCTGCAATCTCTCTACTGCTTTTCTTTCGCTTTTTCGGCTCTTACTATTGACGAAACGGCAAAAAAGTTATAGTATAGATACGCAATGTAGTTTTTTAAACTACATGTTGTGATTCGCAACGAACGAAATTGTTCGATGTTTATGTAAAGAAAGGATAGAAATTCATGAGCAACTATATTTTAAGCTGCTGTTCTACTGCAGACTTAACCCAGAACCATTTTGATGCCAGAGACATCCATTATGTCTGTTTCCATTTTCAGTTAGATGACACTGTTTATCCGGATGACCTCGGAAAGAGTATTTCCTTTGATAAATTTTATCAGGCAATGGCCGACGGAGCCGACACCAAAACCTCACAGGTAAACGTAGATGAGTTTATTGAATATTTTGAGCCGTTTTTAAAGGACGGAAAAGACATTTTACATGTCACACTTTCCTCCGGAATTTCAGGTGTTTACAACTCTGCCTGTGTTGCCAGAAATGAGCTCACGGAAAAATATCCTGACCGTAAAATCTACGTGATAGATTCCCTAAACGCATCTTCCGGCTACGGACTCATTATGGATAAGCTCGCAGATTTACGCGATGAGGGTATGGATATCGATACTCTTGCCTCACGGGCTAGAGAATGTGTTTTATATGCACATTCATGGTTCTTTTCAACAGATTTATCATTCTATGTCAAGGGCGGACGTGTTTCCAAAACCTCCGGTTTTGTCGGAAACATGCTTAATATCTGCCCGCTCCTAAATATAGATTCTGAGGGGAAACTGATTCCGAGACATAAAATCCGCACCAAGAAAAAAGTCATCCGCGCCATCGCAGACAAAATGCTTGAGCACGCAGACAAGGGTGCAGACTATGACGGAAAATGCTATATTTCCCATTCTGCCTGCTATGAGGATGCAAGAGCACTTGCGGATATCATTGAAGAGTCATTTCCGAAGCTGAACGGAAAAGTGCAGATTTACTCCATCGGAACCGTCATCGGAAGTCATACAGGACCGGGAACCGTTGCTCTGTTCTTCTGGGGTGATAAGAGAGAGGATTAACGAATTCAAATATAAAACCGGATGTATTTCTCCTTGCCATATACGCATCGGAGAAATACATCCGGTT
Organism: uncultured Kineothrix sp.; assembly: GCA_964519385.1. GTDB lineage: Bacteria > Bacillota > Clostridia > Lachnospirales > Lachnospiraceae > SVFI01. The sequence goes on from CAZFLR010000003.1 coordinate 27,395, forward strand.
TATTTTTTACTTATCTTTTTTATTTTTCTTCTGCTTCTGCTTTCTTAGGTGCTCTTTTTTTCGGAAGAGTTACCTTTTCAAGCTTCCAGATTTCATCAACATACTCTTTGATTGTACGGTCAGATGTAAACTTACCTGAACATGCAACATTCAGGATAGCACTCTCTGCCCAGCCTGCTTCATTCTTATAAGCTTCTTCCACTTTCTTCTGCGCTGCTGCGTAAGACTTGAAGTCTTTTAAGATGAAATATGTATCGGCCTTTGATGTGCTGAGTGTATTGAGCAGCGAATTGTAAAGGTCGCGGAACAGCTCCGGATTCTCCGGTGAGTAAGTTCCGTTAATGAGCTGCATAAGCACCTTGCGTACATCCGCATCATTGTTAAAGATTTCCATCGGATCATATCCGCCATGCTGTTCATAATTGATAACTTCATCTGAAGATAAACCAAAGATAAATGCATGCTCTGCACCGACTTCCTCAACAATCTCAACGTTTGCTCCATCCATAGTACCGAGTGTGAGCGCACCGTTAAGCATGAATTTCATATTACCTGTTCCTGAAGCTTCTTTTGAAGCAGTCGAAATCTGTTCTGAAACATCTGCTGCTGCGAAAATGAGCTCTGCGTTGGAAACACGGTAGTTCTCAATGAATACAACTTTAATCTTTCCGTTAATGGACTCATCATTATTGATTACATCCGCAACTGCATTGATAAGCTTGATTGTAAGCTTAGCATTCTTATATCCTGCTGCTGCTTTTGCACCAAAGATAAATGTTCTCGGATAGAACTCCATTTCCGGGTGCTCTTTGATTTCATTGTATAAGTACATTACATGGAGAATATTTAAAAGCTGACGTTTGTACTCATGTAATCTCTTAACCTGTACGTCGAAGATGGATCTCGGGTCTACTTCTACGCCATTGTGTTCAAGAATGTACTGTGCAAGACGTACCTTGTTCTGATATTTGATGTTCATAAACTCCTGCTGAGCCTGCTCATCCTTTGCATATACAGCCAGCTTCTTAATCTTGGAAAGATCTGTGATCCAGTCTGCACCCACATGAGATGTCACCCAGTCTGCCAGGAGCGGATTTCCGTGTAACAGGAAACGACGCTGCGTAATTCCGTTTGTCTTGTTGTTAAACTTCTCAGGCATCATCTCGTAGAAATCCTTTAATTCCTGATTCTTTAAGATTTCTGTATGAAGTCTTGCAACACCGTTTACGCTGTAACCGGCAGCGATTGCAAGATGAGCCATCTTAACCTGTCCGTCATAGATGATTGCCATCTTACGAACCTTATCCTGATTTCCCGGATATTTAGCTTCAATTTCCATCACAAAACGACGGTTGATTTCTTCCACAATCTGATATACACGCGGAAGGAGACGGCTGAAAAGCTCGATTGGCCATTTTTCAAGTGCCTCTGCCATAATTGTGTGGTTTGTATATGCACAGGTCTTCGTTGTAACTTCCCATGCTTCATCCCATGTTAAATAATATTCATCCATGAGAATTCTCATAAGCTCTGCAACAGCCACTGTCGGATGTGTGTCATTGAGCTGGAAGGTTACCTTTTCATGGAATTTGCGGACATCATCATGATTTCTCATGTATTTTGCAACTGCTTCCTGTACGGATGCAGAAATAAAGAAATACTGCTGTTTTAAACGGAGCTCTTTTCCTGCATAGTGATTGTCATTCGGGTAGAGAACTTCCACGATATTGCGGGCAAGATTTTCCTGTTCAACTGCCTTGTGGTAATCACCCTTGTCAAAGGAATCAAGCTGGAAACATTCTACCGGCTGTGCATCCCAGATACGGAGTGTATTTACAATGTTGTTGCCATAGCCCACAATCGGAACATCATAAGGAACGGCGGTTACTGACTGATAACCCTCCTGACGGAAGTTATTGCGTCCGTTCTCATCCTGATAAATAGAAACATATCCGCCGAATTTAACCTCCTTTGCATATTCAGGGCGACGAAGCTCAAACGGATTTCCGTCTGCAAGCCAGTTATCCGGCACTTCGACCTGATATCCGTCTCTGATTTCCTGCTTGAACATACCATAACGGTAACGAATGCCACAGCCATATGCTGCGTATCCGAGAGATGCAAGAGAATCGAGGAAACATGCAGCAAGTCTTCCGAGACCACCGTTACCAAGTGCTGCATCCGGCTCCTGGTCTTCCACTACGTTGATATCAACGCCAAGCTCGTCCAGTGCTTCTTTTGCCTGAGCATATGCCTGCATGTTGATAAGGTTGTTTCCGAGGGCACGACCCATCAGAAATTCCATGGACAGGTAATAAACAGTCTTTACATCCTTCTTCTCATACTGTTTCTGCGTTTCCATCCAGTTTTCAATAATCTGATCCTTTACAGCATAAGAAACTGCCTGAAAAATCTGCTGTGGTGTTGCCTCCTCCAGCGTCTTGCGATATAAAGTTCTTACATTGTAAAGAACGCTTCGTTTAAAGAGCTCTTTATCAAATGTTGGTGAAACCGGAATCGTTGTTTTCTTTGTCGCCATAATTTTACTCCTCTTATTTATACTATTTGCCTCGTTTTCCACGAAGTATTATATACATGAATCATCCTAAATTGCAAATTTTTTACATTTTTGCCACGGAAATTGTGACTTTCTCGCCGTTCACATTCCACTCTTTGCTGTTTTCAAAGGCTGTATCGACAACAAATTCATCGGCCAGAACCTTTCCGCAGATATTGTCCTTATTGGCGAGTGCAATACCGGCCACCTTCTCATTTCCGCTGATACCGACCTTAATGTGATCCATCACTTCAAAACCTGAATCCTTACGCATGGTCTGTATCTTACTGATGATTTCGTAAACAAAGCCTTCCTCGATAAGCTCTTCTGACAGATTGGTATCGAGCACTACGGTTACCGTATTGTCCGCCTCTGACATATAGCCTTCCTTCTGGCTCATCTCAATGAGAAGATCCTCCTCAGAAAGTTCTACTGAAACACCGTCTACCTCAAATGTAAGCGCGTTGCCGGCGTTGAGGGTATCCATGGCTTCATTTCCGTCCACACCTGCCAGATAATTTCTGATTCCGCCAAGCTGCTTACCGTATTTCGGTCCGACTGTCTTAAGCTGCGGCTTAAAGGTGTATGTCGTGAAGTCTCTGACATCATCCGTAAATTTCACGCTCTTGACATTCAGCTCATCTTCAATAATCTCCTGATAAAATTCGGAAAGTTCCTTCGGTGCTTTCACGAACATAGAGCCAATCGGCTGTCTGTTTTTAATATTGGCTGTATTTCTGCAGGCACGACCCATAACAACGATTTTAAGCACCTCTTCCATGTCTTCCTCAAGCTGCTTATCCACATATGCCGGATTTGCAACAGGGAAATCACATAAATGTACGCTCTCCGGTGCAGACGCATCGTTTGTACATACAAGATTTCTGTAAATATCCTCTGCCATAAAAGGAATCATCGGAGCTGCACATTTTGCAACCGTCACCAATGCTGTGTAAAGAGTCATGTAAGCATTGATTTTATCCTGCTCCATTCCTTTTGCCCAGAAACGCTCACGGCTTCTGCGCACATACCAGTTACTCATCTCATCTACAAACTCGTCCAGTGCTCTTGCCGTCTCCGGAATACGGTAGTTCTCCAAATTGGTGTCTACCTCCGTGATAAGCGTGTTAAGCTTGGAAAGAAGCCACTTATCCATAACCGGAAGCTTGTCGTAATCGAGTGTATATTTTCCTGCATCAAACTGATCGATATTTGCATAGAGTACAAAGAACGCATATGTGTTCCAGAGTGTACCCATGAACTTACGCTGTCCTTCCTGTACCGCTTTTCCGTGGAAACGGTTCGGAAGCCACGGTGCTGAGTTAATATAGAAGTACCAACGAATGGCATCTGCGCCGTACTGCTCAAGTGCATCAAACGGATCAACGGCATTTCCCTTGGACTTGCTCATCTTCTGTCCGTTTTCATCCTGTACGTGGCCTAATACAATGACATTCTCATAAGGTGCCTTGTTAAACAGGAGTGTAGACTCTGCCATCAATGAATAGAACCATCCGCGTGTCTGGTCTACGGCTTCTGAAATAAACTGTGCCGGGAACTGCTGCTCAAAAAGCTCCTTATTCTCAAACGGATAATGATGCTGTGCAAACGGCATTGCACCTGAGTCAAACCAGCAGTCGATAACTTCCGGAACTCTCTTCATCGTCTTTCCACAATCCGGACATGTAATTGTAATCTCATCAATATATGGTCTGTGAAGCTCTACCGTAAGAGCATCCCCATTTCCGCTCATTTCTGCAAGCTGCGCACGGCTTCCGATGGACTCCATATGTCCGCAGTCCTGACACTGCCAGATATTAAGAGGTGTTCCCCAGTAACGGTCACGGGAAATACCCCAGTCCTGAATATTCTCAAGCCAGTTTCCAAAACGGCCCTCTCCGATGGATTCAGGAATCCAGTTAACTGTTTTATTATTGCGTACCAGATCATCACGGACTGCCGTCATCTTGATAAACCATGACTCACGCGCGTAGTAAATCAGCGGAGTGTCACATCTCCAGCAGAACGGATAATCATGCTCGAATTTCGGTGCATCGAAGAGCTTTCCTGCTTTTTCAAGGTCGATGAGAATCGGTTTGTCCGCATCCTTTACAAACATACCTGCGTAATCGGTTTCCTCTGTCATCTCTCCTTTACCGTTTACAAACTGAACAAACGGGAGATCATATTTTCTTCCGACCTGTGCATCATCTTCACCAAATGCCGGGGCGATATGAACGATACCTGTACCGTCCGTCATGGTAACGTAAGTATCGCATGTCACATAATGACCTTTTTTACCCTGTTTTTCAGCAGCCTCTCCTGCACACGCAAAGAGAGGTTCGTACTCCTTGTGCTCAAGGTCTGTACCTTTGTAGGTCTCAAGCACCTCGTATGCCTTCTCTCCTTCCTGAGCAAGCGGAGCAAGCACCTTATCAAGAAGAGCCTCTGCCATATAATAAGTATAATTATCTGCAGCCTTCACTTTTACATATGTCTCATCCGGATTAACACAAAGAGCCACATTGGAAGGAAGTGTCCACGGTGTTGTTGTCCATGCAAGGAAATAAGCATCCTCGCCAACCACCTTAAAACGCACAACCGCGGAGCGTTCTTTAACTGCCTTATAACCCTGTGCTACCTCGTGGGAAGAAAGCGGAGTTCCGCAGCGCGGACAGTAAGGAACAATCTTAAAGCCCTTGTACAATAATCCCTTATCCCAGATTTCCTTAAGTGCCCACCACTCTGACTCAATGAAATTGTCGTCATAGGTTACATACGGATCATCCATGTCTGCCCAGAAACCGACCGTCTGTGAAAAATCTTCCCACATTCCTTTGTATTTCCAGACACTTTCCTTACATTTTGAAATAAAAGGATCCAGACCGTATGCTTCAATCTGCTCTTTTCCGTCAATACCGACCAGCTTTTCTACCTCAAGCTCAACCGGAAGACCATGTGTATCCCATCCGGCTTTACGCGGAACCATATACCCTTTCATAGTTCTGTATCTCGGAATCATATCCTTGATAACACGTGTCAGCACATGTCCTATATGCGGTTTTCCGTTTGCCGTAGGCGGTCCGTCATAAAACGTATAAGTCGGGCAGCCTTCTCTTGCCTTCATGCTTTTCTGAAAAATGTCATTTTCGCGCCAGAATTTCTCTGTTTCTTTTTCTCTCTCTACGAAATTCAGATTCGTGGATACTTTTTGATACATGCTTCTACCTCCTGTTTCTTTGAGTGCAGACTCCGGGACGATCATCGGAGCTTTTCTGAAATAAAAAAGCCCGTCCGTAAAAGGACGAGCTAACGCTTCGTGAACCACCTGTTACTGCATACTCCCACTTCATGTGTTTCATATGTGTCCGCCGTAACGGAGCGGAATCCGTCAGAACCTACTTGCACAAACGCATCTCCGTTGTGTTTCAGCCTGCAACTCAGAAGTGATATTGGGCTGCCTGTTACTCGCACCGGACTTTCACCGTCTCCGGCTCGCTTTGCCTTTGGCAGGTAGCTTACTGTCTTCGTCATTGTCTTTCTCTAACTCGCATTATAGTGCTCATTTGCTCGCATTGTCAAGGTGTTTTATAAAGTAATCATGGTAATTATAATAAGAAAATGTTATAATGAAACGACTATGCAAATTCTGTTCACTTGAAAGGATTACATTATGGAAAAACAGAAATTGACCAAAACTGAAAAAAGCTGGGTTTTATATGACGTGGCAAACTCAGCATTTATTATGATTCTCACTGCAACCATACCGATTTATTTCCGGGAACTCGCCACACAGGCAGGCATTGACTCAGCCCATGCAACTTCCATCTGGGGTACGTCAACCTCACTGGCTATTTTAATACTGGCACTTTTATCACCGATTCTCGGTGCCCTTGCCGATTATCAGAATATGAAAAAAAGAATTTTCCTATTCTTCCTGATTCTCGGAATCGGCGGAGGCGTGGCATTTACCATAGCATCTGACTGGCTTGTTTTCCTTGTTTTTTTGATTGTTGCACGAATCGGATATTCTGCCTGCAATATTTTATATGATGCCATGCTTATAGATATCACTACGGACGAACGCATGGACAAAATCTCTTCCTGTGGTTACGCGCTCGGTTATATAGGAAGCTGTATTCCTTTTGTTGCCGGAATCATCCTGATTCTCATGACACCTTTCGGTCTCACAACGATTGCTGCAACGAGAATTTCATTTATCATTACGATGCTCTGGTGGTTTCTTCTCACTATACCATTGCTTAAAAATGTGAAACAGACACATTATCTGAAACCGAAAAAACACACGATTCGTCACAGCTTCCGCAGATTGTGGGTAACCTTCCTCAAGCTGAAGCGTGACCGGCGTATTCTGTATTACATCATCGGTTATTTCTTTTATATCGACGGTGTTTACACCATTATTTCGATGGCAACCACCTACGGCGGTGAAGTGGGAATTGACTCAACCCATATGATTCTGGCACTTCTCCTGACTCAGATTGTGGCTTTTCCGTGTGCTCTGTTCAGTTCCGGACTTGCATCAAAATTCGGAACTTTGCGCATTATTAAAATATATATTGTCTGCTACTGCTGTATCTGCCTTTTCGGCTTCAATCTGAGTACTGTCACGGAATTCTGGATTCTCGCAGTTGCTGTCGGAATGTGTCAGGGCGGTATTCAGGCATTATCACGCTCCTATTTCGGAAAACTGATACCTAAAAAGGAAGCAAGCGAATATTTCGGTTTTTTTGATATCTTCGGTAAATTCGCTGACTTCCTCGGCCCGCTCATCCTGTCCCTCTGCGCTCTGATTTTTAACAGCTCAAAATACGGTGTGCTGGCACTTATCATTTTATTTTTTATCGGCTTTATACTGATTTCAAAATCAGAAAAAATAGCAAACCCGGAGGAAAAAAACCATGGATAGACAAAATTTGACACTCCTAACCGACCTTTACGAACTCACCATGATGCAGGGATATTTCAATCACAAGGATATGAATGAAACCGTCATCTTCGATGCATTTTTCCGCAACAATCCCATGGACAGCGGATATTCCATTATGGCCGGTCTCGAGCAGGTAATCCAGTATATTAAGGAGTTGAAATTTGAGCAGGAGGATATTGATTATCTTGCCGGTCTCGGAATCTTTTCCAAGGATTTTCTTGATTACTTAAAAGACTTTAAATTTACCGGCGATATCTACGCAATTCCTGAGGGAAGTGTAATGTTTCCGAGAGAACCGATGATTAAAGTAATTGCACCGATTATGCAGGCACAGCTTGTTGAGACGGCAATCTTAAATATCATTAACCACCAGAGTCTGATTGCCACCAAGACCTCCCGTGTATGCTTCGCTGCCAAGGGCGACGGCATTATGGAATTCGGTCTGCGCCGTGCACAGGGTCCGGATGCCGGAACCTATGGTGCAAGAGCTGCCATGATAGGAGGATGCGTTGGTACTTCCAACGTGCTTGCCGGTCAGCTTTTTGATGTTCCGGTCAGCGGAACACATGCACACAGTTGGATTATGAGTTTCCCTGATGAATATACGGCGTTCAAAGCATACGCAGATATTTATCCGGATGCATGCATCTTACTTGTAGATACCTACGACACCTTGAAATCAGGTGTTCCGAGTGCCATCCGCGTCTTTACCGAAATGCGGGAAGCCGGAATTAAATCAAAAAAATACGGTATCCGTCTCGATTCCGGAGACCTTGCCTACCTTTCCAAAAAAGCAAGAAAAATGCTGGATGATGCCGGATTCCCGGATGCCATCATCTCTGCCTCCAACGATCTTGACGAAAATCTGATTGACAGCCTGAAGGCACAGGGCGCGGCGATTACCTCCTGGGGTGTCGGAACCCATCTGATTACGAGCAAAGACTGCCCTTCCTTCGGCGGCGTTTATAAGCTCGCTGCAATCAAAGGAAAAGACGGAAAATTCATTCCAAAAATCAAGCTGTCCGAAAACACGGAAAAGATTACCAATCCGGGCAACAAGATGATATACCGTGTCTATGAAAAAGAAACAGGAAAAATCAAAGCAGATCTCATCTGTCTTGTAGGTGAAATCTTCGATGAAAATGAACCTTTGCTTCTCTTCGATCCGTTAGAGCCATGGAAAAAAACCAAGTTAGCTGCAGGCAGCTACACACTTCGCGAGCTTATGGTTCCTGTATTTATAAACGGTGAATGTGTGTACGAATCACCTAAGGTAATGGAAATCCGTGATTACTGCCAAAAAGAGCTTGATACCCTCTGGCCGGAGACGAGACGACTCGTCAATCCGCACAAGGTTTATGTGGATTTATCCGCAAAGCTTTATGATATTAAAATCAGTCTTCTCGATCAGATGAGCAAGGATTGATTTCCATACGAATTTGTCTTATAATCAAAGCAATTTTAAACAAGGGGGAGACATTATGTTAAAAATTATCACTGATTCCGCCAGCGACCTTCCAAAGAGTTATATAGAAAAACATGATATACATGTAATTCCGACTCCTGTCGTAATTGATGAGGTGGACTATTTTGACGGCGAAACCATCCAGACCGAAGAATTTTACGATATTCTCGACGACATCAAACGCGATATCCGCACCTACCATATTAATCCGGAAATGTTTGAAAACGCATTCCGTCCATATGCGGAGGCAGGAGATACCATTATTTATCTGTGTTTTTCCACGGGAATTGCCGGAACCTTCAATGCCGCAAACATTGCCAAGACCAATATTTTAGAGGATTATCCGGACTTTGACCTTACAATCATCGACTCAAAATGCGCTGCCATCGGCTTTGGCCTTCTGGTTTCCAAGCTCGTGCACATGCTGGAAAAGGGAGCCGATAAAGAGACTATCATCAAAGCTGCCGATTACTACATCGCACATATTCACCACGTGTTTACCGTGCGTACACTCAATTATCTGATTAAGGGCGGACGACTTTCTAAATTTTCCGGTACCATCGGAGAAACACTGGATATCAAACCGATTCTGATTGTAGACAGAGAAGGAAAGCTTTCCGTACTGCAAAAAGTGCGCGGCGGCAAAAAATCTTTCAAAACACTTGTAGAATACGTGAAAGAACATGCCTACAAGCCTTCTGAACAGGTAATTGCCGTATGTCACGGAGAAGACAAGGAATCTCTCGCTCTCGTGCGCAAGTACCTCGACGAGCAGATTTCTCCAAAGGATTACTTCGTTTCCACCGTGGGCTGTGCCATTGGTGCACATACCGGCCGTGGTATTATCGGAATCTGTTTCTTTGATGCAGACGACGGCGAATTTGCCGAATACTTTACAGATTATAGTCCGGCTGTAGAATCATAAGTTAAGATTTTCCATTTTACCGGACCAATCATCTGAAATGAACCGAAACTTTTACACCCTGCAAGACATGAAATCCTGCAGGGTGTATTTTTATTGTTCCATCTGACGGCCGAGAAATCCTGCTGCCGACTGCACAAGCTTTTGCTCCACTTCCCCCATCCTGTCCGTGGAATCGTTAGAAGCAAGAATTACAACGCCTATCACATCGCCTTCCGCTATAATCGGAACCGAAACAAACTGTTCCATTTCCGGTGTTTTTTCATCTGAAACCTCAATAAATTTCTTGTCTCCCTTCAGGGCCGTAATGCTTTCACGATTTGTGATGGCATCCTCCATTTTACGGCTCATAGCTTTGCCCAAAAGTGCCTTATATCCCCCGGAAACAGCAATAAACTGATCTCTGTCCGCAATCAGTGCGATTCGTCCGGAAACCTGAGCCAGACTTTCCGCATATTGCTTGGCAAAGGTTGTCATTTCGCCAATGGGAGAATATTTTTTCAGGATAATTTCACCTTCACGGTCCGTAAATATTTCAAGCGGATCACTTTCCCTGATTCGGAGTGTTCTTCTGATTTCCTTAGGAATAACGATTCTTCCGAGATCGTCAATCCTCCGCACGATGCCTGTTGCCTTCATATATATTTTCTCCTTTTTTCTCAAATTTTACTATGGAAGTAGTATTTGTAAAAAGAGAAATAATATACCAGTGATTTTCAATGTGATTGTCTCACTCCTGATTCCTTTACCCAATGTACCAAAAATCAGCCGGAAGCTGCTGTTATTCTCTGTTTTTAAGCACTTCCGCCAAATTTACCTTATTAAGTTTTCCTGTCAGAAGCTGATTAATCACAAGATAAACAACGATAACTCCCACATATACAATTCCATACAGACCTATCGAAAACTCAGTATCCATGGCAGAAACCACGTTCGCAGTCATGATTGGATAAACCATGTCCATAACTTTTTTGCCAGCGGTATACAGACCAAAGCACCCACAGCTATTATGTAAAAATTGCCGTTTAAATACAATTTTTTGATTTCCCCGACCCGATATCCAAACACCTTAATCATGGATATGTTAAAGGCAGAACGGTCTATCATAACCCTTACCATCAGATACATAACCATGGCAAAAATAACAGCGGAAAGGATAGTCAGCATATAAATCATTTCTCATAAATATGCCGCGCCAGCCTGCCATTATATATGTAATTGCATGTGTGATAAACTTCTCTGCTTCTTTTTCATCCTCAATATGAGTAATCATATAAACATAGGCATCTATCTGTTCATGAGCAATCCAATGCACAAACCTATCATCCATCCTTTTATCCGGATATTTCTTCTCCATTACATCTGCCATCTTGCGATAATAAATCTCCGCCGTTTCAATAAAGCGGTCTTTAATGTTTTCATATTTCGTTCCCTGGCTCTTGGTCAGCAATAACAGCACCTCTTCCCGGTGCTGATACATCCGGTGCATCACAACTTCCGCAGTTGCAAAATCCTCCTGCACATCTTTCCCCGCCAAACCATTCTGACTGTCATCCTCTGTCCTATATCTCTTATCGTGAAAATGAGAATGCATAATCTGCCAGATATCCTCATAAGTTTCCCCAACAACAGAATCAAATAAATCCTCTTTATCTTTAAAAAAGAAATATAATGCTCCGGTGGTAACTCCCGCATTTTTACAGATGTTGCGAAGGGAGGCCTTAAAATAGCCTTTCTCCTGCTTCATTATTTCCTCAATTCACATAACGCCGTTATGTCACTACAGTTCCTTTCATATGTCAATCAGAAAAATTATATCTCTTCACTTATGATTCTACCCAAAATGGAAGGGAATCAGCAGATAAACGCCGGCAGCGGAGAAATGAAGGTAAATCCCACCCAGATCATGGCATAACTTTTCGGAAAAAATCCGGCCACTAGTTTTGAATATAAATAATAGCTTGTAACCATTCCGACAAAAAATATCAGTACATTGACGGACGCTCTTACGGAGGAGCTGCTGTAAACCGAAATACACAATGCTATCAACATCCAAATGGCAAAACGTCCCAGAAAATTTCTAATATCCCAATATTCAAATAGAAAAGGCAGGTCACCGGCTGCTGTGGTATCCAAAAATTTTGAAAAAATACCCAGCCCGGCACCAAGCAACAGTATAGCAACCGTATTTGCCATCTGTCTGCTAAATGGTATCTGTTTTTCTTTCCATCGTATATTATTTAAAAAAGCTTTCATAATCTGTTTTCCCGGTCAAGCCATTTTTGTCTTAATCTCATCTATAATAACACTGATATCATCCAGCATGCTGACAATTTCTTTCACGCGTTCGCGCTCCATATCATCAACCATTCCGTCCTGCATAATATCAACAAGCTCCCTGGAAATCGCTTCCATGCTCTGGGCTGAACCCAGGAACCTGAGTACAAGACGGTCCAGACTTTCATCTTTATTTACCTTTATTTCATCCTTAAGCAGATAGTCAATGCTCACATCAAAAACCTTGCTCAATGCAACAATTTTATCCGTGTCAGGAAGTGTCAGACCAAGCTCCCATTTTGAAATTGCCTGTCTACTGACATTAACCTTCTCTGCCAGCACCTCCTGTGAATAAGAGTTCTGCGTGCGCAGATGATACAATTTTTCTGCAAAATTTTTCATATTTCGACCCCCAAAAGCATTCTCCTTTAGATTTTAGATAGAAGAAAAACTAAAGTCAACCACTTTCATCCTGCGCTTTCGCAACCTGTGGTTGCAACTCAAAAAATTTATTTTACATGAAACTTTTTCGCGCTATGATAGGTCTAATATATAAAAGGAACCAATAAGGAGGTGAACTTGCTGAATATGTCATCGATGAAAAACCAGCAAAAGGCAGAGCTTATTGAAAAAACGATTTTATCCAACTATAACAAATATTACCGGTTAGCTAAGAGTTACACCCACAACAGTGATGATGCACTCGATATCGTACAAAACGGGGCATGCAAAGCCATCATGTCCGGCAACAAATTAAAAAACGAGGCATTCGTCGAAACCTGGATTTACCGGATTATGCTCAATGAAATTTTTCGATTTTGCAAAACAAACCGGAACATTCTCATTGTTCCGCAGGACATGGCTCCTGAAACCGGAAAAGAAGATACATATGAAAACTTCGATCTTCAGGTGGCACTTGACCGGCTCGAGCCAAAAGACAAATCTGTTATCATATTGAAATATTTTGAAGATATGAAGCTGAGCGAAATTGCACAGATATTGAATGAAAAAGAAAATACCATAAAGAGCAGACTCTACAGAAGCCTCGATAAGCTGAAGCTTCAGCTTGAGGCCTAAACCGGATTTATTTGTGAAAGAGAAGGTGAAAAAAATGAATGTAACTGATATGAATCAACTTAAAACCAACTATAAACAGGAAACAATGACAAAGGAGCAGGTGATGCAAATGAAGAAAACAATGGAAAACGCTAAAAAAGAAACCCGTAAAACCACGACCCGTACAAATGGTATTATTAAATTTACTGTACCGTTTGCCGCTGCTATCGCACTCTTTATCGCAGTGCCGAACATCTCTATGCAGGCTGCGGAAACACTTGGTGATCTCCCGATTATCGGCAGACTCGTGGAGGCCGTAACCTTCCGCGACTATAAAGTAGATGAAGAACGTCAGTATGCAGATGTAGAAGTTCCGGAGGTTGTCATCAATGAATCTAATGCGGGTGATGCACTTGCAAAAGAAGATGTAGACCCTGAAGTTTCTGAGAAGCTTACGAAATCAGCAGAAGAAATCAATGCTGAGATTGAAGCCATCACGCAGCCTTTCATTGAGACCTTTGAGGCCAACATGGAGGCAGAAGGCTATCAGAACATTGTAATCAAACATGAAACCATCCACTCTACTGACCAGTATTTTACTTTAAAATTAATCTGCTACCAGGCAGCAGGAAGCGGAGCTGAATGGAATTATTACTACACAATTGATTTATCTACAGGCGAACGCCTTGAGCTTAAGGATTTGTTTGTGGACGGAGCCGATTACATTACACCAATCAGTGAGAGCATTAAAACACAGATGGAAGAACAGATGGCCGCAGACGAAAATGTATGCTACTGGCTCGATGACCCGGAAATCCCGGACGAATGGAAATTCAGCAAAATCACAGACGAAACTGCTTTCTATGTAGATGATAACGGACAGCTTGTTATCAGCTTCAACGAAGGTGATGTAGCTCCTATGTACATGGGCGTTGTAACCTTTGAAATTCCTGCAGAAGTTCTTGAAGGAATCTTAAAATAAGGAATAAAGCATAAATAAAAGCCTGAAATCCGGTGTCTTAATCCCGGGTTTCAGGCTTTTATAATTTTTATTTCTTTATCTTATCAAAATACTTTTTCGTCTCACTTACCACGACTCCGCTGAGGGCAATCAGCGCAATCAGGTTCGGAATTGCCATAAGTCCGTTAAAGATATCTGCAATCGTCCAGACAGCACTTACTGTCATGTAAGGACCGATGAATACACATAAAATATACAGCCAGCGATATCCTTTGACAGCCTTCTGATTTCCGCCTGTCAGATACTCCAGACATTTCTCACTGTAATAATCCCATCCGAGAATTGTCGTAAACGCAAAGAATACAAGACAAATCATAAGCAGGAACGCAGATACCTTTGCCGGGAACGGAAGACCGAGCTCAAATGCCTTTGAGGTAACGGCAACTCCTTCCAGTCCCATATCCCATGATCCTGTAATGACAATGGAAAGACCTGTCATTGTACAAATGATTAAAGTATCGATTACCGTACCGAGCATGGATACAAGACCTTGCTTTACCGGCTCGTCTGTCTGTACGGCTGCTGCTGCAATCGGTGCACTACCGATACCTGCCTCGTTAGAGAAAATTCCTCGTGCAATACCCTTCTGCATTGCCACGATTACGGCTCCGAGTGCTCCGCCGGCCACGGCACGAAGTCCAAAAGCACTTTCGATGATTTCCACAAATGCTCCCGGAACTGCTTTAATATTTAAAATGATAATAATCATGGCAACAACCACATATGTAACCGCCATAAACGGAACAATAATCTCAGCTACCTTTGAAATTCGTTTCAGACCGCCAATCAATACAAGTGCGACGCAAACAGTCAGAATCAGACCTGAAATGATAACTGCCCAGGTATAATCCATTCCGAAAATCTGTACAGTGTGTAATTTATCTGCGTCAAAGAAATTCTGTACTGCACTTGTAATACCGTTAATCTGTGTAAAGGTACCGATACCGAAAAGACCTACGCACACACCTAAAAATGCAAAAATCTTTGCCAGCCATTTCCATTTCTTTCCCATTCCGTTTTCAATGTAATAGAACGGTCCGCCGATGATATGGCCGTCATCTGCTACCACACGATACTTAATCGCAAGCAGACATTCCGCATATTTGGTTGCTGTTCCGACAAGTGCTGCAATCCACATCCAGAATAAAGCTCCCGGTCCGCCGGCCACAATCGCTGTTGCGACTCCGACAATATTACCGGTTCCGATGGTTGCGGAAAGTGCCGTACAAAGGGCAGCGAAGCTGGATACTTCTCCGTCTTCTCCCTCTTTGTCATTTGCAAACATATACTTAAATGCAATTGTGAGTTTGGTAAGCTGTAATCCTTTTAAACGCACAGTTAAAAGAATACCAGTTGCCAGAATGAGGACAATCAGCGGAACACCCCATACAAAGTCATCCACTGCCGTCAGAATTGTGTTGATTGAATCTAACATGTTTCCATCTCCTTTTTACTGATATCTCCAAAGAATATAGAACATGCTGATAGGCTCTGTCCTTTTGCCTGAGAGATCGACAGCATGGCTGTCTTACACCTTCGGCGCTCTGCTTTGCAGAGACTCTCCAGAGAATAAATTTGTCTTGTGCTGTCACACACAATACTAAGAATACCATAAAATAAAATGTTTATCAATTACTAACACTTTTTTTCTTGCTATCTAATATTTGAATTGATACAATAGATAGGGTTACAAAATTATTCATAAGAAAAGGAGCATATATTCATGAGTGGTTTTTTTGGTGTCGCAGCAAAAGAAGACTGCGTGTTTGATCTATTCTTCGGAATAGATTACCATTCCCATCTCGGAACAAGACGTGCAGGAATGGTTGTTTACGGACAAGACGGTTTCAACCGCGCTATCCACAATATTGAAAATTCCCCGTTCCGTACCAAATTCGACAAAGACTTCCGAGATATGCAGGGCGACTATGGTATCGGATGTATATCCGACTACGAACCACAGCCTCTGCTCGTTCGCTCACATCACGGTACTTTTGCCCTCACCACTGTCGGCAAAATTAATAATGTTGAAGAAATCGTAGACAATCTTTTTAAAGACGGAACCGTACATTTTCAGGAAATGAGTACCGGCGATATTAACCCGACAGAGCTCATAGCAGCCGTTATCAGCCAGAAGGAAAATCTGATTGACGGAATACAGCATGCTCTCAATATCGTTGACGGCTCCCTTTCTATTCTTATATTAACTCCAAAAGGCATCTACGCAGCCAGAGATGTGCACGGACGTACTCCTGTAGTCCTCGGCCGGAAAGAAAATGCCATGTGCGTCTCTTTTGAAGATTTTGCATTTCATAATCTCGGCTATCAGAATTACAAGGAGCTTGCTCCGGGCGAAATCGTTGTTATCACTCCGGATGGTGCCAAAACTCTTGCCTGCTGTGGCAAGGACATGAAAATCTGTACCTTCCTCTGGGTTTACTATGGTTACCCGGCTTCCTCCTACGAAGGAGTCAGCGTGGAACAGATGAGATATAACTGCGGTCAGAGACTTGCCAAACGGGACACGGTCAAACCCGACACGGTTGCCGGTGTACCGGATTCCGGACTTGCACATGCCATCGGATATTCCAACGCATCCGGTATTCCTTTCTCAAGACCGTTTATCAAATACACCCCGACCTGGGCACGTTCCTTTATGCCGACCGTACAGAGCAAACGTAATCTCATTGCCAAAATGAAACTTTTGTCTGTAAACGAGCTGATTAAAAACAAGCGTCTGCTCCTGATTGATGATTCAATTGTCCGCGGAACACAGCTTCGTGAAACCACTGACTTTTTATATGAAAACGGAGCAAAAGAGGTTCACATCCGTCCGGCTTGTCCACCTCTTGTATATGGATGTAAATATTTAAACTTCTCCCGCTCCAATTCAGAAATGGATTTGATTTCACGTAAAATGATTGCAAAGCTTGAGGGCGTAGAGGATACAAGCATCCTTTCCGAAGATATCTTAAGCCAATACTGTGATCCTGAGAATCCAAAATATGAAGCGATGGTCGAAGAAATCCGTAAGGAGCTGAACTTCACCTCCCTTCAGTTCAGTCGCCTTGACGATATGCTTGAATCGGTGGGTATCGATCCATGCAAGCTTTGTACCTATTGCTGGAACGGAAAAGAATAATATTGTGAATATACTACAAATAAGGGCAGATACCGTTTTACGGTATCTGCCCTTGACAGTTGATGAAAAAAACCAATACAAAAGTCGTCAAGTATGTCTTGCCCGCCTTCAGCAGCAGTAGTTCCCTGTTTTTTATAACAATCTCGCTCTCATTTCAGCGACAACCTTTTCTGCTGTCAAAAGCATCTGTTCTTCATCCCTCTGTACGACACCTGTTGTTTTTAACCGATAGAAAAATGTCGGTGTTCCCTTAACACTGAATTTCAAATTTCCTTCCATGTTGGCAAGGACAATCTCAATATTTTCCACCCGGATTTTAGCCTTCGGATCCATCAAAAAGGTGATACCGTCCTTCTTTCCCTTCACCTCCGTGATATATAGCATATGCGCAGTCATCCGGATCAGAGAGATACGAAGCAGATTTTCTACGCATCTTGGAATCTCTCCGAAACGATCCATCAGCTCACTGCGCATCTCTTCGCTCTCCTCACGGCTCTCGATGGCTGCAATACGCTTATAAATATCAAGTTTCTGGTACTCATTGACAATGTAGGTTTCCGGAATATAAGCATCAACATCCATATCTATGGTCGTAATAAAATCGATACTCTCCCTTTGTCCCTTCATGGTCTTCACGGCCTCGTTGAGCATCTTGCAATAGAGGTCATACCCGACTGCCTGCATGTGTCCGTGCTGTGTTTTTCCGAGCAGATTCCCGGCTCCGCGGATTTCCAAATCCTTCATGGCAATTTTAAATCCGCTGCCGAGCTCCGTAAATTCCCGGATTGCCTGCAGACGTTTTTCTGCCACTTCCTTAAGCACCTTATCGCGTTTGTACATAAGAAACGCATAGGCTGTCCGGTTAGACCTTCCGACACGTCCCCTGAGCTGATAGAGCTGCGAAAGTCCCATATTATCCGAATCATGAACAATCATTGTATTTACATTCGGAATGTCCAGTCCGGTCTCTATGATTGTCGTCGAAACAAGTACATCTATCTCTCCCTCGACAAAATCATACATAATACGCTCCAGCTCACTCTCCTTCATCTGCCCGTGCGCAAATGCCACGTTTGCATCCGGAACCAGTGCCTGCAAAGTCGCCGCCATCTCTGCAATCGAGTTCACGCGATTATATACATAATACACCTGTCCGTCACGGGAGAGCTCTCTCATGATGGCTTCTCGCACCATCTCCTCATTATATTCCATGACAAAGGTCTGAATCGGCATTCGGTCATTAGGTGCTTCCTCAAGTACACTCATATCCCGGATACCGATAAGACTCATATGCAGGGTTCTCGGAATCGGTGTTGCCGTCAGCGTCAGCACATCCACATCCTCTCGCATCTGCTTAATCTTTTCTTTATGCGCCACACCAAATCTCTGCTCCTCGTCAATGATGAGAAGTCCAAGATCCTTAAACTGCACATCCTTTGATAAAACACGGTGGGTTCCGATTACAATATCAACCAGTCCCTTTTTAAGCCCCTCCGTTGTTTTCTTCATCTGTGCTGAAGTCCGAAAACGTGACATCATCTCTATCGTCACCGGAAAATCCTTCATCCGCTGCACAAAATTTTCATAATGCTGCTTTGCAAGAATAGTAGTCGGCACAAGAAAAACGACCTGCTTTCCTTCCTGTACCGCCTTAAATGCTGCCCGAATCGCAACCTCCGTCTTCCCGAAGCCGACATCTCCACAGATAAGCCGGTCCATAATCCGTCGGCTCTCCATATCACGTTTCGTCGCCTCAATCGCAAGAAGCTGATCCTGTGTTTCCTCATACGGAAACATTTCTTCAAACTCCCTCTGCCATACTGTGTCCCGACCATAAACAAAGCCTTGCTTTTGCTGACGGACAGCATAAAGCTGTACCAGATCCTTGGCAATTTCCGTCACCGCACCCTTCACTTTGGTCTTTGTCTTCGCCCACTCCTGTGTACCAAGCTTATTCAGCTTCGGCATCTTACTTTCGGACGATGCATATTTCATCACCGCATCAAAGCCTGTTGCAAGCACATAAAGATTTCCGCCATCGCGATATTCTATCTTCATGTAATCTTTTACAACCTTATCCACACAAACCTTTTCGATTCCTCGATATATCCCCAGCCCGTGGCTTTCGTGAACAACATAATCACCCACTTTAAGCTCTGTGAAGTCATGAATCTTCTGACCTTCGTATCGCTTTCTTCTGGTTTTACGGTTCACGGCTTTTCCAAAAATATCACTTTCCGTAATCAATGCCATACGCAGAGACAGATATTCAAAGCCTTTGGAAAGCTGTCCGTACATGACCATAATCTCTCCGCTTTGAAGCTCCCGGTCCTTGTCCTCGCTATAAAAACAGTTCAGTCCGCTGTTAAAAATATCCTCCGTCAGACGCTTGGCCCTGGTGCGCGAAGGAGACAATAAAATCACCCGGTAACCGTTCTTTTGATATCGCTGCAAATCCTTTAACAAAAGTTCAAAACTGTTTTGGAAGGAATTGATATTTCTCGCGTCCACATGATAAAAAGCATCCTCCGGAAATGCCTTCTGCTTCGTATCAAGCACCGACAACAGCAACAGTCTTTGACGGTTAATCGCCGCCCGGACCTCTCCGGCACTATATAAAAGCTCTGCCTGACCTTTGAGGGCGTAACCTTTTTCCAGACGCTGCATCATACTTTCTCTGAATTCAAGCTCCACTGCATCCAGATGCTCCTTCACGCGAACCGGCTCATCTATGACAAGCAGCAGCTCATCAGAGTCAAACAATTCAAAAAAGCCGGACAATTCATCGTAAAAATATCGCATATAGCTGTCCAGATTCGCCATAACACCAAATTCTTCCATCTGCTCACGAAGCCGGGCAGCCTGTTTTTTGATATGATGTGCTTCTTCTATCTTCATCTCCCTGCGAAGTCTGTCAGATACACTTTTTGCTTCCTTTTCAATCCTTTTCAGCCCCTCCGCCTTCTGTGAGGATGTCATTATCATCTCCGTAGCCGGATAAATGGTAACCTCCTTCAGTGCTTCTATAGAACGCTGGCTTAAGACATCAAACCGGCGGATGGACTCCACCTCATCTCCCCAAAGTTCAATCCGGTACGGGTTCTCCTCCGTCAAATCAAACACATCGATAATTCCTCCGCGCACGGAAAACTGTCCCGGCATCTCCACCTGATACGTCTTTTCATATCCCATACGAACCAGCTTTTGTGCCAATGCCGTCTCCTCAACCAGACTTTCCCTGCCGATGTAAATACAGTTCTCCTTCATCACCTCAAGAGGAAGTACCGGAGCCATAAAAGTATCCGGTGTCGTGATAATCGTTATCGGTTCACCGGATACAATCTTTCTGAAACAAATCATGCGTTCTCTTGTCATTTCTCTTCCGCGGATATCCGCGTCAAAGAAAATATAATCTTTGGCAGGAAACAGGGAAACATTTTTTTCAAAAAACAAATAATCCTCATACAGCTCTTTTGCCTTGACATCATCTGCTGCCACGACAATCTTATACCTGTAATCCATGCCCTGTGCATATATCATCTGACATTTCTGCGCCGCCGCGCAGCCTGAAATTGCAATCGTTTTTCCCTTATTCAGTTGTCTTTCTGCATCTTCATAAAAAGAAAACTCTTTTAAATGCTCTACAAATGCCTTCACTTACGCCTCTCATTTCTTCGCATTAAACCGGTTCATCGCCTCATCCGGGCCGTCAGCCATAATTTTTTCCACCGCATCCGCAGCTCTCAAAAACGCATCCTCCATCACTTCCCGTTCTTCCTTCGGAAAACGTGACAAAACGTAATCAACAAGGTCATACCCCTTCGGCTTTTCTCCCACACCGATTTTAATTCGGATAAACCTGTCATGTCCGAGATGCGATATAATATTTTTTATTCCGTTATGCCCTCCGGCACTTCCCTTTTTACGGATACGAAGCTGACCCGGAGCGAGTGTAATATCATCATAAATCACAATAAGCTGTGACTCTTCATCCACCTTGTAATAATCAATCAGGGAACGCACGGATTCTCCGCTCAGGTTCATAAAGGTCTGGGGTTTTGCAAGAATTACCTTCTCTCCCCCTATATAACCTCTGCCGTAAACTGCCTTATGCTTTTTTTCCGACATAAAAATATCGTGTCTGTCTGCGATTTTATCAATGGTATCAAACCCGGCATTATGACGCGTATGGTCATATTCTCCGGTAGGATTTCCCAATCCGACTATAATATACATATTTATTCCTCTTACTACTCTATTTCCATTGCAGATGATGCAGCTCACCCGTCATTTGCATGGAGTCAAAATTTTGTTGTCTGAGTGCTTCATAAAGCACGATTGCCACAGAATTAGAAAGATTCAGGGAACGAATCTGTGGCAGCATCGGAATCCGGATACAGGTCTCCTCGTAGTCCACCAGAATTTCTTCCGGAATTCCCGCACTTTCCTTACCGAACATAATAAAGTCGTCCGGACCAAACTCAACCTCTGTATAGACATGCTTTGCTTTGGTCGTCGCCATCCATATTTTTGCATTTGGATTTTTTTCCTTAAATTCCTCAAAATTGACATATCTGGTTACATCCAGCTTATCCCAATAATCCATTCCCGCCCTTTTAATTTCCTTTTCATTCAGGCGAAAACCGAGCGGCTCTATCAGGTGAAGTGCCGTCCCTGTTGCAACGCAGGTTCTGCCGATATTTCCAGTATTTGCCGGTATCTCCGGCTGATGAAGTATAATATTCATAAGCTTCTCTTTCCGATGGTTATTTTTTTTCACGCAATTTTTCCACAAAATGCTTAAGCCGCCCAATTGCAACCTTTAAATCTTCCAGCGAATAGGCATAAGAAATCCTGAGAAAGCCCTCGCCGCAATCGCCGAATGCTGTTCCCGGAACCACTGCCACCTTTTCCGTATTTAAAAGCTCCTGTGCAAATTCTTCACTCGTCATACCGAATTCTTTGATGCACGGGAACACATAAAATGCCCCAAACGGCTCAAAACACGGAAGTCCCATTTCCTTAAACTCATGCATGAGATAACGCCGTCTCTGATTATATGCTTCGCGCATGACCGCCACATCCTCGTCTCCATTTTTGAGTGCTTCCACCGCCGCGTACTGACTTGTCGTCGGAGCACACATAATGGCAAACTGATGAATCTTCGTCATCTGCTCTATGATTTCCTTTGGTCCGCAGGCATATCCGAGTCTCCATCCCGTCATTGCATAAGCCTTTGAAAATCCGTTAATCAGAATCGTTCTCTCCTTCATGCCCGGTATACATGCAATCGACACATGCTCCTCATTGTAGGAAAGCTCACTGTATATCTCATCCGAAATGACAAAAATATCATGTTTCTCAATCACCTCTGCGATGGCTTCCAAATCCCCGCGCTCCATAATCGCGCCCGTCGGATTGTTCGGAAACGGCAGAATCAGTATTTTGGTCTTATCCGTAATCGCGTCCTCAAGCTCACGTGCTGTCAGACGAAACTCATTTTCATTTTTTAACTCAATAATAACCGGCTTTGCACCGGCTAAAATCGCACACGGCTCATAGGAAACATAGCTCGGCTGCGGAATAAGAACTTCCTCTCCCTCCCCCGGATTAATCATTGCCCGGAGTGCCATGTCAATCGCCTCTGAACCCCCGACCGTAACGATAACTTCGCCTGCATAATTGTAAGAAAGGTCCAGTTTCCGTTTTAAGTAACGGCAGATTTCCTGCTTTAATTCCTTCAGTCCGGAATTGGAGGTATAAAATGTACGCCCCTTTTCAAGGGAATAAATACCCTCGTCACGGATATGCCACGGCGTGTCAAAATCCGGTTCACCGACACCGAGAGAAATCGCATCCGGCATTTCTGCCACCAGATCAAAAAACTTTCGGATTCCGGACGGTTTTAATTCAACAACCTGTTTTGCTAATGGATTTCTCATGGTGTAATCTTTATCCTTTCATCTTCAGATTTCTTTGCAAGAATCGTTCCGTGATCCTTATATTTCTTTAAGATAAAATGCGTCGCCGTACTCAGGACAGAATCCAGAGTAGAGAGCTTATCCGATACAAACTGTGAAATTTCCTTTAAGGAACGTCCCTCGAGCGTAATAAGAAGGTCATATCCGCCGGAAATAAGATATACAGAATTTACCTCCGGATATTTGTAAATACGCTCCGCAATATTGTCAAAGCCCTGCCCTCTCTGTGGTGTCACTCGCACCTCAATAAGTGCCGTCACCTTTTCAAGATTGGTCTTTTCCCAGTCAATCATTGTGTGATATCCGCAGATAATACCTTCCTCTTCCAGCTTTTTCAGCTCGTTCGCCACCTCGATTTCCGGCTCGCCCATGATAACTGCCAGCTCACCGATATCAATACGGCTGTTTTTTTCAATAATGGCTAAAATTCTTTCTCTCATCTCTGTTTTCCTCTCTTTACAATAATTTCCGAATCTGATCCGGCTTTGGCAAATCCATATAACGAATTTCTTCTCCGTTTTGTATCAACCGGTCATTGCCCTCCGTCAGCTTCCCTATAACTGCTGCCGGTATATCGGCATCTGTCAGCGACTGTACAAGCGTATCGCCGTCCTTTGCCACAATCAGAAGACACCCCTGTGAAAGTGCTTCGTAAGGATTAAGGTCATAAAAATTGCAGACCTCTATGACTGACTGCCTCATCGGAATCTTCTTGATATCAATCTGTAATCCCGAAGAAGTTCTCTGTGCCAGCTCCCAAAGCGATGCAAAAATTCCGCCTTCACCGATATCATGCATCCCTTTTTCTCCGTGCTCTATCGCTATCTTTGCTGAATCGCCGACAGACACATGCTCCCTGTAGGCCTGCAAATCATCCACCAGCCACCTCGGATAGCGGGTTAACAGCTCTTCTTCCCTTTGCAATGCAACAAGCCCTGCTGCCTCCATTCCGATATAGCCGGCAACTACAATGTCATATCCGGTCACTTCCTTCGGAAAACCGTCTCCGAAGGCTCCGTCCCCGCGCAGATTTTTGTCTGAAAGCGCGGTCACACTCACAATCATATCCGTCACAAGCTCCGATGTTTCCGTATGTCCACCGATAATCTGCAGATGATATTCCCTGCAGATCTGCTCCGCCTCCTCCATGATTTCGCGAAGCTTAATCTCCCTGGCGCGTTCCGGAAGGGTGATGGTAAGCAGCAAATATCGCGGCTCCTGACCCGAAGCCCACAAGTTATTCACGGCTGCAAAAATGGCATGACGAACCTTTTCCCGACCCTTTACCCTGAGAGAACAAGTCGCAGCCGAAGCTCCCCGGCATGACGAAAAAAGGGCGCAGTCATTTCCTACTCCTGCGCCTCTTACGATTCCTGTTTTTTCAAAATCCATATATTTAAGTACAGAACGCTTTAAAACATTCTCTGAAATCTTTCCTGGTTTCAATGTCGTTCACCTGTCTGTTTTACTGTGCCGGAACCTCTGCCGGCTGCTGCGCTGCTGCCTGAGCCGCCTGAGCTGCTGCAATCGCTGCCTGCTGTGCTGCTACGGCCGCTGCTGCCGGATCATTATAAGTACCTGCATTAATTGCTGCTGCTGTTGCACGACACTGCTCAATGCTTCCGGTCGCAATCGCCGCATTGATTGCCTGCGCTGCCAAAGGATTCGCCGTAGCTGTTCCCACGGCTGCTGTTCTCGGCGTTGCTGCATAACGACTGCTGTTTACCTGGACACGACTCTCTTCCACACCGTCTACCTTGACTATTTTCCAAAGCTCAGCTACATAACCGATGTGCGCCGACTGCACACTGACAACTCCTGCCGGCTGGGAAGAATCTGCAACCACCTTTTCTCCCTCCGGAACCGTCTTGCTTATCACTACACTCTCGTAAACAACTTCCCGGTTATCCGCTCTCTCCTCACAACCGTAAATGGTAAAGGTAAGCTTTTTATCGTCCGTTGCCTTTCCCTCGATATATACCGGGTAACTGAGATTATTAACAAACTTAAAGTCCTTCGCTGTTCCTGAAATAGCCGCATCTGCCGATGGGTCCACATAATTGACAATCATCGAGTGATTAAATCTCTCTGTCACCTCGAGCTCAGCCAGAAGAACCGCATTATAAAGAGTCGTTGAAACCTGACAGATACCTCCTCCGAGAGAATCTATCACAAGTCCGTTCATATATGAACCGGCCTGATAATATCCGTTCGCCTCCGTAAACGGACTTACCGTTTCATAGGTGGAGAATGTATCTCCCGGATACAATAAAGTACCGTTAATCTTACTGCAGCCGTTTTTCACGTTTCCGCTACGGTTAGCTCCTGAGGTAGAAAAGCTTGTCGTAAACGTGCCAAGCACGTCCTTAACCTTAGACAGCTCTTCCTCGGTTCCGCGAGGCTGCGTCGTCTCTGCAACCAAATCAATCATGGCATCCTCTTTATTCCACTCACTGACCATATAATCCTGGATGGCCTTCACCGATGCATCCACATTAATTTCAACACCCGTCTGTCCTGCCACAAACTTAAACTGACCATCCTCTCTTTTGAGAGTACCGTCAACCGCCTCCACGTTGTATTGCAGACACTGTTCGTTAATAATGGAACGAATCATGGCCTCATCATAAGAAATCTCCAGCGGAAAAATCTCATTTTGGTGCTCCAGATCCTTCAATGCCTTATATCTCTGTACAATATTTCCGGCTTTTCCGAGCTCTCCGGCCTGATCGATGACCTCTTTATTCGTCCATTTGATTCCGAGATTCCCAACCTTCACGGTTACCGTATTATCATTTAATGCATTCCATGTAATTTCCTTCTCTTTTAAGGAATCCATGTAAGAATTCACTGCTTCTTCAGCCTCCAGCGTTGTCATACCGGACACATCAATATCACCGATATAGACTCCCTTTTCAATCGTATTAAAGGTTCCCGCTGCCTGTACCTCGATTCCGCTTCCCGCGACTATCACCATTGTAAAAGCTGCAAGCACTGCTGTGATAAATTGTTTCATTCTGTTTTCCTCTTATACTATATTTAGAAATAACCGATTGCCGAAATAACAAGCGGTACAACAAGTGCAAGTACCAAAACAACTGCAATAACAGTTGCAACAACACGTTTCATTTTGTTATTATTAAACATAAGTATCACCTCTTTTGCCTTGAAAGGATATTATATATGAATTTACTTATTTTTGCAAGTTTTATGATTTTCTGTGTATGGCTCGCATTTCAGCTTAAAAAAAGCCGTAATTTAGATGAAAAAGCCGCTCTTGACTTTTGGGAAAACGAAAGCATGGCAAATAGTGTCAGGAAAAAACAACTGGAAGATTCTGACTATGTCCGTTTTCCTTTTGATAAGCTTCCCTCACCGGAAAGCTTTGAGCCGGATCCGGTTCCCGAATGCTTTGCCATCCTTACCGGACTTTCGGACAAAAAAATGGTAAACCTCAACGGTATTACCAACACCGAAGTCAAAAAACGCTTCGGCGTTGCCAATATGACCATACTGACCGAATATGATGCCAACTACGAAAGCTTTGTAAAAAATATTTATCTGCTCTGCCAATATTTATACGATCACGGACGCAAAGAAGAGGCTCTTATGCTCTCGGAAGAAACCATACTCACGGGAAGCGACTCCCTGTCCCACTACAAGCTGATTATAAAGCTTTACCATGAACAGGGGAATACCTCCGGACTCCTCTGGCTCAGGGAAAAAGCCGAACTGCTGCACTCCATCACCAAAGGTGCCATTCTGCGTGCCCTGTCGGAAGAAGATTAATTCTTACCTCCTCCACGGGCTGCCCGAAGCTTATCATAATAACGGCTTGCCTCGTTCTTTGTCATCTTTTCAAGTTCATACGGACATTCTATGCCATACTCTGTCAAAAGCCTCTTAATCTGTTCAATCTGCTTTGCCATTACCGGGCTTTCTTTTTTCACCTGATATACAAGAGGCTTTGGTTCAAAAATATCCGGGCCCCGGTCGAAAAACTCTTCCCAAAGCTTATCGTAAAGCTTCGCTGTTGCAATTGCATCATCCAGTGCCCTGTGCGCATGATACGCAATCCCATAAAAAGAACAGAGCTGCGTCAAAGTTTTCTTCTGCTCTCCCGGAAGGAAACGCCGCGCAATTTTCAGCGTATCAATCCCCCTTCTTTCAAAAACCGTTCCCTTCGGCTTTTCATTGAGAATCGATTTTTTCAAAAAAGAATAATCAAAAATAATATTGTGTCCGACCAGGACATCCTCTCCAAGAAACTCCAGAAGACTGTCCGCCACATCCGAAAATAAAGGGCAACCCTTCAGCATTTCATCCGTAATTCCCGTAATTTCCGTTGTCTCTTTATTTAATTTTCTCCCCGGGTAAATCAGTTCGGAAAAGGTGTCCGTCATCCTTCCGTCCCGGATTCTCACCGCCCCGATTTCAATAATCTTCTCGGTACGGGGATTCAGTCCCGTCATTTCCAGATCAATGACTGTTGCATTCAAACTGTTCATTATTATATTCCTATTCTGCAGACAACTGCCTCGCCCGTCAAAGGACTCCTCTTTTTATAGTCAAACAGCAGATATTCCGGCTTTTCCGCCGGCTCTCCTTCACTCTCAAAAAACACCGGCTCGATATGCACGGACCTTGCAAGCATCCTCGCATCATACTCTCTGTACTCTCCGCTCAGAACCCTGTGCTCCCTTGCCTCCTCCTGAAAAAAAGCTCGAAACTTCTCTCTGTAAGGGGTAAGCTCCTTCGCAAAAGAAGGACGCGTCTTACAATTTTCACGAAGATAAAGGTCTATAGTCATTTTTTCTTCAAAAAAAGCTCTCTCCTGCCCCGTAATTCCGGCAGTTTCCTCCAAAAATGACAAAAGCACCTGATAGCGATAGCTTCTTGCCGGTGACTGGACAAAATATCCTTTCCGTTCATAATAATCGGCTAATTCTTCAAAAAATGCAAATGCAGAGGAAAACCTTTTCACCGCATGCGGAAGCGTCCTTGTGAACTGATTGCTGTTATAATATATTTCCACCATTTCTTCTATCCGCTTAAGTCTGCAGACATCATCAAAGGGCAGCCAGTTCGTGCGAAGAACCTCATACGTCGGCTGCGTGCGATACACAAGACCGTATTCCGGTGCCTTATCGTGCATCTTAGAACCCTTAAGCACCTTTAAAAAGCCAAGCTGAAGCTGCTCCGGCTGCATGGAAAAAACGTCATTAAAGGATTGCGCAAAAGACACATAATCCTCATAAGGAAGTCCGGCAATTAAATCAAGATGTATATGAATATTGTCCGCCTTCCTAATGCGTTCCACAACCGCCCTTAATTTTTCAATATCCATTCTTCGGTCAATTTCACGTATCGTCTGCTCGTTAGTTGACTGCACACCGATTTCTAGCTGTACTGCCCCCGGACGGAACCGTTCGAGAAGCGACAATTCTTCCTCTCCGAGCAGGTCCGCGGCAATTTCAAAATGGAAATTCGTCACCCCGTTATCGTGTGAAAGCAGATATTCCCATATCGAGACTGCATGCTTTTTATTGCAATTAAATGTGCGGTCAATAAATTTAACCTGCTTTACCTTTTTTTCTATAAAATAGGAAAGCTCCTTCTTTACA
The DNA here is from genome assembly GCA_964519385.1 of uncultured Kineothrix sp. Taxonomy (GTDB): domain Bacteria; phylum Bacillota; class Clostridia; order Lachnospirales; family Lachnospiraceae; genus SVFI01. Next base: position 56,391 of record CAZFLR010000003.1, read on the forward strand.
ATATCTAAATCCCTGAGCCTTACCGTCTTGTCAATGGATGAAAGACAATAACTGCACCTGAACGGGCAGCCCCGGCTCGATTCATAATATATAATCCTGTTTTCAAACGGAGCATCCTCCTGATATAAAAACGGAATTTCGGAGAGCTCGGTTCCTTCGTCTTCCGGCTGTATATAAGTAACCTTCGACAAATCCTCTCCTTTTTCCTCCGCCCGGCGATAAAGGGACATCAGGTCATAAAACGGCTTTTCTCCTTCTCCCCGTATAATTCCGGTTAAGAACCGGTGCTTCTTAAGAAGCTCCCCGGCATTAAAAGACACCTCCGGTCCCCCAAACCAGATCTGAACCGCAGGCAGGAGCTTTTTTATCTCCTCTGCCAGCTCAAGAATATGGGAAATATTCCATATATAACAGGAAAACCCGATTACATCCGGTTTTCTCCGGTACAAATCCGCAAGAATGTCCGAAAATGCATTGTTGATGGTATATTCTGCCAGCTCTATGTGACTTGCCAGATCCGGATCCTTACTTACTGCATATGCCCGAAGTGAGTAAATCGCCGGATTTGAATGTATGTATTTAGTATTTAACGCCGTCAGTAAAAATTTCATTTTCCCGTCCTTTTTCCCTTCACAAATTTTCTGCCCCCCATCCCATACGTTCAGTATAATTACTTTTTGCTGTTTTCTCAATACACTTTCTTTAACTACTTTCATTGACAGCATTTCTATTATCTTCTATAATTTTAAGATAAGAATGAGGTGGTGAAAATGAAAAAAATTCAGGTAAAAGACATTCGTCCCGGAATGGTAACTGCCGAGGATATTTATTCCATTGACGGGCAGCTTATTCTGGGTAAGAAAGTTATACTTGCGGATAAAAATATAGAGAAGCTTGACTCCTTCGGTATCTATTCCATCAAGGTGGAAGACCGGGTCGTTTCCCTTGACCAGTCGATGATGAATGTATCTCCGTCCTACTGTGACCGGATTCGCTCAAAGCCCGGATTTATCGAGTTTAAAGAGAACTTTGAATCTCATGTTTCTCTGCTTCAGACGGGATTAAATCAAATTGTCGAATCCAACTCCAATTTTGATGCGGAAAACCTTGTATCCCAGACGCTGACACTCATGGACAACATCGACAACTCCGTTAATCTGATGGATATGCTGATTAACATGCGCGATTATGATGACTCTACATATGCACATTGCGTCAACGCCGCGATTATCTCTAATATTTTCGCCGGCTGGCTCAACCTAAGCAGAGAAGATCGCGTCATCGCAACCTCATGCGGACTGTTTCATGATATCGGTAAAATCAAGGTTCCCGAAAGTATTCTCAAGAAGCCCGGAGCACTCACTCCGGCAGAATTTGAAGCCATCAAACACCACCCTCTGGACGGCTATAATATTCTTGACGCAGCGGGACTTGACGAGGAAGTGAAAAATGCCGCCCTCATGCACCACGAAAAGTGCGACGGAAGCGGATATCCTTACGGTTTTACGCGCGACAGAATATCCTTCTTTGCCAAGATGATTACCATTGTGGATATCTATGATGCAATGACCAGCAAACGTGTATACCGGAATCCGATTTGTCCTTTCGACGTTATCGAAGAATTTGAAAAAGAAGGCTTTGACAAGTACGACACCAACATGATTCTTACCTTCCTTCGCAACGTCAGCAATTCCTTTATCGGTTTCCGCGTAAGACTCAACAACGGTCTTGAAGGTGAAGTGGTCTTCATTCACCCGGAACATTTGTCTCGACCGACCATTAAATGCGCAAACAACAAGTTTATTGATCTTTCGGTATATAAAGATATGAAGATTACAGCAATCATATAATAAAAGAAACACAATATAAAATACAATATAAGAAAAAGGAGAAAGATATGGGATTAATCAGAGCACTTAAAAATGCCGTAGGATCTACGGCAGCAGACCAGTGGCGCGAGTATTTCTACTGCGACTCACTCAGTGAAAATGTCCTTGTTGCAAAGGGAGAGAAGAGAACAAGCGACAGACGCGGAACTAGCAATACCAAAGGTGAATCCAACATCATTTCCAACGGCTCCATCATCGCTGTCAATGAAGGTCAGTGTATGCTTATCATTGAACAGGGGAAGGTTGCTGAGGTCTGTGCAGAAGCAGGCGAATTCATCTATGAAAGTTCTACCGAGCCAAGCCTTTTCTATGGTTCTCTCGGAGAAAATGTCAAGAAGACCTTTTCCCTGATTGGAAAACGTTTTACATTCGGCGGCGATCCGGCGAAGGACCAGAGAGTATACTATTTCAACACTAAGGAAATACTCGGAAACAAATACGGAACAATGAATCCGGTTCCTTTCCGCGTTGTTGACAACAACATCGGTCTGGATATCGACATTTCCATCCGTTGTAACGGCGAATATTCATACAAGATTGTCGATCCTCTTCTCTTTTACACAAATGTCTGCGCCAATGTGGCAGACGAATACACAAGAGACCGTATCGACAGCCAGTTAAAGACAGAGCTTCTCACGGCTCTTCAGCCGGCATTTGCAAAAGTTTCTGCCCTTGGTGTCCGCTACAGCGAGCTTCCGGGACATACCATGGAAATTGCAGATGCATTAAATGAAGTTCTCTCCGAAAAATGGGCGGAACTTCGCGGTCTTGAAATTGCCTCCTTCGGTATCAATACAGTGAAGGCTTCCGAAGAAGACGAGGCAATGATTAAAGAATTACAGAAAACAGCCGTTCTTCGCAATTCCAACATGGCTGCTGCCACTCTCGTGAGTGCACAGGCTGAGGCTATGAAGGCTGCTGCTTCCAATACATCTACAGGTCCTATGATGGCATTTGCCGGAATGAACATGGCAAATATGGCCGGCGGAATGGATGCAACTGCTCTCTTCCAGATGGGACAAAATCAGGCAGCTCCGGTCACTCAGGCACAGCCGGTTGCTCCTGTTGCTCCGGCTCCTCAGGCTGCTCCGGCAAACACATGGACATGTACATGCGGTCACTCAGGCAACACCAATAAGTTCTGCAGCGAGTGCGGCGCAAGAAAACCGGAAGAACAGACAACTGACGGCTGGATTTGTCCGGTATGTTCCGCACAGAACAAAGGTAAATTCTGCGGAGAGTGCGGAACCCAGAAACCGACGGGCGAGCCTCTTTACAAATGCGACAAATGTGGCTGGGAACCGGCTGATCCGAAGAATCCGCCGAAATTCTGTCCGGAGTGCGGAGATCCGTTTAACGAAGACGACATTATCAAATGAGTGCTACGCTGATTTTATTCATTATAACTTTGGTGCTCCTGTTACTAGTTATCGGTGCTGTTTATTACGGTGTTTATACACTGAAACAAAAGACCCGGCAATTTTCCAGAGAGGTATTCGGAACGGATTCCTTAAAGGACGGTTTTGAACAGATAGAAGCAGAATACGCAACTACGCCAAAATCCGTATCTGCCGTGACAAGCCTTTATCTTCCGAAGATTACCAGAGATTTCCCGGAATTCTCTTACGAGGAAATGAAGACAAAAGCACAGAATGTACTAACTTCCTTTCTTCTTGCCGTAAATGATTTCAATCCCGGCAAATTAACGGAAGGAAACTCAGAACTGAAAAACAAACTGGAGCATACCATAGCCCTATTAAAAAACAAAAATAAAAGAGAACACTTTGACAATATCAAAATACATCGCACGGAGATTTCCGGCTATACGAAAAAGTCCGGCCGCTGCGTCATTACCATGCAGACCTCTGTGCAGTATTATCACTATATTACAGATCACGACGGACGTGTGATTTCCGGTTCTAAAAGCATTTTATATCAGTCTAAGTACGAAACGGATTTAATCTATATTCAGGACCGTGCACTGGTAGAGGGTGATCTCAGTGATGCAGAAGGCCTCAACTGCCCTAACTGCGGAGCTCCGATTACCAATCTCGGTTCCAAATTCTGTGAATATTGCGGAACCGGTGTTGTTGCCTACAATATCCACGTATGGAGTTTTTCTGATGTGAGAGAGTGTTAAAAACTAAATAGTCACGAAAAAAGCAGCCCTGATGAATCGGGCTGCTTTTCTTATGTATTTATTCTTTTATATCTTGAAAATAGATAATGCATCTTCCAGCTTGCCGGCCAGTAAACGAAGTCTCTCGGATGAAACCTCAAGCGTATCCATTGTATCTGTCATGCCACGGGCTGCTGACATTGTATTCTGTGTGGAAGCTTCGTTCTGTTCTGAAATGGATGCAAGATTATGTACCACATCCTGAATCGCATCACCTGATTCGCTCAGTACATCCACCTTGTCACGAATGCTTTCTATGTTGTCAAGAGAACGGGAAACTCCGACTGCCACGGCATTGGATTTTTCCATCGTCTCTTCCAGCTTCTGTTTCTGCTGGTCCATCTTAACCTTGACCACATCCATGACCTCGACCATTTTATCCGATTCGGAAATAATCTCCGCAATAATCTGTTCCACTTCCGCAGCAGCGGTATTTGACTGCTCTGCAAGCTTACTAATCTGCATTGCCACGACTGCAAAGCCTCTTCCTGCATCACCTGCTCTGGCTGCCTCAATACTCGCATTCAGGGAGAGAAGATCCGTCTCCTCCGCAATATTCTGAATCATAGTAATTGCCGACTGCACTGATTCAATAGAGCTATGTAAAGCATTAATCTGCTCCGCAACCTTCGTCACAGATGCAACAGTCTCTTCATTTGAAGCATTTAACTCATCAATAATCTGCTCGGAAGCCTTTTCTGCATCTGACATCTGCTCTGCATTCTGCGTCAGATAATCCACTTCCTCCGTGATGTAGGTAATCTGTTCACCAATCATATCTACATTCTGTCTTGCAACACCTGTCTCATCCGCCTGTGTCGCAGAACCCTTCGTAATCTCTTCCAGTGAACCATACACGCCATCTACTGTTTCCTTGGTGCCCTGTGCCAGTCCTGTCAACTGGTCTGCAGACACTGCAAGATCTCCGGCAGAAACCTTGATATTATCTACAATCCTGCGCAGCGAATTCTGAAGCTGAACCGAAATGTTGTAAATGTCGCCGAGCTCATCCCTGCGCATCTGGAATTTCGGATCAGATGGTATTGAGAGCTGTCCATCTGCGATTTTTGCAAGAAACTCTTTGGTTACCAGCATAACACGTACCATGCTCTTTGCTGATATGGAAATAGAAGTCCAAGCAATAACCATAAGAATGATTGCTACCAGTATAATATTCAGAGACTGCTTAAAAACAACCTGATCCGTATGTCCTGTATCCTTTGTCACACAGACGATACCATCCGTATGCTGGAGTTTCTGATAGTACGCATGATATTCTGTGCCCGAAATCGAGGCTCTTTCAGCAAATACGACATCCTCTTTCTTTACCTGCTCAGCTATATCCGTATCCAGCGTTCCCGCATCACCTGCCATCGTCGAGTAGACGCTGTTTCCGCCTGAATAAATCGTAAACTCAAAATCCGTCTTTTCTTTTAACTCTTCAATAAATCCTGTATCGCCCGCTCCGTACATTTCATCCGCTGAAACCGCTGCCACCTGTAATGCTGTCTCAACTTCTCCCATCATGGAATCCTCTAACAGATTGCTGGAAACCATCTCGAGTATGATACATGCAACAATAATAGGAATCACACCTACGGCTCTGATTCGGTTTTCAAAAGAAAAGAGATATTTCTTCTTTTTCTCCTTTACCGGAGGTTCTGCTTCCACAACTGGAGGCTCTTCCTCCACGACCGGTGGCTCCTCTTCCATAACCGGTGGCTCCTCCTCCTTTACCGGTGGCTCCTCTTCCATAACCGGAGGCTCTTCCTCCACAACCGGTGGCTCTTCCTCCACAACCGGTGGCTCTTCCTCCACAGCCGGTGACTCCTCCTCAAACTGTATAATTTCTTCCCCGCTGGCGGCCTTCTCTGCCATCATCTTTGCAAATAACGCATCAATGTCCAGCTCCTCTTCCTGACCCGCTAAATCCTTCTCACTCATTTGTGCTTCTCTCCTTTACATGATTAATTTATCGAAAAGTACAATGTAATTGTATCATAAACCCGGCTATAAACCAAGTATCTTTTCAGCCAAAAACGATTCCCCCCAACGCAAAAAGACCGGTGATAATACCGATCTTTTCCCTATCCCATAATCTATTTCCCCTTAATTCTTTCACACAAGAATTCGACAAAAACAGAATAGCATATTTTCTTTAAAATAAAAGCTATTTTACATGAATGACATAAATTGCGACATGAAAAAAGGACGACTCCGGTTTGATATGCGGAATCATCCTTCTTCTTGGAATCTTTTTTATTTATCCGTTCGCCCTGCATTTGAATGAAAATCACTCAGTACCTTTTTAAACTCCTGACACCGTCTTTCGCTGATGGGCACAGTTTCCAGCGTAGTAAAAACCACCTCGTTTGCCACACACGAGCGGGCGTATCTCATATTTACAAGGTACGCTCTGTGTACCAGATAGAAACCCTTTTTTTCAAGAATTTCCGTCAGGTCTGAAATCTTGCTTCTTATCGGCAGAATCTCACCGCTCTTTATATGCATCATAACAGAGCGTGCCTGTGCTTCAATGTATACAATATCATCCAGACTGACAAAAATATTTCCGCTGTTTACAAGCTGAAACTGCATTTTCTGCTTTGTCTGAATCAGGAGAACAGCACTTTTGACCGCTTCAAAAAAATCTCCTGCGCCGTCCTGTTTGCCAAGATAGCGGAATGCATTTACCTTATATCCTGCCTTCATATATTCATCATACGCCGTCAAAAAAATGAGAATCCCGTTCGGGCAATATTCCCTATATTTCTCCGCCGTCTCAAGGCCTGACATTTCCGGCATTGCAATATCCATAAATACGATATCGAAAACTTCCCTGTCCTTTAAAAACTGTACTCCTGAGCTATATTCCCGAATCGTGAACAGAAAAGGTATTCTTCTCATGACATCTTCCAGCTTCTTTCTGGTAAGTACACGAAACATTGTCTCATCATCAACAATAGCAACTGTAATATCTGTCTGATTCATGATCCTTCCCCTTTATATAACTACATTTCTGTCTTCACCCTTCAGGAATGCATCGATATTTTTATATACTTCCTCGACAACACGATTTCGCGCCTCTGTGCTTGCCCATGCCATATGCGGAGTAATGATGAGCTTATTGCTGTCCTTTATCTGATAAAGCGGATGTGTTACCGTAATTGGCTCCTCCTCCAGCACATCAAGTCCGGCAGCGGCGATAGTCTGATTCTTTAATGCCTCGGATAAATCCCGGCCGTTGACTACCGGTCCTCTGGCAACGTTAATCAGAATAGCTGTTGATTTCATCCTTGAAAGTGCCGTCTTATCTATCAGGTTTTTGGTCAAATCCGAAAGCGGACAGTGAAGCGACAATATGTCTGACTGCGCCAGCAGCTCCTCAAAGCTTACCTGCTCATAATCCGTACATGTACTGTTTCCGGTCACAGAGTGAAAAATTACCCTGCATCCGAATGCCTTTGCAATCTCCGCCACACGGCGGCCGATATTTCCCATACCGATAATTCCCCAGACCTTCCCTTCCAGCTCTGTATACGGAAGGTCAAAATTGCTGAATCTGTCCTGTGCGCTGTATTCACCTGATTTCACATACTCATCATAATGTCTGAGGTGTTCCGTGAGGTAGAGCGCGAGTGCAAATGTGTGCTGCGCTACAGCGGATGTGCTGTAGTCCCTCACATTCGTTACCCGGATTCCGCGATTCTTACAATATTCCACATCGACATTATCATAGCCTGTGGCAAACTCACAGATGAGCTTTACATTCGCCGCGTCCTTGAGCGTCTCTCCGTTCATCGGACATTTATTGGCAATAATGATATCTGCATCCTTTATCCTCTGAGGAGCGTCCTCTGCAACCGTATTCCGATAACAGACCACCTCTCCCAAATCCTTGTAACAATCGACAGAAACATCTGTCCCTACACTGTTTCTTTCAAGTACAACTATTTTCATAACTTTTAAACCCCCTTGTCAATTTATAAACCTTCTCTTAACTCCAAAGCATATCCGCCAATTGCCTAAAAGTCAAGCCCTAGAGCTCCTCAACCATATTCTGCAGCCAGATTCCGCTTTTTACCAGCAGAAATCCTATGATAGATTTTATAACCTCTGTTGACTGCACCAGAAGATAAACTTCCACGATTCCGAGAGAAGTAAAGCGTGAAAGACAGTAAGCAACCGGAACCACAACCACCCACACAAACACACTGTCAAACAGGAAGGTAATCCCTGTTTTTCCTCCGGAACGGAGCGTGAAATAGGATGCATGTACAAAGGCCTGGAACGGCATTACAAGCGTAGAAACCAATATCAGACTGGTCGCCAGCTCCTTTACCTGTGCTTCTGTATTATACACCTGCGGAAATGCCTTTGAAAAGCATGCCATGCAGGCAGCTACCAGCGTGCACAGTGCAACGGCAAAGGCGATGAGCTGTGTGTTCTTTTCCTTCGCCTCCTCTTTTTGACCGGCCCCGAGAAGCTGTCCGATGATAATGGAAACACTGCTGCCAAGAGCGATATAAACAATGTTAAATACATTGACAATCGTTGAAGTTATATTCTGCGCAGCCACAACCGCAAGTCCCCTGTACGCATAGCATTGCGCGATTGTCGCCATTCCCACGGCCCAGAGAATCTCATTTACCATAAGAGGGGAGCCTTTTACAAGAATAATCCGGACGAGTTCTCCCGGAATGTGCATGGTTTTATAAATCTCTGAAATAAATCTGTATTTTTCCTTCTTCAGGTGTGTCCGTACCACGATGATTCCCATTTCGACAAAACGTGAGATAACCGTGGCAATTGCAGCTCCGTTTGCTCCGAGCATAGGCGCGCCGAAATTTCCGAAAATCAGGACATAATTTAAGCAAAGATTGACAACCACTGCTGCCACACCTGCGAGCATCGGCAGAATCGTTTCTCCGCATTCACGCAGGGTCGATGCATAAATCTGGCTGACGGAAAACGGAATAAGGCCGATAAGCATAATCATAAGATATTCTTTTCCGCATATCAGTGTATGTGTCAGATTTCCGACATCACTGCCCTCATGCAGATAGAGAGAAATCAGAAAATCGCCGCCAAAAATAAACAATATAATTGCCATGACTGTAATCAGTGCACAGGTATATGCCTTAAAACGGAAGGTTCCACGGATTCCCTCATGATCTCCTTTTCCGTAAAACTGCGCCGTGAAGATTCCTGCCCCCGAAATTCCGCCGAATATACAAATATTAAACACAAACATGAGCTGATTTACTATCGCCACTCCCGACATCTGGTCCGTTCCGATTTGTCCGACCATGATATTATCAAGCATGCTCACGAAATTGGTAATTCCGTTCTGAATCATAATCGGAATCGCAATAAACAGCACTTTTTTGTAAAAGTCCCTGGTTCCTATTAATCTTTTCATACTATTTTTCTCCTTAACCGCAGAAAAAGGCCACGAATCTTCTCTGCTTAATTGCAGAAAGAAACCGCAGCCTTTCACATCAACCATTCATTTCCCGCAAGTCCGAAAAATTAAAGTCTCTTTAAAAGTTCCTCTCTCTGTGCCTCAAAACCAGGTTTTCCGAGAAGAGCAAACATATTTTTCTTGTAGCTCTCTACTCCCGGCTGATTAAACGGATTTACACCGAGGATATAACCTGAAACTCCGCATGCAAACTCAAAGAAATAGAATAACTGTCCTAAGTAAAATTCATTTACTTCCGGAACGTTAACCTTTAAGTTCGGTACATTACCGTCTGTATGTGCAAGAATCGTTCCGTTCATTGCGGATTTATTTACGAAGTCCACTGTCTTTCCTGTCAGGTAGTTTAATCCGTCAAGATCTACCGGCTCTTCTTCGATGAGGATTTCCTCACGGGATGTTTCAATTTCAACTACTGTTTCAAACATATTTCTGGTACCGTCCTGAATGAACTGTCCCATGGAATGTAAGTCTGTTGTAAGGTCTACACTGGAAGGATAGATACCCTTCTGGTCTTTTCCCTCAGACTCACCATATAACTGTTTCCACCACTCAGCTACAAAGTGGAAGCACGGCTCATAATTTGCAAGGATTTCAATTGCTTTTCCTTTGCGGTGAAGTGCGTTACGGACAGATGCATATAATAAAGCATCGTTCTCTTCATACGGAAGATTTAATGCGTTTTCACGTCCGCTTGCTGCACCTTCCATTAACTTGTCGATATCTGCTCCTGATACGGCAATCGGAAGTAAACCTACGGCTGTGAGAACTGAGAAACGTCCTCCGATATCATCCGGAACCACGAATGTCTCAAAGCCTTCTTCTGTTGCAAGACCTTTTAATGAGCCCTTTGCCTTGTCTGTTGTTGCATAAATTCTCTTTGCAGCTTCTTCTTTTCCGTATTTCTCTTCCATCATTTTACGGAATACACGGAAAGCGATAGCAGGCTCTGTCGTTGTTCCTGACTTGGAAATCATATTGATAGAAAAATCTCTGTCGCCGATTACATCCATAAGATGTTTGATATAAGTAGAGCTGATAGAGTTACCAACAAAGTAAATTTCAGGTGTCTTGCGCTGATCCTTCGGAATGTTGTTGTAGAAGCTGTGTCTTAAAAATTCAATCGCAGCTCTTGCACCGAGGTAAGAACCGCCGATACCGATTACCAGCAGAACCTCTGAATCGCTCTGAATCTTTGCTGCTGCCTTTTTGATACGCGCAAATTCCTCTTTATCATAGTTTACAGGAAGGTCAATCCATCCTAAAAAGTCATTGCCTGCTCCTGTCTTGGAAACTAACATTTCCTTTGCATCCATTGTGATGTTCTTCATTAAAGCTACTTCATTTTCACCGATGAATGAGGTTGCTTTGGAATAGTCAAATGTTACTTTACTGCTCATCTTACCGCTCCTTTGAATTTATTTTAGTTGTTTTGCAATAATTACCATTAGTAGTTTAGCAAGTTACCCCTTATTTTTCAAGCAAATTCACAAATAATGAATAAAAACCTTTTTCTATCTTCTTATTTCTGCTATAATATTTTACGAATTTAAGATTTTAGATACAGAAAGAAGGCTTTTTATGATATACAAACCAAATGGTGTCTGCTCAAGTGCCATTGAAATCGATGTAGACGGGGATATTATCCGTCATGTAAGTTTTACGGGAGGATGCAACGGTAATCTTCAGGGCATTTCCAGACTTGTGGAGGGCATGAAGGTAGAAGACGCTGTGTCCAGATTAAAAGGAATCCGCTGCGGATTCAAAAATACATCCTGTCCGGATCAGTTGGCACAGGCTCTGGAATCCTTAAATGTAAAATAACGAAATGGGAGTTTGTTTATTATGAAACGAATCGTTTTAACCGGAGGAGGAACGGCCGGACATGTCACGCCGAACATTGCCCTTCTTCCGAAACTCAAAGAAATGGATTACGATATTCATTATATCGGTTCTTATGAAGGAATAGAGAAGAAACTGATTGAGGATTTTGATATTCCGTATTACGGTATTTCTACCGGAAAATTACGCCGCTACTTTGATGTAAAGAATTTTACCGATCCGTTCCGCGTAATGAAAGGCTTTTCAGAGGCCAAAAAGATATTAAAAGAAATAAAACCGGATGTTGTATTCAGCAAAGGAGGCTTTGTATCGGTTCCTGTTGTCCGCGCAGCGGCTTCTCTTAAGATTCCCTGCATTCTTCATGAATCCGACATGACTCCTGGGCTTGCCAACAAGCTCTGTATTCCGGTTGCTTCCAAAATCTGCTGCAATTTCCCGGAAACCCTTAAGGATCTTCCGCAGGATAAGGCAGTTCTGACCGGCTCCCCGATTCGTGAGGAGCTCAAAAAGGGCAGCAGACTTGCCGGCCTTGAGCTGTGCGGCTTTACGGCAAATCTTCCCGTCATTATGGTAATCGGCGGAAGTCTGGGTGCTGCCAACGTGAATAAGGCAGTAAGAGATGCCCTTCCGAAGCTTTTGGAGGACTTTCAGGTCGTACATCTCTGCGGACAGGGAAAGGTTGATAATCTACTTTTAAACAAGAAGGGTTATAAGCAGTTTGAATATGTAAAAGCAGAATTAAAGGATTTGTTCGCCATGGCAGATATTGTCATCAGCCGCGCCGGTGCCAATGCCATCTGTGAGCTGCTTGCTTTGAAAAAGCCAAACCTCCTGATTCCACTGTGCAACGGTTCAAGAGGTGACCAGGTTTTAAACGCCCGCTCCTTTGAAGCACAGGGTTTTTCAATTGTGCTCAATGAAGATGACATTACGGATAAGCTACTGACGGATAAAGTCCATGAGCTTTATTTTACAAGGCAGTCTTACATTGAAAACATGGAAAAGAGTGACCAGCTCAGCTCCATCCGGACCATTACCGGATTAATTGAATCCGTGATATCAGAAGAATAGAGGTTTTAAAATGAGACGTGTAGCACTAAGTGACTTAGATGACTCAATGGTGCTGGCCAAACCGATTTATCAGGGTACCAGACTGATTCTGGAACGAGATATTTCTCATTTGACCAAATATATCAATCAGCTTGAAAACCTGGGCATATTCTCTGTATATGTCAAAGACGCTTTATCCCGGGATATCCTTATTCCCGACGTTCTGTGTGACGAGACCAGAGAAAAGTGTATTTCTGCTGTTTCTGCCGTGTTTGAACGCCTGAAGCAACAGGGGAATTTTGATGCGTCCGTGCTGAACGACGCTATTAACTCTGTGCTTGATGATATTTTTTCACAAAAAGACATCATCACCAGCCTTCATCACATTGCAACCATTGATGACGATACTATGATTCATTGTATCAATACAACTGTATACTGTATCCTGATCGGATTGAGAAGAAATTTATCCCGTGATGAGCTTATGGTTCTTGCCAAAGGAGCCATTTTACATGATATCGGCAAGGTAGATTTGAACGAGTCTATTCTGTTGAAAGCAGCATCTTTAACTTCGGAAGAATTTTCACATATTAAGGAACATGCCTCTTTGGGCTATCTTCTCCTGAAGCAGAATGACGCACTGCCAAAGGAAGCATTACTGGTTGCACTTCAGCACCATGAACGCCTTGACGGCTCCGGCTATCCGGGCGGTCTTAAGGGGAAAGACATCCATCCGTATGCACAGATTACCGCTGTTGCAGACATGTATGATGCCCTCACCTCTGCCCGCTGTTATCGCAAGAGCCTGAGCAATCAAAAAGCTTATCAGATTCTCTGTGAAGATGCAAATGCAGGGAAGCTTGACAAAGCACTCGTTGAATGTCTTTTCGACCATGTGGCAATTTATCCGAACGGAATCGTTGTTTACCTTTCCAACGGAACGCACGGAATTGTCAAGCAGCAGAATGTCGGAAAACCCTTCTCACCGGTTATCCGAATCATTGATGATACCAACGGAATTGACAGGATAAACCTGTATGACCTGGATCTTTCCGAGCATCCGGAGCTCAAAATTAAAGAGTGACGGCTGTATTCTAAAATCAAAACTGATATAAAAAGCTCCCTATCTGAAATGAAAAATTCTCTCAGCTTCAGCATATAGGGAGCTTCTTCTTTTATTCATATCTCAATGCATCAATCGGACTCATATTGGCTGCCTTGTTCGCCGGATAATATCCGAAAAATACTCCAATCAGAATGGAAAAGCCAACGGAGAACAGGATACTGAGTACAGATGCCTTTGCCTCATATCCGAGAATATTCGCTCCGACACTTCCCATAATCAGCCCGAGAATAATCCCTATCGCTCCTCCAATCAGACATATCACAATGGATTCCGTGATAAACTGGAGACGGATGGAGCCATTGGTTGCTCCGAGTGCTTTTCTCGTACCTATCTCACGTGTTCTCTCCGTGATGGAAACCAGCATGATATTCATGACACCGATACCACCGACCAAAAGTGAGATGCCTGCAATGATGGATATGGCAATCGAAATGGTGGAAAGCATATCCGTCATCGTTGAAATCATACTTTCCATACTCGTTACCGAAATTTCATAATATTCATTATTGGCATAATACCTGTTAAAAAAGCTTTCCGTCTGTTCCATGAAGGACGTATTATCCGTTCCCGTTGTTGTGACAATCGTAAGCTGTGTATAACCGTCCTCTGCATGGGTCTGCTCCTTTGCAGTTTTCAGAGGAAGATACAGGCTTGTCGTCACATCTTCATCTGAATCCGAGGAAAAGACAGAATCTGCTTCATACTCATAGACACCCACAATGGTATAGGTATAAAAACGGTTTCCTATCGTGATATCCACCGTCTTTCCGACTGCTTCCTCCGCACTACCATCAAACATACTTTCCACCAGCTTATCGGAAACAACCGCCACCTTTCGGGCTTCCTCCCCGTCTCTCTCCGTCAGACTCCTCCCGGCAAGAAGGTCTATTTTATTGGTCTCGAGATATTCATTGTTTACGCCTGTCACGTTTACATTGGCATACAGTTGTCCGTCCTCAGCAATGCCGTTTCCCACGGATTCTGAAACAGCCACATATTCTACCTGTTCAGAAAACATACTTCTGTATGCGGAAATCATATCATCCGTGATATAGTCTTCCTCACTCATATCTCTGCCGAATCCGCCACCAAAGCGTATTCCCCCTTCGGTCACTTCCTCCTCCACCGTCTTTTGCTTCAGCCCGACCGTCAGATTGTTCGCACCTATCTCCTGCATAGAGCTGGTAATCGAATTATTAAGGGAATTTCCGACAGTCATAATTGTAATAACGGACGAAATACCGATAATGATTCCCAGCATCGTGAGAAGTGCCCTCATCTTATTGGAGCGCAGTCCCGAAAGAGCGAGCATGATGTTTTCAAATACCAGCATAACTACTACCTCCCACTCTTTCTCCGACGATTTCTCCGTCCCTCAGGGTAATAATCCTGTCCGTCTCCTCTGCAAGCTCCGGAGAATGCGTGATTAAAATAATTGTTTTCCCCTTTTCCTTGTTCAGCATATGAAAAATATCCATAATCTTACGACCTGTTTTTGAATCCAGAGCACCCGTGGGCTCATCCGCCAGAATGATTGCCGGGTCATTTGCCATTGCCCTTGCAATTGCCACTCTCTGCTTTTGTCCTCCGGAAAGCTCATCAGGCCTGTGAGTCATCCGGTCAGTCATCTCCACCATATCCAGAAGCTCTGCTGCCCTCTCTCTTCTCTGCCCGCGGCGAACACCTGCATAAAGCATGGGCAGTTCGACATTCTGAAGCGCGCTCGTCCTTGCTACGAGATTATAGGTCTGAAATACAAAGCCAATCTGTTTATTTCGGATATGGGAAAGCTCATGATCCTTTGCACGACATACATCAACTCCGTTGAGCATGTATTCTCCTTCGGTCGGCCGGTCCAAAATGCCCATAATGTTCATTAAGGTAGACTTTCCTGAGCCGGAGGCTCCGACAATGGAAACAAATTCTCCCTCGTTGATTTTTATATCCAGACCATGAAGTATTTCCAGTTCATTTGGTGTATCTATATAAAAGCTTTTTTTAATCCCGTGTAAGCGAATCAGAGCTTCCGTTTCCTTTCTTTCTTCCATTAACTTTACCTCTCTTTGGACTAAAATCCGCCCGGACCGCCACCGCCCGGTGCTCCGCCGCCTCTGTTTCCGCCGCCGCGATTACCTGTGTCCATATTTCCCGGCATTCCGCCCGGCATCATGGACTCAAAGTCCTCCTCCCCGGCTGCATTCTTTTCGCTGTCTGTCTCTGCAGAGGATAAAGAACTTACGGCCAGCATGCCCTCAGAAATCTCATCCGAGCTGATTTCCACATAATAATCGCTTTCCATTCCCTTTGTAACGACTATCCTTCTGGTATTCATATTCTCCGGCGATGTCTCCCCTCCGTCCGCAGCATCTGCAACCTCGATATAGCAGCTTCCGTCCTCCTCTTCCTGAAGATAATCATACGGAACTACAAGAACATCCTCTGCCGAGCTCAGAATGACACTGGTCTTAGCCGTCATTCCGACCCGGAGTCTGTCATTGGTATCTGTCAGGGAGATTTGTATTTTATAGCTCGCGCTGCCTGAAGAATTTCCTCCGCCGGAATCCTGTCCCTGACTGCTCTCAGGTGTCGGTGCCACATATGTCACAACTCCGGCAAGCTCCTCCTCGCCTGTCGCATCCGTCTTCACAACCGCCTTCATATCCTTTGCGATGTCGCTGATTTCATATTCATCCACACTCGCTTCCACAATAAAAGCAGACATATCCTGTACAACAAACAGCTCTCCTTTTTCATAGGTATCGCCTTCCTCCACGGCAATTGAGGTGATAACTCCGCTGATAGGAGATGTCACTACACATTCTCCGAGCTTTTCCTCGGCGTTCTGCACCTGTGTCTTTTGATTTTTCAGATTACTGTTTGATTCCTTTGATGTAATTGTATAATTATACTCACTTTCTTCTACCTGCTTTGCATTTTTACTGTTTGTTTCCTCCTGCGTCTCTAAGCTCTTTTCGTATTCCTTATATTTGTCCGAGGTATTTCCCTTTGCATTCTCATACTCCTCAAGTGCTGCTTCCTCAGCTTTTTTTGCCTCCTGATATGCAGTTTTGGACTCCTCTATCCGGTTATAATCCGTCTGCGCCTTTTGATAAGCAGCCTCTGCCTCCTCTGTTGCATTCTTTGCCGTCATATAGGCCTGATAAACAGCCTCATCTATGTTGCCGTTCTGGTCCTTGGAAACATTCTGCGCCTTTTCATATTCCCCTTCTGCCCTTTCCAGCTCTGCTTTCGCTTCCTGATTTGCCTTTTGAGCCTTTTCCAGCTTCTTTTTCAAACTGCTTTTTTGGGTTTTTATCTCCTCGTAAGCCTCTTTTGCCTTTTCTGTCTTCTTTACGGCCTTTTCGTAGGCTTCCTTTTTCTCCTCTTCCTTTGCAGCCGCCGTGTTATATTCTGTAAGTGCATCTGCCACGTAGGACTGCTGGTCAGCAATGCCCTCCGTATATTCCTCTGATGCATCTGTCACATTATCCTTTGCATCCTGAACCGTTTTGTTTGATTTTGTGACTGCGAGCTCATAATCCTCCTTTGCCGTTGCAAGCTCCTCCTTTAAGGATGAGGAATCCAGTGTAATAATCGTATCTCCGGCATTTACATAGTCACCTACGGACACGTTTACCTTTGTAACCTTCACGCCGGATACATCCGCTGATATGCTCCGGTTATCTCCGCTCGCAATCGTACCTGTCAGACTGATGGAGGTTGACAAATCCATTTTCTGAATCTGTGTCATCTGCTTTCCCATGTCTGTCGGAATATTTTGCTGTTTTTTTCTTCCCGACATACGCATAAAAAAGAACAAAAAAATAAGCAGTATGATGAGTATTACAGCTACCGTTCGTACTACTTTTTTATGCATTCTTAAAAATAATATAATTTTATTTTCTCCCATGCTCTCCCTTTTCCTTTCCTGATTTTTCCTGCCTTATATCTTAAACGGGAAATGTGAAAAAAAGAGGGAGAGAATGTGTTTTTTCTATGTCTTATTGAGGAAGAATAAAGGTGTCAATCACCTTCACGATTCCGTCCTCATCATTGGAATCCGTAATAAAGTCGGCTGACTTTTTGACCTCCTCCTGGGCATTCGCCATCGCCACGCCGATTCCTGCATATTTTATCATTGTCATGTCATTAAATCCGTCACCGCAGCAAATCGTATTTTCCCTTGTCAGCCCCACGGTCTCAAGCATGCGGTCAAGGGATGTTGCCTTATCAACATTTTTCGGCATAATCTCAATAAAAAACGGCTCTGAGCGATAAATACTGAGCACATCCCCATACATCTCCACAAGCTGTTTTTCGTATTCCTGCGCCTTTTGAGGAGGTGCTGTCATCAGACATTTGTTTAAGCTGTATTCTCTGTACTGTTCAAAATTGTCCACCTTCCGGCAAGGCATTGCGTTGATGCGCGACTCCAGCTCAATATATTCATCCATCCGCGTTCCGACAATAATATAATCGCCAAGATACGTCACGATGCCAATGTCGTTTTTCAGCGCGAATCTGTATAATCCCGAAATCACGTTGGAAGGCAGAATCTTCTGATAAACAATCTCTCCGCTCCGGCATTCGACAATCCTTCCACCGTTAAACGACAGAAGATATCCTCCGTATTTTTCAAGCTCCAGCTCCTCTGCATATCGGCGCATTCCCGGTGTCGGCCGTCCGGAGGCCAGAATGACCTTATGACCTCTTTCCATAATGCGTAAAATACCGGCTTTTGTTTCAGGTGTAATCTCTTTTTGCGAATTTGTAAGTGTACCGTCAATATCAAGTACCAAAATCTTTGTATCTTTTGCTTTCATTTTTTTCTCCGTCCGAATTTTTCTCTGTTTTTACAAACCAAATTGATTATATACACTGTGTTCTTTTTTTTCAATCTGTCTTTCCGAATTTCCTTATATATGGTATGATGTACGCATGGCATGATAATTTTTAACATGTCGTAAAGAGAAGGAAAACTGTGTAGTGAGGTTGAGTTTATGAAGTATCATTTTTTAGGAAAAGTCGTTTTTGAAAATGACGCTTATCAGATTAAAATTCCGTTTAATGTATGGGAAGTATGCACCGGACAGGGAAGTCTTCCTGTCTCAGTTGTCATAGACAATAACGAATTTACCTGTGATCTGGTGTCAATGGGAAAGGGGCTTTACAATATTCCTCTGACCGAAGAGCTTGCAAACACGCTCCCGGAAACGTGCGATGTTGTATTCCGCGTCTTAGAGCACGTGGCCAATGTCAGCGGAAACAGTCCGTATTCCACAGAGAGTCCTATTCGCAAGGTAGACAGCATGAAGCTGATTACCCAGCCGAATGACGGTCTCTGCGGACAGACCTGTATTGCCATGCTGGCGGGCATTACACTTGACGAAGCCTGCGAGGTGATGCACTGTCGCGACTGGCAGGCAAATATGGGACGTATGATTATCTCTCTTGATTATCTCGGCATCGAACACGCTGACGTAATCGAATATGCCTGCGGTGAAGAGGTTGTATTCCCAAAATGTGCCATTTTAATGGAAAAAATGGGACGCTTCAGTCATTATCTTATCTGGTATGACGGTACATATTTTGATCCGACGGAGGGTATTCTCGAGGATTTTGATAAAAACAATCTTGTAGGTTATCTGGAAATCAAAACTTTTGATTAAGACTTTTTGGGGGTTTTTACAAATGAAAAGATATAAACAAACATGCGGGCTTATTTTTGCCCTGCTGCTTCTGCTGACTTTCACGATACCGGCAGAGGCTGCAAATGCAAGGATGAGCAACCGGAAGATATCGTTACTTCCGGGAAACACCTATTCTCTTTCCGTGAAGAATCACTCCGGGCGTGTGTCCTGGTCATCCAGCTCAAGAAAGGTTGCCCGGGTCAATTCAAGGGGAAAGGTCACGGCCGTATCTCCGGGAAAAGCCAGAATTACGGCGAAGGTTGGGAAACAGACCCTTTCGTGTGTCGTTGTTGTTGAAGCCACGGTCGATGTGATTGTGTTCTGCGGACAGAGCAATATGACCGGTGTTGGCAATCATCAGGAAGCTCCGAAGCTTTTACAGGGTGCAGGCTATGCCTTTAATTATGTGACCGGTCGAAAGAATTTTTCCATACTTAAGGAGCCGTTCGGTCTCGGACAGAATGATTCTTATTTTGCAAACGGTGATTATACCAGAGGCTCTCTTGTGACAGCCTTTGTGAATGCATATTACAAGCAGACCCGTACACCTGTTATCGCAGTTCCTGCCTCGTGTGTCGGCAGCGGAAGCGTCTCCTGGGTGGACAAACGGTATGAAGGCGTGATTAAAAGAGTCAACGCCGCTACCGGACTTGCCCGTAAGAAAGGGCTTTCCGTGGGTCATGTCTATATGGTATGGATGCAGGGAGAAAATGACGCATTTGCAGATATGACCGCCAAGCTTCATAAGAAGAACCTTACGAATATGGTGAAAAAGATTAAGCGTGAAACACCGGTGGAAAAATGCATGGTTATCGGTATTGCCAATTATACCCGTGATGCTGCAATCGGTGAAAATTTCAAGCGCATACAAAAAGCACAGAAGGATCTGTGCAAATCAAACAGTAATTTTATGATGATTTCAACGAAGGCAGCCACTCTGTCCGGTGATTATTTCCGTGATGACGGTCTTCACATCACCCAGAGCGGTCTTAACCTGATAGGAACCGATGCCGGAAACAGAGCCGGACGTTACGCTAAAAACCATTAGAATATTTTTCTGCATGAAGCTCATTCAGCCATGCAACAGCTTCCTCCTTACCCTCACCGGTAAGGGGGAATTCTTTTTTTTCCATGGTTTCTTTATCCGCCTTTGCATAGCAGAGCGGTTCCGGCCATGCGGACACTTCCATTTTTCCGTCCCCGCTGTTTTTAAACATATATCTCATTCCCCGGTATCCGCCTGTATATTCTACTTTTTTAATATAAGCCACGGAAATTTTGTTTGTCTCTATCATAAAATGCCTCTTTTCTTATTCCTTCGCTCCGATAGGTTTTGTCACCTCATAAAGCCATTTTCGCACTTCCTCCGGCAATCTGTCCGCAAGCTGTTCATACACCTTTTCATGGTATGCATTCAAAAGCTCTTTGTCCTCCTCCGTAAGCATTTCCGCCTTAACTGCCTCCGGGTCAAACGGTGCCATCGTCAAAGGTTCAAAACACATAAACTGTCCGTATTCTGTTTCCTCCGCAGTTTTACATAAAATCAGATTTTCAAGTCGGATTCCGTATTTTCCTTCCAGATAAACGCCGGGCTCATCCGAGGTCACCATTCCATCCTCAAACACACCGTCTTCACAGTAGCGCGTCCTAAATGCATTTGGTCCTTCATGCACATTCAAAAGATAACCGACTCCGTGACCTGTTCCGTGATTAAAATCCAGCCCCAGACGGTACAACGGCTCCCTTGCAATATAATCGAGATTGGCACCTGTCAGACCGTGTAAAAACCGGGCATTCATGAGTCTTAAATTTCCCTGAAGCACCGCCGTATAATGTGTTTTCTGCTCCTCGGACAGCTCTCCCATGGCAATGGTTCTTGTAATATCCGTGGTTCCCTGCAGATAATGTCCGCCAACATCGCACAACAGAAAGCTTTCGGGCTTTATTACCGCATCGGATGTTCCGTCGCTGCTGTAATGTACAATCGCTCCGTGCTCCTTAAATGCAACGATTGGAGCAAAGCTCTCTCCGACGTAGTTCTCCTGCTGCCTGCGCAGCTCTTCCAGCTTCTTTGCCGCGCTGTCTTCCGTCGCCGCTTCCCTGCCTGTGCGCACGCTGTTTTTCAGCCAGTAAATAAAACTTGTTACGGCCACTCCGTCCCTGATATGCGCCTCTTTTATATTTTCAATCTCGGTTTCATTTTTGACAGCCTTGCGAAGCATAACCGGATTATGTTTTTCCAGCTTTTTACATTTATCGGGGATGAGCTCGTATATACGATGACTGGCAAAGGTCTTGTCAATCCAGACACAGCTTTCCGGGGCTATTTTGCATATGTCCCCATAAAAATCCTCATACGCAAAGACATCGATACCGTCTCTTCTCAGACAGTCCTTTATTTTCTCATCTGTAATGCTGCAATATAATCCTGCCCTGTCATTTTCAAGGATTAAAAAGGACAAAAACACCGGATTATATGCAATGTCGTTTCCCCGGAGATTCGTCAGCCACGCAATGTCATCCGGTGTGGAAAGCAGAAGGACATCTGCTCCCTCCTTCTTCATATCCTCCCGGATTTTCACAAGCTTTTCCCCGACGGATATTCCGGCATAAGACTCCTTCAGAATCCATACAGGTTCGTTTGGAAATTCCGGTCTTGGGCACTCCCTGTCCCGGTTCCATATCTCACCTGCGATATCTATATCCGAAACAATTTTCAGCCCTTCCAGTTTCTCTGCGAAGGCTTCACTCACAAGACGGCCGTCAAAACCGACAGCCTCCTCTGCATTTTCCTTTTCTGCCATATATGAGAATACAAATTCCGAAACGGACGGAACCTGTTTTTCTCCCATTTTCTGCAATGTAATCCCTGTCCCGGAAAGCTGCTGCCCGGCCTGAAGAAAATATCTCCCATCAGTCCACAAATAGCCTCTTTCCTTCGTCACAACCAACGTGCCTGCGGAGCCGGTAAAGCCCGAAAAATAACGTATAAGCTTATAATACTCTCCGATATACTCACTTCCGTGGTTGTCATTCATTGACACGATATATACGGCTATTTTATTTTCTTTCATCCGGCTTTGCAGCTCTGCAAGCCTTGCAGCTATTTTTTCTTTTTTCATATACTGTTTTCCTTCTAAAGTAAATGAAGCTTCTTTGCCAGTCTGACAATTGCTCCGCCCTTTGGAATGTTCTTAAGCTCCTCTTCCGAAAGCGCACCCGTTTTAATTACCAGCGTAAAATATATGATGACCGCCACGAATACGGCAAGAGCGAGGGCTATCAGATTCACCGGGGCAATCATATAGACCACCTTATATACATAGTAGGCTGACACTCCCATAACCAGTGCAGAGAGAGCCGGCTTCAAAAATGTTTTTATGATTTCCTGACGATATCCAAGTGCTTTTCTTACTGCCACATTGTTTAAAAGGCACATAAGGAAGGAGTACACAATCATCGCAACGGCAAGAGCGTAGAGCGAAAGCTTTGTGTACAGCAGAAGAACTACCAGAACCAGCGTCTGTACAACCAGTGCTGCTGCTGCATTAATTACCGGAACATTTACCTTCCCGATTCCCTGTAAAACCGCATTCGTCAGCGTGGACAGGGCATAGAAAATAACCGATACGCTGATGGCACGTAAAAGTGACGCTGCAAGGGCAAGGGATTCCTTTTGCGGAAATAAAAGTGCCGTAATCGGCTCTGCAAGTGCAAACATACCAAATGCACACGGAATGGAAATCAGCATAGTGGTCTGAACCGCCACATATATCTGATGGTGTGTTTTTTCTTTATCTCCCTGCGCATAGGAAGCAGAAATACTCGGAATCATCGCAGAAGACATAGAAGACGCAATCGCAATCGGGATATTGGAAATCACAACGGCTTTTCCCGCAAAAATACCATAATTGACTGCTATCATGGATTCCGACCAATTCATAACGTGTTTCATTATCTTAGTGTAAATAGTCTGATTCAGAGACGTTGAAAAATTGTATATAAATGTACTTAAAATAAATGGTGTTACCATGCTGAAGATAATGCCAAATATCTGCCTGTAGGAAAGCTCCTTATGCCGGACATCCTTCCGGACTCTTTTTATGATAAGCTTCCGGTTCAGTCCGTATACTGCCCACATAAATAAAAGTGCAATGAGAACTCCGCTTCCCGTTCCGAGTGCACTTCCGATGGCCCCGTTTATTGCCTGTGTGGTTTCCGATTCTGTTGCAACTGTCTGAATAAGCATATGTGCTGCCAACAGACTGACAACAGCATTCAGAATCTGTTCTATAATCTGCGATACGGAGGTCTGAAGCATAGTCCGGTGCGCCTGAAAATAACCGCGCAGAACGCCTAAAAGCCCGGACAGAAAAATGGTCGGTGCAAACACTCTGAGAACTGATTTACAATTGTCTTCAACTAACCATCCGGCCCCAAAAAAGGTAAAGAGGCTTGCAATGCCTCCGACAACCACAACGTAAAGAATGGCACAGTGAAAAATCCTATGTGCGTTTCTGTACTCCCGCAGTGCAAGTCTTTGTGCAATCACCTTGGAAATTGCCGACGGAATGCTGTAGGAAGAGATAAGAAGAATGATAGTGTAGATATTATAAGCACTGCTGTAATATCCGTTACCCTCATCCCCAATAATTTCTGTCAGAGGCGAACGATATAAAATTCCTATTATACGGACGAGAATGCCCGCCATTGCCAAAATTCCGGCCTGCACGACAAACCCGTCTTTTTTATTGTTCTGACTCATAGCTGCTCCTTGTCAGATTCCTTCTATTCCTGCATGAATTCATCCAGAATCTTTTCTAACATATATACTCTGTTAAACGGAATCGAATAATAATATCCATCCGCAAAATCTTTTGTCATCTGCATAATTTCCTTTGCCAGAGCGATTCCCGTCTCCTCGCCCTGCTCGCGTGTCTCCGCATTCTTGTAGCGAAGGGTAATTTCCTCCGTCACCTTCATGCCCGACATTTCATTTTTTATAAAACATGCATTTTTATAGCTGACCAGTGGCATAATTCCGCACAGAATCCGCGCACCGGTTTCCTTCTTTATCAGCCGGAGCTTTTCTGCCTCTTCTTCCGTAAAAATCGGCTGTGTCAAAAAGTATTCTGCTCCCTGTTCCATTTTCTTCTTTACACGCCTGATTTCGACATCTGTATTGAGGCGGTTCTGATTGATTGCTCCGCCGTAGCTCATTTTTTCCTGCACAAAATCTTCTCTGTTCATCTCTTTAACGAGCTTCATAAGACCGACAGAATCAAAGTTGAAAACCCCCTTGATATCCGAACGCACCATGGTCGGAACAGGGTCTCCGGTAATAATGAGAAGATTGCGTATGTCACTTAAGTACGCGCCCAGAAGCTGTGAGCGTATTCCGATTGCATTTTTGTCACGACAGCAGATATGTGGCATTACACATAAACCAGTTTCTCTCTGCACCTTAGCGGCCGTGAGAACGGAATCTGCCCTTGTCCTTCCTGACGGCGAATCCGGAAATGTCACAACATCCACATGAAACTTCCGAAGAAGACGTGCTGCGTCAATCAGCTTTTCATCCTGTGCACCGGCCGGGGGAGAAAGCTCGACCGCAATCAGCTTTTTGTTCTTTTCAAACCATTTTTCGGTCTTTTTTTCCTCCTGATGGATTACCGCATCCGCCGGTCTCTTCTCAGCGACACCTTTTGCAAAAAAGCTGTTCTTGTCTGTGTCCGCCAGAGCTTTTGAAAGCTTTCTGATATATTCCGGAGTCGTTCCGCAGCAACCGCCCAGAATCGACACTCCCATCTCCTTTATCTCACAAAGCTTTTGCACAAAGTATTCTACATTTTCAAGGAATACAACCCTGTCCTGTATAATTTTAGGATAATTTGCATTCGGAAGTGCAGAGACAGCCGTATTTCCCTCCGGCAGAAGGCGGCTCAGAATCTGTGACATATGTCCCGGTCCGACACCGCAGTTAAGTCCTGCTGCATCGACAGCCGGACATGCCCCGGCCTCTGCAAGCAGGGTTCTTGCACTGATTCCGGCATTACTGTAACCAAGTTGATTGACGGAAAACTGAATCCATATATAAATATCACTCTCCCTGCGAAGCTCTTCTGCTACTTCCAGCACCTGCTCCGTATCAGAAAAGGTTTCAAAAACAAGAGCATCTGCCCCAAGGGATATAAACTCTCTTGCAATCTCCAGATATTCTCTTTTTATATCTTCTTCCTCCGGATACGCCCCGGCCACAATCGGTCCGATGTCTCCGGCAACAAATGCTTCTTCACCTGCCACCTCTTTTGCAAGCTCAAAGCCCTTTTTCACGTTTTCAAGAACATCTGCAAGCCCTGCATTCAATGCCCTTGTATTTGATGCAAACGTATTCGTGCGCAGAAGCTTTGCTCCTGCGTCCAGATAAGCTCTGTGAACCTGTTTTACAAGCTCCTGTGCCTCTGTATTGGCGCGCTCCGGAAACATTCCGTCCTTGCATATTGTAGAAAAATAGGTTCCGAAAGCACCGTCCGTAACGAGTATGTTCTCTTTTATATAGTCTTTGATTGTCTGTCTCAATTATTTTCCTCCTTGGGACGAAGATAAACCATTCTGTATTCCACTTCGCCAAGATCCTCATTCACCTGCTCATCTATACGCATAAAATGTTTATTTTCATAAAAACACACAGCTCCGTAATTGTTTTCAAAAACGTCCAGCTCTATCTTTTCATAACGCTCTGCCACATAGCGCAGAAGCTTGGTTCCTATGCCCTGTCCCCGGTATTCCCTGTCCACAAAAAGCCCCTGTATGTAGCCCTCATCCACACCGATAAATCCTGCCACATAGCCGTCTATCTCGTAGACATATACTTCCGAGCGCGGTAATAATCTCGATACAAATCCAAAATTTCTGTCCCAGTAAGCTGTCTCCACAAAATCATGCGCCTCCAGATTGCCGTCGTACCAGATTTTCATAACCCTTTTTAAATCCATCTCATAAAAACTGCGTATAAATTCCATTAAAATGACCCCATTTTCTCATTTTTATCTATCATACCACATTACGAAAAAAAACCCTATTTTTTTTGTAACTTTTCCGGAAGGACGTTCATGAAAAAACCTTTCCGGCCAGCTTATGAATCCGGAAAGGTCTTGTCGTTTATTTCTATGTCAGGCGTTGAGTTCTTCCACCTGTTTTATAAAGCTCTTGATACCTTTAAAGGTCTTGTCGCTCAAAAAATGCATCATTTTTCTGGCATCCTGTTCCGCAACACTCTGATCCACATCCGTTGTCATCATCAGAAACTGTGTTATGGTTTCCTGTCTGTCCACCAGATTCTTTGCAAGCTTTGTACCTTCTTTCGTGAGAACCAGCCTGCCGTCTTCCTGCATTTCAATATATCCGCCTGCTTTAAGTTTACCCATTGCACGGCTGACACTCGGCTTGGAAAAAGACAGTGCTTTTGCAACATCCACCGAACGAACCTGTCCGTTCTCCCTCTGCAACAAATAAATGGTCTCTAAATAATTTTGTCCTGACTCTTGCATCACTTTTCTCCTTTGTCATTTCCCTGCACATTCACCGGTGTTTACACAATTATATTTTTAATCTCTTCCAGCTCCTCCTGTGAAGGTGAGCCCGGATTCCATCCGATTTTTTGTCCGTCATCTTCATATCTCGGAATCAGATGCAGATGGAAATGAAATACTGTCTGTCCTGCGATTTCTCCATTGTTCTGAACCAGGTTGAAGCCGTCGCAGCCAAGCTTATCCGTCATGCGGAGTGCCATTTTTTTTGCAAGCTTCATTACTTTTGCCGCCAGCTCATCCGGGAGCTCATACAGATTCGCATAATGCTCCTTCGGAAGAATGAGAGCATGTCCCTTTGTCGCCGGTCCAAGGTCAAGAATTACCCGGAAATCATCATCCTCATACAATGTCCTGGAGGGTATTTCGCCGTTTGCTATTTTACAAAAAATACAATCCTCTTTTTTCATATTCCTGTCACTCCTTGCTTAAACATTTTTATTAAAAGGGAACAATTCGTCCAGAATACGGAATTGTGTAAAATCACCCTTCATTTTCATATCTCCGGTCATAAATGCCTTCTGGAAGGTCTCATGTCCGCTGATGATTTCCTTTAAAACCTCCTCTGACATACTCATCTCTATATCCGTCTTTTTCGTTTCCTCTGAGGAGCATACCAGATGATTCTGGTCTACCTGAAGCTGTAACACATCTGTCTCTCCCTCCAGCCGGATACAGTACACCGTTTTACAGCCCGGCTGCGGTTGAAATACTTCCTCGAACTGTTTCTGATATCCCCCGGTCTCTTTTTCACGGGAAGTGCTCAGCATACCTTTAAAGTAGCTTGCCAGCTCCTGAATATCTTCCTTCTGCTTCTGCACATAGACCTCATCGGATGCATATCTCGAAAGCTGCTCTGTTTCCTGCGGTGTTAAATCCATCGTCGTATGAACGGAAATAGCCTTGTATGCTTCCGGATTGCTCGCCGGCAGATTTTTTAATTTCTGATGAATAGAACGATAGAAATTCTCAGCCTTCTTTTCTATATGATTCAGATAATCTCTGTTGTTTTCCAGTACCGCCATATCCTTGATATATCCGCATACACCGTTGCACCACGGTCCTCCGAGAAGCTCCCATGCAAGAGAAAGATTTACCATCGCTTCCTTCTCTCCGACAGTCGTACTCATAACAACTGGCATCATGTAAAGTCTGCTTATCTGCTCCTTATCTCCGTAGAGCCAGATGGCATCCAGAAAAGACTGAAGGAATCCTCCGATTCCAAACCATTCCACCGTTGTCGCGAGAATGATTCCGTCTGCAGATTTCAACGTCTGCGGAAGTGTTGTAATCGCATTCTTAATTTCATAAAGATTAAAACGCTCCACAGAGACATTTAATTCCTCAAGCACCTTCTGTACTTTGTCGATAACAAATATTGTCGGATCATCTACAAGACCGCGACCCCCATAGTAAATATTTACCTTCATGGCATCCTTCCTCTTTCTTTTACTTTACCCTTTTGCGATACAACAACATAGCCAGGATAAATCCACCTATCAGTCCTCCGATATGTGCTGCATTATCTATGTTGGTACTTATAAACCCATTATACAACGAATATGCAATTAAAAAAATCATTTTCGGAACAGTTATTACCTCATTCCGCCCTCTGTTTCTAATCACAATCCACAGAAGTGCACCCGTGATTCCGAAAATTGCCCCACTGGCTCCCACCGATGCGGTAAAATCCTTTGTCAGCACTGAAAACGACATGGACGCAAATCCGCCCACAAGTCCGCTCAGCAGATAGAGTATAAGATATTTCAGATGACCGAGCTGTTTTTCTGCCATATCTCCCAGCGTGTACAGATAAATCATGTTTCCGGACAAATGATATACATCCGCGTGAAGAAACATACAGGTAAAAAACCGGTACCACTGCTTCCTGACAATAAGAGGTATCGGATTAAGAGCTCCCAGTTCATAAAAGAAATTTCCGCCGAAAATACAGATAACATACATCACGAAGTTAGCAATAAGCAATCCATAATTCACATACGAAACATCTTTTTTTCTCGGTTGCTCTGCGATAACCTCCTGCTGTTCACTGCTTTCCTGAATCTCCGGCTCAGTGATTGCCTTCTGCAGAACCGCTTTCATTCCGTAAAAATCTTCACACTTGCCCTCATCAATGACAAGGATTTCTCTCTCTGTGTTGACATACCAGCAAAATGTCCTGTTATGTCCTATACTTCTGGCTTTATCCTCATCTCCTGAAAAGATTACGGAAAGGGAATGCACATCAATCGTCTCTCCTCCCGGTGCCTTCCAGTCCGATTTTTCCAAAAAGCTGTCGAGCTGTATATCGGTTACCTCCGGCTGATCGTCTGCATCAACCAGCACCAGTGCGTTGATGAAGCTGTTTTCAATTGTAAAATACACATCAATTCCCGGAATATCAACCATCAGTCTCTGAAAGCCGACATGTTCCAGATATTTTTCTACTTTCGTTCTCATATAACACCCTTTTCGCTTCTTAAAAGGGTATCATTTCTTTTCTTTTATGTCAATCGCCACAAATCCCAACGCCATTCCGGGAACACTCAGTATCAGGAAAATTATCATAACTATCGTCTGTACCTGATATAAATTTTCGCCCGAAAAACCGGATATGAAGTAGCTTAAGCTAACTACAAAGAGCAGGAAAAATATTCCGGTTGTGTATTTATCCTGTAATATTTTCTTATTTCCCGCTTCCCCGTCCGCATCTTTAAATATATCAGGTATTTCCGTCTCTGTATCTAAGTCTCCCTCCACTTCGGCTTTCTCTTCCTCTGTTTCCTCCTTCTGTCCGTCTTTCAAAACCTCCTCCAGAATTTTCAGCAAGCTATATCCCTCCTCCTTTGATATCCTGTACAAGGAGTAAGACAACACCACAGCTTCTTCATCCTCATGGTCTATGCAGGAGATAAGCTCATTCGCAAAGTTACTTATATTTTCCTCCTCGGCTCCGGCATTTTCAAACGGCTCATAGCAAAACAGATATTCATTTTCCTTCTCATAAATATACGCCGGATCCAGAACCACACATCCCGGCTCCAGAAAGTATGAATAAAGCTCGCCCGCCAGACAATACAAGCTCTGCAGCAATCTGCGGACTTCACTTCCTCCCAGCAGCTCCTCTTCCGTCCGCTGCTTAAGTCTCCTGCCTCCCGTTATATCATAAAAAAAGTATGTGTCACCGTTAAAGATTCTCTCCTCAAACGGAAGCAGTCCCTTCAGCGTATTTTCCGTCAGCATTTCCACGGCAAAATTACAGTAAGTCTGTTCCGGTATAAAAGAAAGATAAGTTTTTCCTTGTTCTTTTTTTATCTCTGCATTCATTTCTTTTTTAAGCTCTCCTTCCTCCACAGAAAAGAAGCCGGATTCAGCCGGTTCAGCTTCTGCTCCGCCTGACAGCGCATTTCCCGAAACGGTGTTTTCTGGATAAAATCAACACATACCTCAACCTTTGCAAGTGTTACATTTACCTTCAAATTCACATCATTGACAAAAATAAGCTTTTGCGCCGTTTCCTCCTCTGCAAACGCTGTGACCTTTTCTTTTATCTCATTTCTTCCCTCATTTTCCATCTGTACTCCCATCAGGGCTGCTTCCGATACAATTACAATCGCTGCCTCCCTGTTATACAGAAAAAAGCTAAAATGCATAATCATCACCACAACCATAAAAATCGCCGGAATGAGCAAAGCTGCTTCTATCGTAAAACTACCCTTTTTCTTCACATCAGACCTCCCACATATCCTGCCAGATAGGATAAAAAGAAAAACGGAGCAAACGGAAGCTCGCTCTTTCTGTCCGCTTTCCTCAGACACATTTTCAAAATTCCGGTTACCGCCGCCAGCAGAAAAGCTCCCATAAGTATTCCTATTGTTTTCTCCCGCATCCAGATTCCTGCTGCCATGACCATAAATCCGTCTCCCCGGCCGACAGCTTCTCTCGTCAGGAAGGAAAACAGAAACATATAAATACCTGCCAGCATTCCGATGCCGAGCGAAAAGAAGTCTTTTTCCTCTCCCTGAAAAAAACTTATCATACCGGCAAGACCGAAAAAAACACTGATTCCAATATGAATCGTGCGCCATTTTAAATCTGTCACGGTGTTCCCTAAAAGAAAGATTCCTATTCCTATTTCCGACCACATACAATTTCCTTTCAATTACAAAATTTACAGGCGGGTTTTCCTCCGGTATCTTCTATTCTCACCACCTGTACCATGCGTGTAAGGTCCGGACAATTCGGACGGATATGATATCTCACACCATAATCCGTAATATACACTGTCTGTCCGCGAATTTCCTCCTGCGTATATCCCTTCATACAAATATTGCAGCTCCGGTATTTTTTTCTGTCTTCATTGCGCATATTTCCGACCTCTGCACCGGATACCTCCCGAACAGAAATCTGTAATGCCCGGCAGGAACGCTTTTTATGGTACACTGAGCCACCGGAGGTTACATACACATACTCCGGCATTGCTCCGACGCAGTCACCATATGAATCATCGTATCCGTTAAATATGTGTACCATGCTTCTCTGCCGGACCAATACCTTTTTCAACCCAAATCCCCCGACAGGCAGTTTTACGGAATACACATAATCCAAAGTAATATAGTCCCCTTTTCTCCCCTCCACCGCATCCGTCAGCACAGACGCGTACACAGCGTTGCTCCGGAGCCGTTTTTGCTGCTGCATCTGATTTTCCATGGTAATTCTCATTACATCGACAAAGGAAAGTAGTGTCAGGGATGACAAAAGGAAGAGAGGTAATACGAGGGCTGCTTCTACCGTAAGGCTTCCTCTTCTCAAAAAAAGGGGACAGGTGATATCCTTCTTTGGATTTTTTATGAGAGAATCTTTTTGTGTCCGGAAAACATATATGCCTTTCCACTTCATATTTGTTGTTTTGCTGAAATTTAAGAAGGATATCTCCTCTCACCTCTTTTCTTGCTGCTTTCGTTTTATGCATAACTGTAAGTTCTTTTTAACTCCTTGTAATAACCGTATTTGCTCGCGACCGTCGCTTCCATAACCAGACAGTCCACGCAGTTTTCTATGCAAAATCCCTCAAATTTTGAGTTTTTTCTCACATCCATCTCTGCAATATCCATCATCCGGTATACCTTCTGCGTTTTATTCTCCACCGTAAGAAACATACGCAGATATTCCTCATAACTGAGACCGTCACGAACAATTTCTATGTTTTCCTCCGTCACCGGCTCCGCCTCTGCTCCCAGCATTCCCGACAGACTGTAATGCCAGGTTGAGCCTGTTTTTAACAAAGAAACACTTCCTCCGGCCAAAAGCTGCTTCACATCATAAATCGCTTCCGCATAGGCCCAGGCAAACAATAACGTATACTTCACCGGTTCTATGAGCACCGGTGCGCCTGCTGCCGTACAAATACTGGTCGCCAGTGTCGCCGCCTCCGAAACCTTTGCCCCGTCCGAAAGCAGATACACACAATTGCAGGTCTCTCTTAAGAGCAGAAGCCGGTGTACCACGGATTTGAGATTATCCATGTCATTATTTTTTCCGGCAAGAACATACTCTGCCTGATATTGCAGCTCTCCTTCCTCCTTCGGATTCCGGTATGTTCCGCACTTTTCAAGAATATAGGCATCAAACAATAGCTCCTCAACGGCTGTGACACTCTGACCGCCGGATATTCCGCTTCCCTTTGTGACCGGCTTGTTTTCAGACACACAGACGGACAAATCCGTGCTTCTCTCTGACAGACTGTCTTCTGCATCCGTAACCAGAACAAGAATCCCCTTTGATCGAGTTACTTCCACACTCTCCGCCGGACTTTCTATGTCCACCTTTTTCTTGACGGGAACCCCCTCCTCATCTACCTCTCCCGTCTCAATGCCTTCTGTCTCCGCCTCATCAATCTTTTCCTGATTGCCTTTTCTCTGCGCGGAAAAATCTGTAGTAAACAGTTGATTCTTTCCCGCCGTTTCGGTTTCTTTTTTTATCTTCTCAACACAGGAGATACCATAAGCATGCTTCATATATTCCGCTGCCTGTTTTTTAAATACCTCTCCTCTTTCATCCGTGGCATAGCGTATTCCGGTGATTTCCGCCTGTTGAATACAACATTTCGTAAAATCAAACACCATCTGTCCCGGACTTTCCGCATCCAGGTTCCTTTCCATATAAAACTGAAGATGACGGCTCACCCTCTCTACAGACGCACTTTGTTCTCCGTAAGAGGTATCAATGAAAAAGAGACCAAACTCCTCAAAAAGCTCCCGGTTATATTCTGCAAACACGGAATACACCGCCAGGTCGAATGCACATCCGGCACGCAGACTGACCGCCCTTGACTTTGCTCCTTCTATCACCGTCAGGAAAAGTGATAGTAAAACCGCCATCATTAAACTCATATAAATCGTAATAGATCCCTTTTTCATTGTTTTCTCCTTTTTACACTTTCTTGCTTTCAGAAGTAATTGTCTTAAAAATATCCGTCATGAGCTGTGTCAGTTGCTTTTTAAACAACAGCACAAGACCAATTAAAACCACGAGAATCAAGATGATTTCCACTGTCCCGATTCCTTCCTCGTTCTTCCATACTTCTCTTAAAATACGCATTCTCTTCCTCCTTTCCTCAAATCTGAAATGACAGAAATGCCGGAACCATAAGCACTGCGAGTACAACGACAAGCATCAGCATCATAGGACCAAGCAGCTTCGTTCCCACCTCCTCTCCCCTCTGCCTTGCATGCATTTTTCTGAGAGAAAAAGCTTCTCTTACTTCTCCCGAAAGCTGCTCAAAAAGATCCGCCGTTCCTTTCTTTTGATTTTGTATAATCAACGCACAAAATTTAATATAAAGAGGATGTGCGGTTCTTTTGCCGAAGCGGTCCAGAGAATCCCTTACAGAAATTCCGTTTTTCATGTCGCGTACCACCAGAAGCAGCTCCTGTCTCAGCTCATCCCCCAACGAAGCATCCCCGCTCAGCTTCACAATAATGGAACGGACCGACATTCCGGAGCCCAGAAGCAACTGAAATTTACTCACAAATTCCGGATATTTCAGCTCCAGTCTGTGCCTTCTTGTCTGCGTCTCTTTTTTCAGGTCTTCATCCTTTACAAAATATAAAACCGTGATAATACCCACCAGAAACAGCACATACAGCACCGGAGAATTCTCTTTCATTACGGAATAGACCACCTGCTTCCCTTCTATTTCCGAAGGAAGCTTCAGAGTGTCCGTGTATTTTTGTTCTTCATCGGCCGCTGAAATAGCAGATAAAACAGTTTCCTTCCATTCCTCTTCCTGTGTCTTCTCCTTCGGATAAACCGATACAGGCAGCGTATATGTATACTCCTGCTCTTCATACGTCATGGTCACGGTAAGCGATACCGGAATTTCCTGTAACAGCTTTTCATTATGAACCGTGCCTTCCTCATCAATCAGTGAATAATCGGTGCTCTCCCACGAAAACTGCATCGGATAAGCTTCATAGCTTTCTCTCAGCACCAGGTCACTTCTCACCTCGTCAAGGCTTTGGTTTTCGCCAAGAATCAAAGACTCGCATTCGCTTTTAAATTGCCGACAAAGGTCTTCCACCTCGTCCGGGGAATATAATTTCCCCCTTATTTCATATTCAATTTCCGTTTCTCTGTCATTTTCGGTCTGTACCATAAGCCCGGCCTGTATTTCCTGTCCGCTCCTTTTTATGACGTTTCCGTCTTCCAGAACCGAGGAAATCTCCTCCTTATATGAAATAACCGCAATCAGATGAATACCTGCCAGCCATATTTTGAGTAAAAGCACTATTTTTCTGTGATAGAATTTTTTACATGACTCCTTCCACGGCTGCGAGGGATATAACTGTTTTAAATGCAGCTTTACACGCTCTGTATACAGTTTTTCGATATGAGAAAGAGATAATATTCCATCCGCCGCCCTTTCAAAAAAAGGACCTTTTTTGCCTCCTCTTACATAAAACACAGACAGACCCAGCCAGCAAATAACACATAAAACCCACATAGCTACACCTCGATATTCATTATTTTTCGTGAGAGAAAAAATGACAGCACGTAAACAACAAGACAAATGCCCATAAAGAGGATTCCAAACGCCGTATGATAAACTGTTTCAAAATAATCCGGCGTTGTGATTCTCACATATCCGATAATCGCAACCGGAACAAGATTCATGATATTCTGCTCCATACGCTTTGCTGCAAATAAAACCTGAAGCTCCTTCTTCACCTCTATTTTCTCGCTGATAATGTCTGCCGTATTGCGGATAATTGCTCCCATATTTCCTCCGCTTCTTTTTGCAATACGGAATATGGCCGCAAAATCAGAAATTTCGTTTTGACCGGACCTTTGTGCAAAATCGGAAAGAAGCTCCTCCGGCTGTTTATTATTTTGAAGCTGGCTTGCAATTTTACGACTTTCCAGAACCATGTCCGAATCTTCATCATATATCAGTGCCATATCCTTTCCTGCCTGGACAAACGCATTTTCTACCGAATATCCTGTTTTCAGCGATGCACTGAGCGCGAGAATAAAGTCTTTAAACTCTAGTGCCAGTGCCTCCCTCCTTTCATATGCCAGAGCCTGCGCTTTTTTCTGCAGCAGAAACGGAACCAAAAGAATTCCCGCAAGGGAAAATAGCAGGCTGTCAAAAAATACCTTACACATAACCAGAAAAACCGACATATAGGCTGCTGAGTACAAAATACATTCCTTAACTGACATTTTATATTTTCGATAATCCGTACCTGTCACCTCCTAAAATCCCGCGTTGCGAAGCTTTTCCACAAATTTAAGCTCTCCCTTTTTTTCAAGACTTCCTGTTACCTTCTCTGTCGCTCCGTCCTCTGCCTCCTCAAATTTATACAAAACTGAGGTCTGTATTTCTCCGTCTTCAAAGCCCGTTACTTCGACAATTTCAAGAACCTTCCGGCTTTTATCGCGAAGTCTTCCCAAATGAACAATAATGTCTATTCCGCCTGCAATCTGTCTTCTCACAGCAGATAGAGGAATTTCCATTCCCATAAGAACCATCGTTTCAAGCCTGTAAAGCATGTCGCGGGCACTATTTGCATGTCCGGTGCTAAGTGACCCGTCATGTCCGGTATTCAGTGCCTGCAGCATATCTATCGCTTCTGCCGAACGCACCTCTCCGACAATAATTCTGTCCGGTCGCATACGAAGCGATGCCTTAATCAGATCGCGGATGGAAATCTCCCTGCACTCACTGGTATTCGCATTTCGCATCTCCAGACGCACCAGATTATCCACTCCCTGTATCTTCAGCTCCGCACTGTCCTCAATGGTTATAATGCGTTCCGTCTTCGGTATAAAACCGGACAGAGCATTTAAAAAAGTGGTCTTTCCGCTTCCGGTACCTCCGCTTATAAATATATTGTATCCGGCAATCACCAGCTTTTTTAAAAATAAAGCTGCCTCCTCACTGACGGACTGAAGAGAAAGAAGTCTTTCCATATCAATCGGTCTGTCCGGAAAGCGTCGAATCGTCAAAATCGGACCGTTTAAGGCCACGGACTCCAAAACCACATGAACCCTGCTTCCGTTTTCGAGCCTTGCATCCACAATGGGAGAGCTCTCATTCACAACCCTATTGGATTTTGCAACTATCTGCTGAATAATATCCTCGAGCTTTTCTTTGGATGAAAAACGACTGTCATATCTTTGTAAAACTCCTTCCCGTTCAATAAAAATATGATTCGGACCATTTACCATAATTTCCGTAATGCTGCTGTCGTCCATTAATTCCTGCAAAATATCATATTTGCGTACCGAGAAAAAGATTTCCCGGCAAAGCCGTTCCTTCACCCTCAGGGGAATATACATATTTTTTGCCTCTGAGACAATTTCCTCTTTTATCTTCTCTTTGACCGCTTCGTCCTCAAGCTCCTGACAATACTCAAGCTCTGCAAGCAGATTTCTTTGTATCTGCTCCTTAAGCTCTTCATACTCCTTCATCATCATCTTCCCCTTCTCCGCCCCGGGTTTTTTCTTTCCTGATATCCCGGATATACTGAACCAGCTCACTGTGCGTAAACATGGCTGTAGACAACGGTATATCATGAAAAACCGGAACAATGCTCTTTTTCATGTGGTTTAGGATATTTTCTTTTTTCATATGTACCAGCAGTCTCTCATATTGTTCTGCTTTTGCAAGTGCAAGACCGTCATTCTGCAGACATGTGTATATTTCATCACACATCTCCAGCAAGGAAAAAAGTCCCCTGGTCTGCTCTGTCATATCAAGCACCAATACCTGATAATCCATCTCCTCCATAATCCGGCACAAAAGCTTCTGCCAAAGTGACCCGTCAATCTCCTCCGTGTCCGGATAACAGAAAATCGGCGGAATATACTCCAAATTACCGACTCTCTCAATCATACTTTCCAGCTTAAGGCGAAACCTTCCTTTTTCCTCGTGAAGAAAGAAAAAAATATCCATCATGTCATGCTCGAATTTTTTTTGCAGAAGATACTCAAACGCAGAAAATGCCTCAAAATTCAGATATAAAACCTTCTTCTCCTTTGCCAGCATCTGACCCATGGTGAGTGCGAACGTGCTTTGAAGGATGTGATGTGCAGGCGCGTAAAATGCAATGATTTCCGTATCCCTCTTTCCCGGCAGATGCGTGTTGTTTTCAAAAAGAGAAATCCCCTTTTCCGCGCAATATTCCATAAGATTTCTGGTCACATTTTCTACGGACTGGTATTTAAAAATCATGTCCTTCTGCCTTTTTCCGCTTAAAAAAACCAGATGTTCCGTGTGATTTAACAACTCCTCCAGCTGCGTGCTGACCAGCATTCCTTCCCCAATCAGGCACAGCCCGATTCTTTTCTCCTTCGTCGCTGCAAGAAGCCTGTTCGCATCATCAAAAGCCTCTATGGTAAGCTCTGTCCGGTATTTTTTTCTCAGGTACTCTGCCAATATCTCCACAAAGACCTTCTCTTTCTCACATATTGCTAAAATATCTGCCATAAAAAACCTCCCCATAACTGATTTGCGATTACACCAAAGAAAACCGGTATGCTGAAATGTATAATATTTGTCTTTTTCTTATTTAGGGAAAAAATGCGGTGATACACCAGATAAAACAAAGAATAGATTCCTGCAAAAAACAGGGCATATATCGAAATGTACAGACAGCTCTCCACTCCGGTAAACATGGCACAGACACTGAGCAGCTTGACATCTCCGCCTCCGATTGCCCGTATTTTAAAGAATGGAATAAGTATAAAGAATATTGCAACGGCACTGAACAAATAATAAAACACCGGATATTCTCCCGGCCTTAAAAGCTGATAAATAAAACCACTGATCCATCCGATAATTGCCAGCTTATTCGGAATGCGAAAGGTGCATATATCAAAAATTACTGCCGAAAGAAGAATGAAATATAAAATCATGCTTCTTTTCTCCTGATTATTAAAAATACTTTGAAAAATTTCAGAACTTTGAAATCTGATTCGTTTAAGATTTGTTTTTGAATGTAAAATGGATTATAAATGAGAGATTTACAAATGTAAACCCCTCTTTTTTAAAAAAATTATTTTTGTCAGTATTTACCAAATACTTAAAATAAACTTACACAAAAAAGCATGCAAACTCCCGGAATTCCAAGGATTGCGCTTGTCAAAACAGTCCAGATGTTTACGCCGACAAACACCGGAAGCGACAGGGTCAAAAACAGGCGGTCTAACCCGACGATTGCAAGAAAGCCTATGATGCCCCTTTGTACAAATCCCAGCATGACATTGTTTTTTTTCCTTAAATTTGCCAACAATAAAACAGCCATACACACAATAATGATTGCAAGAAAGCCCTGTGAATAAAATTTCTCCATAGCACATCCTCCTACCACATTGTATGTCCGGCTGCCAAAAATATTCCTGTTTACCCTCTATGCATAAAATCCGCGACTTCCGTTTCCGTCCTCCCGATTTACAATAAGGTCGTTTTTTCCGTATGTCAAACCGGCATATACTGTCTGGGCATGACCCATGACCGGTCCGGAAGTATCATTTTGTGCATCCTTTTTATATATCTCATAATGACGCATCATCAGTCTTTTCGGGTCTTTCAGAGGCTCTGTCTTTCGACTTCCGATGGCTGCCCCGATTCTCGCACTGACATAAAAATAAAATTTCAGCAAAGTCTGTGCCAGCTCCTGTTCATACCTGAGTGATGCAATCAGCTCATTGAGACAGTCGTGTGCCCTGTTAAGTCCGTTCACATAACCGGACATATCCTCTTCTGCAAAAGAGGTCTCTGCCTGCTCAACATAATAGAAAAATAATTCATATAAAATCACAACAAGCTGACTCTGATTTGCCTGTGAAATACGAAGCGTAAACTCTTGTTTTTTCTGATCTGTCACTCCGACACTCCTTTTTTACTACTGTAATAACTGAAGCATCTCAGAAGGTCTCTGATTTGCCTGCGTTAAAATACTGATACCTGCCTGATTAAGTACCTGCTGGTTCGTATATTCTGTCATCTCTTCGGCCATATCCGTATCCATGAGTCTTGAAAATGCAGCCGTCATATTCTCCTCTGTCACATCAATACTGTTGTCTGTATGCTCAAGACGATTTTCATAAGCACCGATTCTTGCTCTTACAGATGAGATAAATGCATTTGCCTGTTTGGAAAGCTCTATGGCTTTCTGTGCACCCTCCTCCGTGGAAATATCAATATCCTCAATATTCAGCGTGCGAAGAGATACCTCAGGAATACGGATTGCAAGGACCTGACCTTCGTTCGCTCCAATCTGTACACGCATGGCTCCCATTCCGGTTATATCCAGTGTCACATCACCGGTTCCGGCTGCATCAAATATATCCGATACATAGCAGTTGATTTCAAATTCGCCGCCGGCGGTAATTTTTACCTTGTCGCCTTCGCAAGTAACCT
The DNA here is from genome assembly GCA_964519385.1 of uncultured Kineothrix sp. Classification (GTDB taxonomy): domain Bacteria; phylum Bacillota; class Clostridia; order Lachnospirales; family Lachnospiraceae; genus SVFI01. The sequence goes on from CAZFLR010000003.1 coordinate 96,166, forward strand.
TTGCGTCCGCCGGAAAAGCAGTTTCACTTCCGTCCTGTAAAAGTGTGATATCCGCCTCCTTCAGACTGATGTTACCCTCTGCATCTCTCGGTAACGGACTGGTAATGGATAAAGAATATTTTCCAAGCTCTACTTCATCGGAATAATAACCGACAGAAACACCATTCACATCTGCGTAGCCTTTTAAGTCACAATCACCGTTTAAAAGCTTTTTACCGTTGAACTCCGTATCCTCCATCATCCGGTTAAGCTCATCCTTTAATTCAATTACCTCCGCCTGAATGGCTTCTCTGTCTTCATCTGTCTTCGGTCCGTTTGCTGCCTGAATGGATAGCTCATTGATACGCTGTACCATTGCCTGCATTTCTGTCAGGGCACCTTCTGCCGTGCTTACAACTGAAATTGCCGTGCTTGCATTCTGGCTTGCACGTTCAAGACCGCGAAGCTGCGCATTCATTCGTTTTGCTATTGCAATTCCGGATGGATTTTCTTTTGCGTGATTTACTTTATAACCTGTCGATAATCTTTCGGAGGAAATATTATATTTGTTTTCATTTACGCTGAGTGCTGCATTTGCGATGACTGCGGATACATTATAATTGATTTTCATATTCTGCACACCTTTCTTTTCCTATGCTCTGTCCTTAAGCATATCAATCACTGATTTCGCCGCCTGATAGAGCTCTTTTGCAGAAGTATTACGTCCATGTACCTCTTCTGACTCTTTGTCTGCTGCCTTAAAATAATTTGTCTGTATTTTTTCCGGCTTCCCTGCCGATAATGAATTGTCATAATAAACAGCTTTTATTTCTTTGCATATCAATCACTGATTTCGCCGCCTGATAGAGCTCTTTTGCAGAAGTATTACGTCCATGTACCTCTTCTGACTCTTTGTCTGCTGCCTTAAAATAATTTGTCTGTATTTTTTCCGGCTTCCCTGCCGATAATGAATTGTCATAATAAACAGCTTTTATTTCTTTGCTGTATACAAAATTGATATCGGCATTTTTTCCGGTTTTCAATAGGATATCCTGAATAAATTCTTCTTTTTTTGATGTGAGCTGATTTAACCTCTCCTCGCTGTCACATCCCATATAACCGCGAATTATATCTCCGGCCACCTTTAATTCCGCTGTGATTATTTCTCCGTCTGTCAGCTCAGCGGTAATAAATACGCTTCCTTTTTTCTCCTCCACGGAGTCATGACGGAATCGTACATTGACACTTGTCATCTGTCCGTCAATCATTGCCGGAAGCTCATAATTTTCTTCCTTTGCAAGGCTTCCTGCCAGAGATAACTGCTTGGAAATAGAAGAAATCGCACGGATATCTAAATATCCCATTTCGCCTGTAAACATGCTTTCTTCCAGCTTTTCGCCGATGTCTGCCTGCATCTGCTCATATGCCTCCTGAGCTGACTCTGCATCCGTAAAATGCTCCGGCATTTTTTCAAGCTCACGCATAATATCTGCATCGGCTGCTGCCTTTTTGAACATATCACCCCGGGTTTTCAACAATTTTTCCGCTGCTTTTGCATTATCCGGTGTGACAGGCTGTCCGTTGGCAACGAGGTATTCTATCGCTTCTCCCCCTGCCTGTAACTGATTTCTTAAATATGACAGTTGCTCTTTTCTGTAGTCTGCATCCCTGTCATCTGCCTGCTCATCCGGAAGACTCATCTCCATAAGCTCATCCCATGTCGTTTCCATGGTTACATGATTCTGTACCATCACTGACGGATCCATGTCCGCAAGAAGCTGTGCTGCCCGTGTTTCATAATATCGGTTAATCTGGTCGGAAATACGCGTTCCCTTCACATTTGTGTCCGTAAGCTCACCGAAATTATCGTCAATTGTCTCCTGTATACCTTTTTTCTGTCCGGTTCTTACTGCTGAAAGAAGATTTGAGAAGGTAAGCTCCCATCCATTGGCAACCACCGTACCGACCGCTTTTCCGTCTCCTTTTTCAATCTGACGAATCAACCGGTAAATTCCTATATAAGTTTCTCTCTCCTCCGGAGAAATTTCATTCTTTTTTTCCATACGGTATAAAAACCGGCTAAAGGTTTCCGCGCTGTCAGAAAGATTATCTTCCTGCTGCATAAAATACTCCGTCAAATCGCTTACGCTCTCTGTCAAAGGATTGACACCGTCACGTATCATTGCAAGGGCCGCAGGCGGAGTCAGCCTGTCAAGCAGAGCCGTAAGCTGTGCATCTGCTGCTCTTACAGCAGTCAGATTTTCCGGCGTAATCTCTGTTTTGTTGTATGCGAGAATACGGACTGCTCTGCGATTGTCCTTTGTAAGCTCAAAATCCATGCTCTCCAGAATATCATCAATATTGGAAAATGCATCCTGTAACCGGTCGCCTAAATCTGCCCTCGGCGCAGTCATAAGTGCCTCGTAGCTCTCTCCTGCTCTTTTGTAGGCCGATTCCAAAATACGTCCCTCTTCGTGTATCCGGGAAAGTGTAAAATTCTGTCCGAGATCAAGAACTCGACCGACAACAGCCAGTGGCATCCGGCGGATTTCCGCTGTCTTTGCCATCGTATCATGAAATAACTCATTATCCTTCTGCTCCGGTGCGGACAATCCGAAGGTCTGGTTCATTTTCTCTTCTATATGACGAAGCTCCTCAACCAATGCAGAAAGCTCTGTCGTCTCAATGGCATAATCGCTTTTTAACAACATAATATTGGCAGAAACCGTCATCTGAAGACGAACCTCCTCCAGAGTTCTCTGCGCATGTACAAATCTTTCCTCCCCTGAAATAAAAACGGCTGCATTCATATTTCTCTGTGCAGCGGATAAATTGCGGATATTTAAAACCTCTCCTTTTTCCATTACCTGCTGTAATGCCTCAGAAGAAATAGAATCTACCGTCTCTTTGATAGACTCGGCTCTTTTGTAAATACCATCCTTTGAAAGCTCCGCATCCTTCGCTTCTCTTCCTTCACGCATTGCCTGTGCTATATGGGAAAGCGTCTCTTCCCTCGACATAGGAATATTCATATGGTTCATCTGATGAAGCTTTCCGAGATTTTCCCCCGTCAGAAGCAAGCCTCTCTCTAAAATCCACGCTGTCTCTGCTTTCGTCTCCTCATTTACCGGAAGCTCCGCCTCATTTATGATTTTATCAATTTGTGCAGATAATGCGTCCATATCAGTTATCCCGGTTGTTTTGCCGTAATATCCGCTCAAATCATCCGCAAAATAATTTCCTCTTCCTGTGCCCGTATTTATATTTTCTCCGGTCTGCACACTATATTTTGCCGTGTAAATCTGATCAATCGTAAGTTCCTCTCCGTTTTCAATCAGATACTGCTTCACACTGTCAGACAGCCCGTCTATCTGCATGGCAAGCTCACTCTGCTTCATCACTTCTGAAACATTTTCTTCCGTCAGCGGAATGTCATTCTCTGCGAAGCTGCTTACAATTGCCTGCGCATAAGCCGGATTTCCGGTCATTGCTTCCAGCTTATCCATTGATATGTCTCCACCTGCATTAAATCCCTCAATCACGACACCTGATTTTGCCATAACAGTTTTGATATGGTCCATAATCGTCACCATATCACCAACCTCTGTTTTTCCCGGATTGATACCCTCCTCCATAAGGGCTGAAAAATCTTCTCCTGACATAGTCGAAGCCATGACCGCCATATAATTCTTATAATCCTCACCGGAAAAGAGACCTGCCTGCTCTTTTACTTCCTGTATACTCTTTGGCTGTTTTCCGTATGCCTGCTGTTCATGTCCTTTCCCGAATAAAATACCGGAAACACCGGAATGATGCCCTATTTCCTTCGTGTGTCTTACTCCCGTAGAGGATGCTTCCCCGGCTCTTGTCATATGTGTTTTATTTTCCTGTACATGATTAAATGTAATCTTCATATGTCACCTGCTGTCATATTCTTTCATAGAAAAAGGCGAATGCAAAAGCATTCACCTTTTATTTCGGTTTTTTTCCCTGTTTTCTTAAGCCACTTCAAATATTCATATGGAACTAGAACAAAAACAATGCTGCCCCATAAGCCGGAAGATCGAATGTGATGGAATATTCTTTTCCGTCATGAGCCTCTGCCACTGCTGCAATTTCTTTCGGAATCACGGTTCCGGTTCCGCCAAAGCACTCTTCATCACTATTCAAAAGCAATTTATATTTTTTCTTTTTCGGAACACCAACCTTATAATTCTCACGTTTTACCGGAGTCATGTTTAGAACAACCAGAATATTATTTTTTCCTGACTCGGACTTTCTCATATATGTATAAACACTGTCCTCTGCATTGTCGGCATTTATCCACTCAAAGCTCTTCCAGTTGTTGTCATTTTCATACATACACGGATATTTATTATAAATCTCCAGAAGTCTGCTTACATAATGTTTGACAGAGCTGTGCTCCTTATCTCCGAGATAATGCCATTCCAGTTCTCTTGCCTCAGACCACTCCTGATCCTGACCGAATTCCTGTCCCATAAACAGAAGTTTCTTTCCGCAATGTGTGAACATATATGTATATCCCACTCGCAAGTTAGCAAATTTATCCACATAGAAGCCCGGCATTTTATTCAGCATCGAACATTTCAGATGCACCACCTCATCATGGGAAAGCGGTAAAATATAATTTTCACTTTCATTGTAGCTCATTGCAAATGTCAGAGAGTAATGATTGTTTTTACGGAATAACGGATCCAGTTTCATATATTCACAAAAATCATGCATCCATCCCATATTCCATTTAAATGTAAATCCAAGTCCGCCTTCCGTCGGGTCTCCTGTCACCAGAGGCCATGCGGTCGATTCCTCCGCTATCATGACTGCTCCCGGATTTCTCTTTTTCATCATTGAATTTAAATGACGGAAAAACTCGATGGCATCCAGATTTTTATTATTTCCGTATTCATTCGGAAGCCATTCTCCGTCTTTTCTTCCATAATCCAGATAAAGCATGGAAGCGACCGCATCCACACGAAGTCCATCAACATGGAATTTTTCTACCCAGAACATCGCATTTGCTATCAGGAAATTGCGAACCTCATTTTTTGCATAATTAAAGATTTTGGTTCCCCAGTCCGGATGCTCTCCTCTTCTTGTATCCGGATGCTCATACAGACAAGTTCCGTCAAATGTTGCAAGACCAAAATCATCCTTAGGAAAATGAGCCGGAACCCAGTCAAGAATTACACCGATATTATTTTTGTGAAGCTTATTCACTAAATACATAAAATCCCTCGGTGTTCCGTAACGTGAAGTTGGTGCATAATATCCGGTTACCTGATATCCCCAGGAACCGTCAAACGGATGCTCTGCAATACCCATCAGCTCCACATGGGTATATTTCATTTCCTTGCAATATTCAACAAAACGGTCGGCAAATTCGCAATAATTATAAAATCCCGTTGCCTTTTCATCATCCTCCGGTACAGGATGTTTCATCCATGAACCAATATGACATTCATAAATAGCCATCGGCTTTTTATTCCAGTCAGTCGTCTCACGATTTCGCATCCATGAGGTATCTGTCCATGTAAAATCTGATAAATCCGCTACAATGGATGCATTGTCCGGACGAAGCTGCGCCTGATTTGCATACGGGTCTGCCTTGTAAAGCTTTTCACCGGAAGGTGTTGTAATGACATATTTGTACATATCACCGACTTTTGCTTCCGGAATAAAAAGTGCAAAAATTCCTCCGTCCCCGAGACGCTGCATATTATCTTTATACAAATCCCAGTCATTGAAGGATCCGATGACATTGACATACTGTGCATTTGGAGCCCACACGGCGAAATAAACACCTTCCACACCGTTTACCACTGCCTTATGTGCACCCATTTTCTCATAGATTTCATAATGATTTCCCTGTGCAAATACATATTCATCCGCTTTTGTTATAAAAATCGGATTTTCCATAGTTTTATTACCTGCCATAACAACCTCTCCTAGTCATTTAAAAAGTCTTTTTCTCTAAGAACAATCATGTCATCCTTATCGTATCTCTTAGCAAAAATAACATCCATAAAGTGTGAAAGATTCTTCTTCTCAGATCTATCAATTGCATGATCTACAATCTCTTTCACCTCATCCACCGTGACTGCATGTTCGTTGGTTTGTCTTTCCTCAATCCGGTTATACAGCGCAAGAATACCCATATCATCAATTGCATACTCTTTTTCTTTCGCATACAATTTTCCGTATTTGACAAGACCGTCATTATCCAGCGCAGAGATTTCTATCTTCAGATTAAAGTTCTCCGAAATCTTTTCATACGTTTTTTCAAGTTTTTCGATACCGGAAGCTGTGTCTGTAAGAATATAGAGAATTCCGCCGTCTTCCATCTCATTTCCGGCTTTAATCAGCTTATTGCATAAATCCGTTGACATTTCTCCGGCATTATCAATAATCAAAATACCGTTTGTCAGTTCATTTACAATTGAAAAAATATCTTTACCCGTAAATTCCTCACTTGAGAAAAGCTTCGTTTTTCCTGAAAAAGAACGATTTGCCGAAGCGAGATATTTTGCAATATTTTCAGCCGTTCTGACAGTTCCTGTTTCCTTTTCTCCGGAAATAATGATGTTGTTTGTGTAAGGAAGCAGTGACGCACTCTTTTTCTTTCGCATACAATTTTCCGTATTTGACAAGACCGTCATTATCCAG
>CAZFLR010000003.1:102928-118885 GCA_964519385.1 uncultured Kineothrix sp.
ACTCTTTTTCTTTCGCATACAATTTTCCGTATTTGACAAGACCGTCATTATCCAGCGCAGAGATTTCTATCTTCAGATTAAAGTTCTCCGAAATCTTTTCATACGTTTTTTCAAGTTTTTCGATACCGGAAGCTGTGTCTGTAAGAATATAGAGAATTCCGCCGTCTTCCATCTCATTTCCGGCTTTAATCAGCTTATTGCATAAATCCGTTGACATTTCTCCGGCATTATCAATAATCAAAATACCGTTTGTCAGTTCATTTACAATTGAAAAAATATCTTTACCCGTAAATTCCTCACTTGAGAAAAGCTTCGTTTTTCCTGAAAAAGAACGATTTGCCGAAGCGAGATATTTTGCAATATTTTCAGCCGTTCTGACAGTTCCTGTTTCCTTTTCTCCGGAAATAATGATGTTGTTTGTGTAAGGAAGCAGTGACGCACGGTCAAGAACCTCAGCTACCTTCTCCTGATACTCTTTATTTGGTGCAATTTCCCCGAATAACTCTTTTTCTTCCATTGTCAAAGTACGCGGACTGATGGTTTTTTCTTCCTTTGTCATCTCAGTCTCAAGAACAGATGCCTGAATACTTGCCGTATCATAATGCTGAACACTGAGAGCACCCATCAATTTTTCTTCTAAACCATTGATTTCTTCCGTATTAAAGCTGCTCGGTCTGTCCTCATCAGGCTCTTCCGGCTCCTCAGATACCTCTTCTGTCTCAGGCATTTCTTCCTTCAGTGCATCTTCCACTTCCGTAACAAGATTGTCCGTATCTGAAAAAATATCAAGCATTGGACTTAACATATCAAAATCGGAATTTACACTTGCCCGCGCAGCAGCATCAAAGTCGGAAAGCAACGGTCCTGTCTGTTCCATAACCCTTTGCTTCATTTCCTGCAGATGCTTCTCCTCGTTTGCCTTCTTCGTCTCTTCCCACTCTGCCATAATATCTGAAAAGCTAAGCTGACCTGTAATTTGTTTTTCTACAAGCTCTTCCGGTTCTTCCGCTGCCGGCTCTCCACCGTCATTACTTTCCGGCAAATTCTCCGGTTCCACTTTTTCCGGCTCCGGCTCTTCTTTCACTTCCGGTCTTATATCCTTCATTGCTTCCGCTGTAGCCTGCGCTGCTGCCTGCTTTGCAGCTTCTATTGCTGCATTCTGGACAGCCTGAATGAATTCCTCCGGCAGTGGCTGATTCTGATTGAATACAATAGGCTCCACTTCTTTTACTTCTTCCTCTGCGGGAGCTATTTCTTCTATCTCTTCTATTTCCTCCTCCACTGGGGCAATCTCTTCTATCTCTTCGATTTCTTCCTCCACAGAAGCAATCTCTTCTACCTCTTCGATTTCTTCCTCCACAGGAGCTATTTCTTCTACCTCTTCTATTTCCTCCTCCACTGGGGCAATCTCTTCTACCTCTTCGATTTCTTCCTCTGCAGGAACTATTTCCTTCGTTATTTCTTCAAGGTTTTGTGATGCTGCTTCAAAAATAGAGTCAATCGGAAGTGCTTTCGTTGCATCAGAAGCCTCCATATCCTCTTTTGCAAAAATTTCTGCGAGATTTCTGGCAAGCTCATCCTGAAGATTGATTGTATTATATTCATCTCCTACATCAATCATTTTTACCTGAATATCAAGATCCTCATTTGGATTCACGATCTTCATATCCTGATCTTCATCCGTATTTTCTTCCGTCTCCTCTGTTTCTGCCCGGTATAAGGCATCGGATTCCTCAACCTCTTCGTTTACCTCTTTACTTGGAATCTCTGCTGTCTTGGCACGCGTTGCCTCCACAGATTTAATTTCAATGGAAAGAGACGGTTCTACCTCTTCCTGTTCCTGCTGTTCTGTCTGTTCTTCAGGAACTTCTGTCACCGGTACCATAAATCTTGCATTATATATTTCCTGCTGCTCCGGAGTCAGAGGCGCGTGAAGCATCTTTAATTCCAATGCTTTAATAACATATTTTCCTTCTCCAAACCAGAGAATCAACTCATCACACTCTTCCACACAACGGGTTGCAAGACCTATGCGATGGTACAAATATGCAAGCTCATAAGCCCATTTCTCACGATAATCACGTTTCTTATATTCCTCAAGAACTGCAATTCTTTCTTCCAGACTTACATCCTGTGCTTCGTAAAGCCTGTACTGAAGAATGAAACGGCCGGTATCTCTCGGCGCGATTTTAATAAATTCCTTGTAATATTCTACTGCCTGTACCGTTTCTTCCAGTTTGATTGAAAGCTCACACAGAGAGTAAATTATTTTACGAGATTTATTCTGGAGTTCATATGCTAAAAGAAGAACTTCTTTACTTTCTTCATAACGCCGGTTAATCTTATAAAGTTCACTTACCTTACAAAGCATAACAACGCTTCGCACTCTTCTCCAATCAATTGTGTCCGCTATTTTAACAGCCTCCACATATTCTTTTTTCTCAATGAGATCATTAATTTCCTCTGCCCGGATTCGATATTCATACTTATCCAATTTTTTCACCTCGTATTATGTAAAAAAGGACTGATTCCCCTATTTTTAATTCCGTTTTAGTGTAACATACGACACTACTTAAGTCAAAAAATAACACATATTTATTCTTATAAAATATTAGATAAATATGCAAATTGTTCCAGTGATAAAGCTTCTCCCCTGACAGACGGAGATAGACCCATTTTTTCAAGTGCCGAAAGAATTTCTTCCTTCTGCGCAATTCCGCCGTTGACAAGACCGTTTACCAGAGTCTTCCTTCTCTGGTTAAAGCTTGCTCTTATGATGGAAAACATTCTGCGCTCATTTTCCACATCAACGGGTGGAGTTTCATATCTTGTGAGCTTTATAACCGCACTTCCCACATTCGGACGCGGAATAAAACAATTCGGAGGAACATTTCCCACAATTTCCGGTTTTGCATAATACTGAACTGCAAGGGAAAGTGCTCCGTAATCCTTTGTTCCGGGACCGACCTTCATCCGGTCCGCCACTTCCTTTTGAACCATAATAGTTATGCTTTTGAGCGGAACATGGCTTTCAAAAAGTCCCATAATAATCGGAGTTGTGATATAGTACGGAAGATTGGCAACAACTTTTACCGGTTTTCCTCCATTCTTTTCTTCCACAATTTTTGCAATATCTACTTTTAAAATATCTTCATTTATGACATTTATATTGTCATATGAAGAAAGTGTATCTTCCAGAATAGGAATCAGATTCTTATCAATTTCCACCGCAATTACTTCCCGGGCATTCTCAGCAAGATATTGTGTCATAGTTCCGATTCCCGGACCTATTTCAAGGACACAGTCATCCTTTGTAATTTCTGCTGCACCGATAATCTTATCAAGCACATGCGGATCAATCAAAAAATTCTGTCCGTATTTTTTTTGAAAGTTAAAATTGTATTTCTGTAATACTTCTATTGTTCCTGACGGATTTCCTAAATAAGCCATATTGTTGTCTTCCTTTTTTTTTAATATTTATATGTGAAACAATTTTTTTGTATTTTCACTTGTAATACGAATAATTTCTTCTTCAGTCATGCCCTTAAGCTGTGCCATAACCTGCACGACATAAGGTATGTTTAATGATGAATTTCTTTTGCCCCTGTTTGGTTCAGGTGAAAGGTACGGACAATCTGTTTCCAGAAGAATTCTTTCCATAGGGATATATGTAACCGCTTCCTTTAATTTTTTTGCATTTTTAAATGTCAGAACTCCTCCTACACCAAAATAATACCCCATATCAAGAAATTCTCTTGCCGTCTCTTTGGTATAGGAATAACAATGAATCACACCCGGTATTGTATCTGCCTCACATTCTTTCATAACGGAAATCGTATCTGCTGCAGAATCTCTGGAGTGTATAATCACAGGAAGCTTCTCTTCTTTAGCCAGCGTAAGCTGTCTTTTAAACCATTTTTGCTGTATTTCACGGTCCGGCTCATCCCAATAATAGTCCAAACCAATTTCCCCGATTGCCACAACCTTTGAAAGACGGCTTTTTTCAGCCAGCCATTTCATATCTTCTTCCTTTAAATCTGCCGTATCACTGGGATGTACACCTATAGCTGCGTACATATTTTCATATTTTTCTGCCAAAGCCAGGGTTGTCTTACAGCTCTTCATACTCGCACCGACATTAATTATTTTTTTAATCCCGCTTTCAAATACGGAAGAAAGCAGCTCATCCCTGTCTTTATCAAAGGCTTCATCATCATAATGTGCATGTGAATCTATCAATTTTTTAATCCTTCTTTCTTTTTTCTTTCTTTTTTTTAAAAAAGTGCTTGCAAACTCCGTTTTATTATACTATAATAACTCTTGCGTTGTAAATAAACGAATATCGCATGCGCGATTAGCTCAGTTGGTAGAGCACCTGACTCTTAATCAGGGTGTCCAGGGTTCGAGCCCCTGATCGCGCACGAAACACTGTTTTTGTGGACTTAGACTCCATGGGGATGGTGTTTTTTATTTTTTCATATATAAAATTCATAAAACTTTCACATTTTCTTAAAATGAGTTGACTTTTCTATTTTCCTTTAATAAACTTAAATTAACTTTAAATTTTTAATATTTTCAAGGGAGGATTTTATGAAAACCAACATTTTTAAAAAGCTCGCGCTTTTTGCAGCAGCTTTTGCGTTTTGTGCAGTTCTCACAGCAAAACCAATGGATGCTCAGGCAGCAGCGGCTCCTACTAATTTAAAACAGACAAATGCTTCTACAACATCTGCCAGAGTTGAATGGTCAACTGATGTAACTGTAAAGCGCTACGAAGTACAGATTTCAAACTCCGGTGTGGAAGGAACTTATGTTACGAAATCAACATCTTCTTCAAACTATTATAGCTTTTATTCTTTAAATGCCGGTTCTACCTATTATGTAAGAGTTAGAGCTTATAATTCTGCAACTGATGTCAGCCCATGGGTTAATCTTAAGATTGATACATCACCAAACAACATAACGACTCTGACACAGACATCTGCAACCCAGAATAAGGTAACGGTTACATGGAATGCCGTACAGGGCGCGACCGGTTATATGGTTTACAAGGCACTTTCTACTGATAGCGGCTATACTACTGTAGGACCTACAACGGGAACTTCCTTTACTCTTTCTGTTCCTAACAATACGGAATATAAGATTGCTGTTCTTCCTTACAGAAATGTTGCCAATCCTTCCATTTTAGTTCCTTATTCTACAAATTATCCGAAGTATGTTTATTGTGTACCGGTACCTACGAAGCCGAATTTATTAAATATTATTGATCGTTATAACTCATCAAAATCTACAAAATTTAGCTGGAATCCGACTTCCGTTGCTTCAAATACAGATGGTTATCAGCTTCAGATTTATTACATCAATAAAAACGGAAATGCAAAGAAATTAACAACTAAGACAATAACAAGCAGATATTCAAATACATATTCCATTAATGCAACCAAATTATTCTCTTATGCATTTAAATATCGTGTCCGCTCATATGTAACTATCAACAATAAGAAATATTACAGCGGATGGACATCTTATAAGACATATATTCCGGGTTCTGTAGTTAAGAGTATCAGCAGATCTTCTTACAGAGCAACATCAGGAACTTTAAAATGGTCTAAGGTTGTCGGTGCCAAGTCCTATACCGTATATTGGAAAGCTGCTGCTGACGATAACTGGAAAGCTGTAGCTAAGAACGTAAAAGGAACATCTGCACGTGTTAAATACTCACCGTCTGCTTCACATAACTACTATTACGTTAAAGCAAACAAGGTAAAAATCGGAAACAGCAGAAAGAACAGTACAAATTCAAGTAAAATATTAGATGCTTACAGAACATACTAAAAATAATTAATTACATAAGAAAATGGCTTTGATATTTAGTCAAAGCCATTTTTTATGATTCTTTTTATAAAAATATTTTTAATAATTTTCAGGTTTTATCTGGAAATAACTCTGAGGATGTGCACATACAGGACAAACTTCAGGAGCCTTCTGACCAATGCAGATATGTCCGCAATTCAGACATTGCCAGATAGTATCTCCGTCTCTTGAGAATACAATTCCTTCTTCAATATTTGAAATAAGCTTTCTGTATCTCTCCTCATGTTCCTTTTCGACTGCTGCCACACCTTCAAACAGATTTGCTATATATTCAAAACCTTCTTCTCTTGCTTCTTTTGCAAAAGTAGCATACATATCTGTCCATTCAAAATTTTCTCCTTTTGCTGCATCTTTTAAATTATCTACAGTCTCACCGATAGAACCTCCGTGTAAAAGCTTAAACCATAATTTTGCATGCTCTCTCTCGTTTTCAGCAGTCTCTTTAAAAATATTTGAAATCTGCACATATCCGTCCTTTTTAGCCTTTGATGCAAAATAAGTGTACTTGTTCGTTGCCTGGGATTCTCCTGCGTAAGCAGCCATTAAATTTGCTTCTGTTCTTGTTCCTTTTAAATCCTTCAAAATAACGTCCTCCTTATAATTTTATTTTTATTCTTTTGCAAACAGTAGTTTTAAACAGATAGGTGTCAATACGGAAGATAAAATGATAAGCAGAATAACTGATGTAAAATATACCGGTTCCACCAATCCTGAAGAAAGACCCTTCTGAGCAACAATCAATGCAACCTCTCCGCGTGTCATCATTCCGATACCTATTTTCAATGAATCTGACCAACTGAATCTGCAAATCTTTGCTATCAGTCCGCATCCTATAATCTTTGAAAGCAATGCCACAATTACAAATCCTATAGAAAACAGAATAATAGGAAGATTCATGTCGTGAAGCTCCGTTTTAAGACCAATAGAGGCAAAAAATACCGGTCCGAAAAGCATATAAGAATTAATGTCCATCTTTTCTGCAATATAATCCGAATCTCTTATACTGCAAAGAATAATTCCGGCAAAATAAGCTCCAGTAATATCTGCAATACCAAAACATGCCTCCGCTATAAAAGCAAGTGCAAAACAATATGCAAGTCCTGCAATAGGAATACGTCTTGTATGAGGATATCTTTTGTCTACGATTTTAAATATTTTGTAGCTGATATATCCGACACAGATGGCAAATACAAAGAACAAAAGCGTATTGATAACGACTTTACCGGGCTGTGCATCCGGGTTTTTAAATCCTATAACAAACGTAAGAACCATGATACCTATAATATCATCAATAATAGCTGCACTTACGATTGTAGTACCTATCTTTGATTTCAGTTTACCCATTTCTTTCAAAGAAGATACAGTAATACTTACACTTGTTGCCGTCATAATCGTTCCTATAAATACTGCCTTATAGAATCCTTCGCTTCCCCATGGGGACATGCCATAGTAGCACATATAAAAAACTGCTCCGGATACAAGAGGAATTCCCACTCCGCAACAGGCAATCAAAAATGCAATCGGTCCTGTTTTTAAAAGCTCCTTCAAATCTGTTCCAAGGCCGGCACTGAACATTAACAGAACAACACCTATCTCTGCAATTTGTATTAAAAAATCTGTCTGATTTACAATACCAAGCACACTCGGTCCTATCAATAATCCGGCAATAATTTCTCCCACAACCTGCGGAGCCTTTAACTTTCTGGCAACAAGTCCAAAAAATTTAGCTGCTGTAATAATAATGGCCAAATCAAGAAAAATACTGTATGATTCCATTTTTTCCATCTCCTCTGATAATTATTTATAAAAGAATCCATAAAATTGCGGCGATTCATTTATCGCCGCAATTGTTTTACATTTACTCTGTATCTTTTTTTGATATTTCTATCGTTTCTTCATCCTCTAATTCCTGTGTTCCGTCTGATACCTTTTCACGGACTTTGGCAATCTTTGCAACCTTTACATTATCCGCAATATTGATAAGTTTTACACCGGAGGTAATTCTTCCGAGGGTAGAAACATCTTCCATACGAATCTGAATAATGATACCTTCATTTGTTATCATCATAATTTCATGTTCGTCGTTTACTGCCTTTACACCTACAACATAACCTGTTTTGTCAGTAATTTTGTAACATTTTACTCCCTTACCGCCTCGTTTCTGAACTGTAAATTCATCCAGATAAGTACGTTTACCCATACCTTTTTCAGATGCTATAAGAAGACTGTCTCCCTGATGATCAAGCTGCATTCCTATAATTTCATCGGTATCTGACAAATTCATACCGATAACACCCATGGAAGCACGGCCTGTACGTCTTACATCTGTCTCTTTAAAGCGAATACACATACCATTTTTGGTAACAAGGAAAATTTCGGTATTTTTATCTGTAAGTTTTACCTCTATAAGCTCATCATCATCTCTTAAATTAATGGCAATAAGACCATTTTTACGGATGTTGTTATATTCGCTGATAGCTGTTTTCTTTACAGTACCGTTTTTGGTTACCATAAATAAATTCTTTTCACTAAGGTCATGATCATCCGGAATCGGTATAACAGCACTTATTTTCTCGCCCGGATTTAATTGAAGAAGATTGATAATAGCTGTTCCTCTTGCCGTTCTTCCGGCTTCAGGTATTTCATATGCCTTCATCCGATATACACGACCCATATTCGTAAAGAACATTATATGATAATGCGTTAACATCATAAGAAGATCTTCTATATAATCATCCTCGATTGTCTGCATTCCCTTAATTCCCTTACCTCCTCTGTTCTGCGCATGGAAATTATCCACTGTCATTCTCTTTATATATCCTAAAGATGTCATTGCAATGACTGTGTTTTCTCTTGGAATCATATCTTCCATTGTAATATCAAATTCATCAAAGCCAATCTTTGACCTTCTGTCATCACCATATTTATCGGCAATCGCTTTGATTTCTGTACGGATAACACCGAGAAGAAGCTTTCTGTCTGCAAGAATAGCTTTTAATTCTGCAATCTTTTTAATAAGCTCAGCATGCTCTGCTTCAAGTTTTTCTCTTTCGAGACCTGTAAGAGCACGGAGTCTCATGTCTACGATTGCCTGCGCCTGTATTTCTGAAAGTCCGAATCTTTCAATTAAATTTTGTTTTGCAATCTGTGTATTTGCACTTCCTCTGATAATTTTGATTACTTCATCAATATTATCAAGCGCAATCAACAATCCCTGTAAAATATGGTCTCTTTCTTCTGCTTTATTCAGATCGTATTTCGTTCTTCTTGTCACAACATCTTCCTGATGTTTCAAATAATACTTCAGCATATCCAGAAGATTAATGACCTTCGGCTCATTATTGACAAGTGCCAGCATATTCACACCAAATGTATCTTGAAGCTGTGTATGTTTATAAAGCTGGTTTAATACAATATTGGCATTTACATCCTTGCGAAGCTCTATTACAACACGTGTTCCCTCACGGTTTGACTCATCTCTCAGATCTGTAATTCCATCTATCTTTTTCGTCTTTACAAGGTCAGCAATCTTAATAATAAGATTTGCTTTATTTACCATATACGGAAGCTCAGTTACAATAATTCTGTTTTTTCCGTTTGGCATTGTCTCAATATTTGTCACAGCACGTACTCTTATTTTTCCTTTTCCTGTACGATATGCTTCCTCAACGCCTCTGGTTCCCAATATAACAGCTCCGGTAGGAAAATCCGGTGCTTTTACAATGTCCATAACCTCTTCAATATCTGTTTCTCTGTCTTCTATTACGGTATTATCAATAATTTTTACAACCGCATCGACAACTTCTCTTAAATTGTGAGGTGGTATATTTGTTGCCATACCTACGGCAATACCCGTGGTACCGTTCACCAGAAGATTCGGATAACGGCTCGGAAGTACGGTCGGTTCCTTTTCTGTTTCATCAAAGTTAGGTACAAAATCTACAGTATCTTTATTGATATCTGCAAGAAGCTCCATTGATATTTTAGACAGTCTTGCTTCTGTGTATCGCATGGCGGCTGCGCCGTCACCGTCAACTGAACCGAAATTTCCGTGTCCGTCAACAAGAGGATAACGGGTAGACCATTCCTGTGCCATATTTACAAGTGCACCATAAATCGAACTGTCACCATGTGGGTGATATTTACCCATCGTATCACCAACGATACGCGCACTCTTACGATGTGGTTTATCCGGCCCGTTATTAAGCTCTATCATGGAATAAAGAACTCTTCTTTGTACAGGTTTTAATCCGTCTCTTACATCAGGAAGTGCTCTGGATGCAATTACGCTCATCGCGTAATCAATATAAGACGTTTCCATTGTCTTTTTTAAATCGACATTTTTGACTTTATCAAATATATATTCGTCCATTTTTTACCTCTTAGATGTCTAAATTCTTAACAAACTTAGCGTTTTCTTCAATAAAAATTCTTCTAGGCTCTACTTTATCTCCCATTAAGGTGGTAAAAGTAAGGTCAATTTCTGATTCAGCCTGTTCATCCATAGTTACTTTGAGAAGAACACGACGTTCAGGATCCATGGTAGTTTCCCAAAGCTGATCCGCATCCATCTCCCCAAGACCTTTATAACGCTGGATACGGTTATTCTGATCACGGCCCACTTCCGTCAAAATACTGTCAAGTTCTTCATCACTGTACGCATACCATATCTTTTTATTTTTCTCAAGCTTGTAAAGAGGAGGCTGTGCAAGATATACATAACCCTGTTTAATAAGCTCCGGCATAAAACGATAAATAAAGGTAAGCATCAGTGTAGCAATATGAGCTCCATCCACATCGGCATCTGTCATGATAATAATTTTATGATAACGAAGTTTTGAAATATCAAAATCCTCATGAATACCTGTACCAAATGCAGTAATCATTGCCTTTATCTCTGCATTACCGTAAATACGGTCAAGTCTTGCCTTTTCAACATTTAAAATTTTTCCGCGCAGCGGCAAAATTGCCTGAGTTGCACGATTTCTTGCCGTCTTTGCAGAACCTCCGGCGGAATCTCCCTCTACAATATAAATCTCACAATTCTTAGGGTCTTTATCAGAACAGTCTGCAAGCTTACCCGGAAGACTCATTCCCTCAAGTGCAGTTTTACGGCGTGTCAAGTCTCTTGCTTTTCTCGCTGCTTCTCTCGCTCTCTGTGCCATAATGGATTTTTCACAGATTATTTTTGCTACATTAGGATTCTGCTCAAGGAAATAAGTGAGCTGTTCACTTACAATTCCGTCAACTGCTCCTCTTGCCTCAGAATTTCCGAGTTTTTGCTTTGTCTGTCCTTCAAACTGAGGATCCTCTATCTTTATTGACACAATTGCAGTCATACCTTCTCTTATATCTTCACCTGTAAGATTTGACTCGCTGTCTTTTAACAATTTATTTGATCTGGCATAATCATTAAATGTCTTGGTAATAGCATTACGAAAACCGGCAAGATGCGTACCACCCTCCGGAGTATTGATATTATTTACAAAACTGAAGGATGATTCATTATAAGAATCATTATGCTGCATTGCAACTTCAACATAAACATTATCCTTCATTCCTTCAAAATAAAGAACCTGTTCATAAAGAGCTGTTTTGCTTGAATTAAGATATTCTACAAATTCCTTGATTCCGCCTTCATAATGGAATACCTTCTCATAATCTTCTTCTCTTTTATCAATAAGAACAATTTTGAGATTTTTTGTAAGGAATGCCATTTCACGAAGTCTCTGCTTCAAAATATCATGATCATAAACTGTATCTTCAAAAATAGTGTCATCCGGAAGAAAAGTAACCTTTGTTCCCGTCTTATCCTTCGGACATTCACCTATTACCTTCAAAGGATAACATACATGTCCCTTTTCATATCTCTGTTTGTGAATTTTACCATCGCTGCAAATTTCAACCTCAAGCCAGTTGGAAAGTGCATTCACAACAGATGCACCAACACCATGAAGACCTCCGGATACCTTGTATCCTCCGCCTCCGAATTTACCTCCTGCATGAAGTATAGTAAATACTACTTCAACCGCAGGAATTCCGGCTTTTTTATTTATTCCTACAGGAATACCTCTTCCGTTGTCTTCAACCGTAATAGAATTATCTTCATTTATAAATACTTTAATTTCATTACAATATCCTGCCAGGGCTTCATCTACAGAATTGTCAACAATTTCGTAAACAAGATGATGAAGTCCTCTCAAAGACGTGCTTCCTATATACATACCCGGTCTTTTACGAACTGCCTCAAGACCTTCCAAAATCTGTATATTGTCAGCTCCGTAATTTTCACTCATGAATATTCCTCCCAAATTAAAAAACTAATTTTCTGATTCGATTATACCATTTGAAACCTTGAATATTTTGTCAATTTCAAAACGGTTATTTATAAATTCATCAAGACCGGTACAGGTAATAATCGTCTGAATATCACCTATATTGTTTAAAAGATAATTCTGACGGTTACTATCAAGCTCTGACAAAACATCATCAAGTAAAAGTACAGGATTATCACCGGTTACTTTTTTTACAAGTTCTATTTCTGCAAGCTTCAAAGATAAAGCCGCCGTCCTCTGTTGTCCCTGAGAACCATATTTACGAATATCCACACCATTTACCATAAAACAAAAATCATCTCTGTGAGGTCCAACAGATGTCATTTTTAATTTAATGTCTTTTTCCTGTGAATTTTTAAGCCTTATCTCAAAATCTTCTTCACTCACATTTGGTTCATATATAATTTTTAACTCTTCTTTTTCCCCGGAAAGATTTTTATGTATATCAAATATGATTTCATTCAACTGTTCCGTAAATTCCATACGTCTTTTTATAATCTGCCTGCCATATGTCACAAGCTGCATATTCCATATATGAAGAGTCTCATTTAAATCACTGTTAAAACAAAATTCCTTAAGAAGTTTATTTCTCTGATTTATAATTTTATTATACTGATTCAAATTATAAAGATAATATTTATCAATTTGGAAAAGCTCCATATCAACAAATTTTCTTCTTTCCGAAGGACCGTTTTTTATAATTGAAAGGTCCTCAGGTGAAAAAAATACAACATTTAAAAGACCTATAAGATCTGCAGCCTTTTTTATAGGTTGTCCATTAATGGCAATTCCCTTTGATTTATTTTTACGAAGATGCATATCTACACGATATTCCATACCTTCTTTTTCAATATTTGTACGAATATGTGCTTCTTCATTTAAAAATCTTATAATTTCTTTATCTTTGCTTCCCTTATGGGATTTAGTTGTGGCAGACAAATAAATTGCCTCAAGTACATTTGTTTTTCCCTGCGCATTATCTCCATAAAGAATATTGGTTCCTTTTTCAAAATTAAGGTCCAATGCCTCATAATTTCTGAAATTTTCAAGCTTAATCGATTGAATAATCACAATGTAACCTACTTTACTATTTTAAATACCTTTCCATTTACTTCAAAGGTATCTCCTTCATATAACTTTTTACCTCTCTGATACTCAGTCTCTCCGTTATATTTTACTTCTCCCTCAAGAATCATAATTTTTGCATCTATTCCTGATTGAGCAATTCCGCAAAGCTTCAGAGCCTGTCCAAGTTTTATAAAATCATCTTTAATTAAAAGCTTTTCCATAATTTAACCTTCCTCATTATCTCACTGAATTAAAGTTAACCGGAAGAATCAGATATAAATAAGTTTTGTCTGCATCCTTAATAAAACACGGTGCTTTAGGATTCACCATATACATTTCAATTTCTTCATCATCAATAACCTTTAATGCATCTATGAGGAATTTAGGATTAAATCCTATCATAAGATCTTTTCCTTCTTTGCTTATATCAATTAATTCATTCATACTTCCTATGGTAGAATTAATGCGAAGCTCCATGAATCCGTCCTTAATATCAATAATAATAGGTTTTTTATCTCCTTCTTTTACAAGAAGCGTTGCTCTGTCTATACAATTTAATAATTCTTTTTTATTTATTTTAACCTTCGTTTCGTAGTCAGAAGAAATCATCTGATCTATTTTGAAATATTCACCTTCTATCAGTCTGGATACAACCACTGTCTGATCAAATTCAAAAATAATGTGTTTGTCGGTAAAATAAATATTTACATCCTTGTCTGCTTCACCGGTTAAAATTTTACTGATTTCATTTAAGGTTTTACCCGGAACTATCACCTTTCTGTGATCATATGAATTTTTAAGATTATTATTTCTTATGGAAATCCTGTGTCCGTCAAGAGATACTATCTTAAGTTCATCTTCATTTATCTCAAAAAGTTCTCCTGTCATTAATTTATTTGTGTCATTATCAGAAATTGAAAAAATAGTCTGTCTTATCATTTCTTTTAATGTAAACTGTGAAAGTATTACAGGATTTTCTCTTTCAATCACCGGAAGATAAGAAAAATCATCTCCTGATTTTCCTACAATATTAAAATTAGCTTTTTCACAACTTATAAAAACATTCAAATTAGAATCTGTTTCTATCGTTACATCATTATCAGGAAGTTTTCTTACAATCTCAAGGAATATCTTTGCATCAAGGGCAATGATACCTCTTTCTAAAATCTCACCTTCTATAACAGTATCAATACCAAGGTCCATATCATTTGCAGTCAGCTTTATTTCATTTAAAGAAGCATCTACTAATATACATTCTAAAATAGGCATTGTCGTTTTAGAAGGAACTGCTTTTGATACAATCTGTACTCCGTTTAAAAGATTTGATTTTTTACATATTAACTTCATTGTTTAAAACTCCTTTAACGCAAAAAAATAAATAATTATAAAAGATTCAGTAATATTAATAGTAATAGTTGTGGAAATGTTCATAACCTATTCCATTATACTATTTTTTAGGGAAAAAGGGAATGGATAAGTTGGGGATAATGGTATATTTTTTAAGGGTATAAAAATGAATTTATAAACATCCCTTTATAAGTGAAAAATAAGCCGATATGACATCAGCTTATTTTTTAACATATTTTTAACATGTTTTCCACATAAGATATCAACAAAGTGTGGATATTAAGAAGGATTTATCTTCTTTCTGATGATATCTACTTTGTTTTTTATATCTTCATTGTTTTGAATTTCTTTTTTTATTTTATCTACACCATGCATAATTGTAGAATGGTCTTTTTTTCCTAATAGATTACCAATGGATTTAAAAGGTATATCTATCATTTCCCTGCATAGATACATAAATATCTGTCTCGGAAGAACAAATTCAGAATTTCTTTTTGAAGATGTAATATCCGCTACGGATACACCAAAATGTTCTGCAACCACATTCATTATAAGGTCTGGTGTTATTTCTTTAGGAGCTTCCGGATAAATAATATCCTTTAAGGCATCCTCTGCAACTTCCATGGATAGCTCTGTATTGTTAAGCTTGGAAGATGCCATAACCTTTCTGAGGGCTCCTTCTAATTCACGTATATTTGATTTGATGTTGGTAGCGATGTATTTAAGAATTTCTTCGTCTATTTCAATACCGTAATTTGAAATATTCTTTTTGAGAATAGCCATTCTTGTTTCATAATCCGGAGCCTGGATGTCTGCGATAAGACCCCATTCAAATCTGGAACGAAATCTTTCATCTAAAATTTCCATTTCCTTAGGAGGTTTATCTGAAGATAAAATAATCTGTTTACCGGCTGTATGAAGGGCATTGAATGTATGGAAAAATTCTTCCTGGGTACTTTCTTTTCCTATGATAAACTGTACATCATCAAGGAGAAGAACATCAATTGTCCTGTATTTTTCACGAAGATTAGTCATGGAAGCAGCATTACCGCTTCTGATGGACTCAATAACTTCATTTGTAAATTGCTCTGAATTTACATATAAAACCTTCATTTCAGGATTTTGTTCCAATATAAAGTGACCGATGGAATGCATAAGGTGTGTTTTTCCGAGACCTGCTCCTCCATAAAGGAAAAGAGGATTATAAACTTCGCCCGGAGATTCTGCCACGGCAAGTGCTGCGGAATGAGCAAATTTATTATTACTTCCAACTACAAAGGTATCAAAATTATATTTTGGATTTAAATTAGCCTTTGCGCTGTTAATATTACTG